>NZ_QFFJ01000002.1:3600000-3962705 GCF_003308995.1 Chitinophaga flava | reverse complement strand
GTAGGGTTAGACAGCACGAGGTTGAAAGAACCGTTGCTGTTACATACCGGGTTCACAGCAGCTACTGTTACAGTAGGAGCGTTATTGAGTGTTAAGTTTACAGTTGATACTTTATCAGTACATACGCCGTTGCTGATGGTCCAGGTAAGTGTTACAGTCTGAGGGGCAGTACCACTTAAGGTTGCTTTGGCATTTGGTAAGGAAGCGTTGTCGAATGTAACGCCAGCTGGGCCAGTCCATTTACCGGTTTCACCGGCGGCAGGAGCGTTGGCATTGAGCTGGAACACTTTATTACCACATTGTACGATCGGATTACCTGCTTTGCTATCGGAGAGTGGTTTGGTATTGGTTAAGGTGATGTTGGCACTTGCCTGACATGTGTTATTATATTTATTACGTACAGTCCAGATAAGTGTAACGGATGTTCCGGCATTTAAACCTGTTACAGTTGTTTGCGGATTGTGTGAATCTGTAATCTGTGCGCCATTGGCAGCACCGGAAATAGTCCATTCACCTTCCTGATCAACAGGTAATGTGGGTGCATTCAGGGTGAAGTTACCATTATCACATTGAGGAGTAGCTGTACCTGGATTAGCAACAGGCACTGCTCTTACTACTACATCTTTAGTGGCGGTAACAACACAAGTACCATTAGTAATGGTAACGCCATAGGTATAAGTGCCGGCTGCAGTTGGTTTGTGTGTAAGTGTTTGTGTGCTACCTGTCTGCACTGCTCCGTTGATCGTCCATTTTTTGGTATAACCAGTGTTGGATGCATCAACGCTCAGGGTGATGGTAGTACCCAGACAGATATCTGCAGGGCCGCTGATGGTAGCATCCGGGCTTTGATCCAGTTTCAGTGTGAATGGCGCATCATAGGTACATCCCAGGTTGTCGTCATTTTGTACTGTCAGGATAAAATTATAAGTACCGGAAGCGCTGCCAGCAGGCAGAGGTACATTGATAGTCGTGCCGGTAGAAGGCCAGTTACCGGTAACATTAGTAAAGCCAGGAAGTGCACCTGTCACTCCGGGTTTTACCGTGTATTTGGTAACGGTACCAGTTAAACCACTGAAGGTAATCGTAAACTGACTAGCGGTCTGGCAGACAGCGGCGGCAGTTGCGGTTACCTTCGGCGCAGGGCGCAGGTGCAGGTTTACTTTGGAGAGGGCATCCGCACATTTGCCATTGCTGAGTGTCCAGGTAACTGTGATGTCCTGGGTAGTAGCAGCACCAGTCAGGGTGGCAGTTGTATTATAAGCTGTCGGATCTGTGAATGTAACACCAGCAGGTCCTGTCCATTTACCTGTTTCGTATTGACCAGGCTGAGGGCCACTGATCGGGAACGTTTTGTTGGCACACTGCGTAATATCAACAGTGGCAACAGATACCGGCTTCGGCAGGTTGATCAGTATTGCTGTATCACTGGCGGAGCATTTAGACAGATTCTTATTGGTGATAGTCCACACCATCGCTACAGATTTACCAATAGCCAGATTGGTAACAGTAGCATTGTAAGCGGTAGGATTATTAAGTGTTGCGCCCTGGTTATCATTGTTTGCGAAGCTCCATACACCAGTCTGGTCAGCCAGTGGCTGGCTGCCATTGAGCTGGAACGTAGAAGTTTCGCACTGCTTGATATTCCCATTAGCATTCGGTTTAGGCATGGAGTTGACAATCACCTCCGCCTGATCAGATAGGACGCACTTTCCATTCGTGACCGTTACCGTATAAATATTCCTTACGGGAGGTACAGCACTGAGGTTGGTTACCTTAGTAGGGATATGCGTGATGGAAGTACCTTTTTCACCTGGAACGATGGTTCCGTTGTAATTCCATGTGATGTCGTATACGCTGTTCTCCGGCTGAATCTCCAGTTTGGCAATTTCGCCTTCACAAATGCTTGGAGGTGTCAGCAGTTTAACATTCACTATGGGTTTCTGGTATACCGTAATCACAGCGTGGTTACTGTCACGACAGACCTTATTATTACCGTAGGTTTTTGTACCTACTACTTCATAGGTGGTGGTGACTGTTGGGCTGACATCCAGTATGGTACCTGATACTGGAGGAACTACTTTCCACAGATATGACGTATAGCCCCCCTGTACTTCCAGGTGGGCATTCTGACCATTACATATTTCATTACCGGTAACCGTAATTTGTGGTTGCGGTAGAATGGTGATTTTCACCGGTCGGGAAGGTGCGGCGCAGTTCCCCAGTTTTACGTTGTCTTTTTCAGTAATACCTACTCTGAAATAATAGGTTATAGGCATCACCGGGTCTCCCCGAAGATAGCCAGCGCCAAATTGTAATATTTTGGTTTGTGTACCGCTTACTGTACCGCCATTTTTGGTGCCATCCACCATATCGGTCCAGGTAACATTATCGGTACTTATCTGCCACTGGTAAACGGGGTTGGTAAAATAAGTATCAGGTTCCAGGTAGGCGGTGAGGTTTAAGGGTGCACCACCACAGATCTGGTCTTCGATTCTCTTTTCATCTTTCAGGCCATCTACATAAGCAAAAAGGTCGGGGCTGCAATAAGTAAATTCGATATCATCAATCGCGATATCGTTACCACAACCACCAAAGTTGTTATTTAAAATGGTAAGTTTTACAGAAGTCTGATTAGGGGGAATTTTAAAACTACCGCCATATTGTTGCCACTCAGGGTTAGCCAGGTTCATGGACACATCGTTGGTGTTGAAGCGGGCCAGTTCCTTGTTGGTAGTGGGATCCTGAAGGATGAATGTTACACCGGCGTAGTGGTAACCATTAGGTTTGGTATCGGAAGCTCTTGCACAGGTTTGGTTAAAAACCTGTATTCCATTAACGTTCATAAACCAGGCCGAGAAATTATATACGGAGCCTGGGCAAAGGTTATTAATTGTTCTTTGATAAAATGCTTTTTTAGTGATGGAAGAGTTGGCAACGAGCATGCCACCGTACGTTTTAGGTGGGTTACCGTTACCGGTATGATCATAGGCTTTCACCCATTCCGGTTTAGCCTGGGTGTGATACCATTCAACATAGTAGTCATCACCAATATTGGGTGGATTTATTTGAGAGGGAAAACTGTAAGATACGGTTGGTCCCAATCCTTTAATAATAGCGTTTTCGCGGGGAAGGTCTCCGGCATTGAAGGTTCCGAAGTCTTCCTTGAACCCGGCCATAGTACTAATTGTACCCACACAGGAAGTAATACTGCAATCCTTCACCTTAATAGATCTGGAGATTTGTCTCATCTTGCCGGTGGGGCTATAGATTTTGACTGTAAAGGTGTAGGTTCCCACTTTATTGAGCCGGATCGTCATAGCTGTCACACCTGGATAGGTGGCATCTGGTGTCTGGCCAAGCAGGGGATCGGCATTGTTGGTGGGATTGGAGTACAGTATTTCGTAGTCACTGGCAGCCAATGCCGGTGATACGCTCCAGTCCATGTAGTCCACTGTCATGTCATTACCCCATATGAGGCCGTTCATGGTGGCATAGCTTCCTGCGCAAATACTGTCGGGCGCGTTTATAAACGCCGTTTGCGCCATTGTCGTCACCGACGTTAGCACAAAGCCCACTAGCAGGAATAAAAAGGTTAATAGTCGTTTCATAGGTGTAAAACAGTTAAGTGAAAAAAGTATCAGTTCTGAAGGCTTGCACCAGTTCAGTAACTGCTGTTTTTCAACCGCTTACATAGGTCTGGATAGTCGGGAACTCCGTTCCAGTCTCGGTGAGGGAATGTGTAGAATGTTTTCATAGGCGTCAGGTGTTTATACTTTATATGGCTAAAATATGTGACTATTTTAAAATTAAAATTAAAAATAATATAGAGAAATAAAAAAAGTGATAATAATTATAATATGAAATGCACACTAGATAGGTAGGGTAATGGGGGAAGCAAAAATTGATTGTCAATTGGTTAACGGAGGTTAAAAAACTATTAAAAAAGTTATCCACATTCTGCAGATGCCCGGATTTATTTGTCTGACACTGTGTTTTATTAGATTAATTCCCTACCTTTGCAGACCAAATTTGATGTAAGATGCCCAAAGTAAGAACACATTCCCGCGCCAAGAAAACCTTCAAGGTTGGCGGGAACGGACAGATTAAGCGGTTTATGGCCTTCAAAAGCCACTTACTGACTAAAAAATCTACGAAGAGAAAACGTAGCCTGAGAGGAAGTACGCTGGTTCACGAAGCAAACCTTAACCTGGTTAAGAGAATGCTCGGTCTCCGCTAAGATCCGTCCAACAAATCGAATTTTATAACCTGAGAAAAAACAAAAGAAAATGCCTCGTTCAGTTAACGCCGTAGCTTCAAGAGCCCGGAGAAAAAGGATCTTAAAGCAAGCCAAAGGCTTCTACGGTAAAAGGAAAAATGTTTACACCGTAGCGAAGAACGTCCTCGAGAAAGGACTCACCTACAGCTATGTTGGTCGTAAATTAAAGAAAAGAAACTATCGTCAGCTGTGGATCGCTCGTATCAACGCTGCCGTTAGAGCAGAAGGTCTGACCTACTCTGTGTTCATGAATAAATTAGCTGGTAAGAACATCGATCTGAACAGAAAAGTGCTCGCAGATCTGGCTATGAATGAACCAGAAACTTTCAAAGCTCTGGTAGCTTCCGTAAAGTAAGCACTAATTAACTTTAAATACCCGATAGCTGGCATCCCACAAGATGTCAGCTATTTTGTTTTTAGGGAAGATGCCCACCACCGCCGAACCACTACCACTCATGCTGGCATACACTGCCCCCTGACTGTACATCGTTGCCTTTATCTCTGCCAGCACAGGATGCGCCGCAAACACCGGCGCCTCAAAATCATTACCAATCACACGATGCCATTCCGTTACCGGCAACTGTATCATCTCTTTCAGAGAATGAGCCGGCGCCTGCGGGGTTATCTGACGGAAAGCCCAGCCGGTATTAACATGTATGCCGGGATGTACCAGCAGAAAAGAGTACCCCGACAAATCAAGCGACAGTGGCTCTAGCGCCTCGCCACGGCCCGTGGCATAACAAGGGCTGTTGGCGATAAAAAACGGACAGTCACTTCCCAGCTGTGCAGCATAGTTGATCAGCTGCTCCTGCTGGAGTCCCAGTTGAAACTTACTATTCAGCAGTTGCAGCATAAAAGCCGCATCTGCGGAACCTCCGCCCAGGCCGGCCCCGATAGGAATATTTTTATGAAGATGGATATTGACAGGCTGCAGCTGCGGATAATCCTGCTGCACTAAATGAAACGCTTTGAGGCACAGATTGTCAGCGGCATCGCCTGGCACAGGAATCCCGCTACTGGTGAACTGCAGGGAACCCGGCGCGATAACTTCAAGTGCATCAGTTACCGGCAGGGGATAGAATACGGTTTCCAGGTCGTGAAAACCATCGGCACGTTTACCAGTGATATACAGACCCAGATTGATCTTGCAGTTGGGAAAAACGATCATGTACGTAACATTGCACGGCAATCCTCCAGCAGTGCATATCTCTGCTGCTTTTACCGCTGTCAGAAAAATGAATTATTTGCTTTTACGGCTGTTGATTTCGTCGCGGATGGCGATAGCGCGGATATAATCTTCCTGCTCCAATACTTCCTGCAGAAGCTGTGTCAGCTCTTCCAGGTTCATGGCTTTCAGATCATCTTCGGCTCCTCTCTCATGCTCAGAAATAGTAGGGGTAACCGGCTTCGTGCTTTTTTTGCCGGCAGGATCGTCCAGCAGGATGCCAGCACTGTTGAGGATATTTTCAAACGTGTAGATCGGACAACCAAAACGTACGGCCAGCGCCAGGGCATCGGATGTACGGGAATCTATTTCGATCGTCTCATCATTACTTGAGCAGATAAGCTTGGAGTAAAAAATTCCTTCCTGCAGATTACTGATCACGACCTCATGTAGCTCTATATTAAAAGCATTCATGAAGTTCTTCATCAGGTCATGTGTAAGAGGGCGGCTGGGTTGCATCTTTTCTAAAGCCACGGCTATCGCCTGCGCTTCAAAGCCTCCGATCACGATGGGTAAACGGCGCAAACCATTTACTTCTCCCAATACCACGGCATATGAATGAGTCTGCGTAATGCTGTGCGATAAAGCAACTATTTCCAGTTCTATTTTTCTCATATCTGTCTTGCGTTGTCGCTGAATATTTTGTAAGACCGTGAAGTTAGAAAAATATTCCTTATCTAAAAAAAATCTGTCATGATTAATGGCCAATATAGCTGAGAATTACAAATTATAAATTACAAACGACGCATGAGAAGGGAGATTATCAGTAGTTGTCCATCACCTTTTCTCCCTACTCACACGTCGTTTGTCTGTTATAATTTTTATGGATATCAGCCTTTTCCTTTAAACGCCTTTACCGCTTCGGTCAGTTTCGGTACCACCTCAAATGCATCACCAACTATGCCATAATCTGCAGCTTTGAAGAAAGGCGCTTCCGGGTCCTTGTTGACTACCACGATCACCTTGCTTCCGTTTACACCAGCCAGGTGCTGGATAGCGCCGGAAATGCCTATCGCGATATACAGATTGGGCCTTACGGTAAGACCAGTCTGTCCAACATGCTCGTGGTGAGGACGCCAGCCGGAATCAGCTACCGGACGGGAGCTGGCAGTTGCTGCCCCCAGCGCTTTAGCCAGGTCTTCCAGCATACCCCAGTTCTCAGGCCCTTTCATACCACGGCCACCGCTGACAATGATTTCAGCTTCTGTCAACGGAATATCGCCGCTTACAGTCTCCACCTTCACCACTTTTACTTTAAAGTCGGCATCATTGATGGCCGGTGCAAAAGCTTCTACTGTAGCGGTTCCGGAACCAGCTACTGCAGGGTAGGTGTTAGGAATAAGAGAGATAACTTTTTTCTCAGATACGATATTGATATTAGCGAAAGCCTTACCGGAGAAAACACTTTTCTTTACCACAAATCCATTGCTGGTATCCGGGTAGGAAACAGCACCAGCTACCAGTCCGGCTTTCAGACGGGCTGCTACACGCGGAGCTATTGCCTTACCGTCAAAGTTGTGCGGGAAAATAACCACGATAGCATTTTCCTTGGCGGCCGCTTCTGTAATGATTTTGGTATATACAGTGCTCTCTACTTCGTGCAGGCGAGCATCGGCTGCATGTAATACTTTAGTAGCGCCATAGTTGCCCAGTGCAGCCAGTTCTGTATCGTCTGCAGGTCCCAGTACGAGTGCAGTGGCAGTAGTGCCCAGTTGCGCTGCTATTTTGGAACCGTATTGTACTGCTTCCAGTGCTGCTTTTTTGATTTTTCCCTGTGTCTGATCGGCGAATATTAATATAGACATGAATACGTTTGGTTAGAAATGAAACAAATAGATACCTGACTGCGCTTAGATGACTTTGGCTTCTTCGTGCAGCAATTTCACCAGTTCAGCCACATTGTCCGGGCTGATCATTTTCACACCTGCCTTGGCTGGTGGCAATTCAAAACTCACCACACTGGTCAGGGTGTCTGCAGCAACAGGCTCCACAACAGCCAGCGGTTTGGTTCTCGCTGCCATGATACCGCGCATGTTAGGAATACGGGCTTCAGCCATTCCTTTCTGGCAGGACACAACCACCGGCAGTGAAACTTCACAGATCTCTTCACCTCCCTCAATCTCGCGGTTGATCGTAGCTTTGGTGCCATTGAGGTCAAACTTCGCTGCGATAGATACATAGGGAAGGTCCAGCAGTTCGGCCACCATACCGCCTATGCCGGAACCGTTGTAGTCAATAGTTTCTTTACCGGTAAATATGATATCGTATTGTTTTTCTTTTGCATGTGCCGCAATCTGTGCTGCGATGTAATAACTATCCGCACTGTCAGCATTTATCCTGAATGCCTCATCACCACCGAGCGCCAGCGCTTTGCGGATGATAGGCTCACAATCAGCTCCGCCCACCGTAATCAGATGAACATCCGCGCCTACCGTTTCCTTCAGCTCCAGAGCTCTCACCAGTGCATACCATTCATCGTATGGGTTAATAATAAACTGAACACCAGCTTCATTGAATTTCGTGTTATTGTCCGTGAAAGCTATTTTTGCAGTCGTGTCCGGAGTTTTACTGATACAAACTAAAATCTTCATGCCGTAAACTGTTTGGTTTAAAAATGCGGTATTAGCAAATATATCTAATTAATGTACGCCAACCGCATGGCTATATTATGATTTTAATCAGTATAACAACTGATATATAGTTGTTATTTTTAATTTATTACGACCGGTAAAAGCACATCATCTACATGGATAGAATAGCACAGATTAAACAGATGCTGGAAACCAGCCCAAACGACAGTTTTCTGAAACACGCCCTGGCACTGGAATACATTAAATTAAACAACGACACTGCAGCCCGCCGGCTGTTCGAAGAATTATTAGCCCATGAACCCGGATATACCGGTTCCTATTACCATCTGGGTAAACTGCTCGAAAGAGTGGGAGACAGGGAAGCAGCTATCGCCACTTACGAAAAAGGTATGGCCATGGCCAAGGCTGCCAATGAAAGACATACCTATAACGAATTACAATCGGCCTACGAAGAACTGGTCTATTAATCATTTAACCCTCCAAGTATGCCGCATCACTTACTGACTAATTTTACATCTTATATCACCGGGCAACAGCTGTTTGACCGTACCCAGCGCATCCTGCTTGCAGTGAGCGGTGGCGTAGACTCTGTTGTGATGGCCCATCTGTTCAAACAGGCTGGTTTCGCCGTGGGTATCGCCCACTGCAATTTTCAGCTGAGAGGAGAAGAATCGCAGCGGGATGAACAGTTTGTACAACAGCTGGCCACCTCGCTGAACCTGCCTTTATACAACACCCGTTTTGATACGGAAGCCTACACCACACAGCATAATGTCAGCATACAGGTAGCTGCCCGGGAACTACGCTATCAGTGGCTGGAAGAGGTACGCAGCCGCGAAGGGTACAGCTATATCGCTACTGCCCATCATATGCAGGACAGCGTAGAAACAGCCCTGATGAACTTTTGCAAAGGTACCGGCATTGCCGGATTGCATGGTATCCTGCCTAAACAGGACAGGATAATACGCCCGCTGCTGTTTGCTGAAAAGGATATCCTCGTTGCTTATGCAGCCCTGCATCAGATTGCTTTTGTGGAGGATAGTTCAAATATAACGGACAAGTATACACGTAATTTTTTTCGTCACAACATTATTCCGCAGATGCAGGAGATGTTCCCTGCAGCAGTCCGCAATATGGATGGTACCATCTTCCGGATGAGGGAAGCGGAAATGTTGTATCAGGAATCAGTAGCCCGCCATCGTAAAAGGTTGCTGGTAAAGAAAGATAATTCCTGGATGATACCGGTACTGAAACTGAAGCTGACCGTTCCGCTGCAAACCATTGCCTGGGAACTGTTGAAAGACTTTGGTTGCTCCGTGGCTCAAACCCAACAGGTGCTGCAACTGCTGGATAGCGAATCCGGACGGTATGTGGAAACAGCTACACACCGTATCATTCGCAACCGCAACTGGTTGCTGATCACACCGGAGGCCCGTCAGGATGCACCGCTGTATGTGATTGATCAGTCGCCTGCTCATGTGGCCTATGGCAATGCCCATCTGCAGCTGCGTCTGCAGGAGCGGGGCCTGGCTACTATTCCCACTGCTCCGGCTGTTGCCTGGCTGGACGCAGCCAAAGTGAGTTTCCCTCTGATATTACGCAGATGGAAACAAGGGGATTATTTTTATCCACTCGGTATGCCGAAGAAGAAAAAGGTGAGCCGTTTTCTAATAGATCAGAAATTGTCTCTGCCTCAAAAAGAAAACGTCTGGGTGCTGGAGTCGGGCAAGAGAATCATCTGGGTAGTGGGCATGCGGATAGATGACCGCTTCAAAATTACTACTGCTACACAACAGGTGCTTTGCATCGAAACAAAATAAACATAAAAAGGCCGACCAGTATACTGGTCGGCCTTTTAGATTATCATTAGATTTTATTATCTGCGTGTCAGCAGTTCAAGGAATCTGGTACCCAGCTCCGGATAAAACACCAGCGGAAAAACGATTCCGAATAAGGCTCCCCACAGATGCGCATCATGGTTGATGTTGCCACCGCCTTTTCTGGACATGTAAGCAGAAATACCCAGGAAGAGCACACCGTATAATACTGCCGGTATAGGCAGGAAGAAGAATACCCGTATCTGCACCCAGGGGTCTACCATAATAAAGGTGAAAAGCACGGCGGAAATAGCGCCGGACGCCCCAAGGGTTGAATAGTGCTGGTGGTTGTGATGTTTGAGGAAAGAAGGAATATCGGATATAATAATCCCCAACAGATAATAAACCGGATACATCAGCTTCATATTAAAAAGCTGAAGGAAAACATCTTCTACATAAGGCCCGAAGAAAAACAGGGTCAGCATGTTGAAAATAAGATGTTGCAGGTCGGCATGTACAAATCCGGAGGTGATAAACCGGTAATATTCCTTGTTATGCTTTACCATGTAAGGCTGCATACTCAGCTTATCCAGCTGGTCATAGTTGTTCAGCGCTGTATAGGAGATAAGGCACGTAACGATAATAATAATGATGCTGACGGACATAAGCTCAGGTTGTTAGACTATAAATGTAACTATTGATGATGATATTTTTCCCGGTTTATTACCGTATAGGCCCGGTACAACTGTTCGGTGAAAATAAGCCTTACCAGTTGATGCGGGAAGGTGAGGGGAGACAAGGACATCTTTAACTGCGCCCGTTCCAGTAAAGACTGATCGATGCCAAAAGCACCACCTATGAGGATGATCAGCTGTCGGGTACTGGCGTTGGTCCGTTGTTGCAGAAAGTCGGCAAACTGAACGGTGGTCATCATCTTACCTTTTTCATCCAGCGCTACCAGGTAATCGGTAGGTTGCAAGAGATCCAGGATGATTTTAGCCTCCTGCTTCTTCAGTTCTGCTACTGATAAGCTGGCGGCTTGCTTTACTGTAGGGATCAGTTTTACGTCGAAATCCACGTAATGTTGCAGCCTTTTTTGAAATACTGCCATCCCCTCCCTGATGTAGGGATCATGTTCTTTTCCTATGCTCCAGAGTTGAATTTTCACTTGTAATAATCATTAAGCAACGTTGTAAAAGTAAGTGTAAACCAGGAAATTGCAGAAAAAATAAATAAATTATTTGGTGGTTTCGAAAAAACGCTTACCTTTGCAATCCAATCACAAACAAACGGCTCCGTAGCTCAACTGAATAGAGCATCTGACTACGGATCAGAAGGTTTCAGGTTTGAATCCTGACGGAGTCACAAAAGCGGGTTATATCTCAGATATAACCCGCTTCTTTTTTTTAGTTAACTCTACTCTTACATATTATCAGAATCATTGTCGGCTTCATTGTGTTAACGATCAATTTTTACTAATTAATTGATAAATAATTGCATCTTTAAAAAGTACCCCTGGTGTATTTTGCCCCATGAAATAAACCTGACTTATACCAGCATATCTATGATCATCGGGTATTTCCTGAGTTTTACAGAATTGGTATAAAGGTGAATTATCAACCGTGTTCAATGGAAAAAAATATTCGTATTGAATTGCCATATGCAGATGGCTCGCTTGATAGCGCACGAACCCTCACAGGTAAAAGCATAAAAAGATGATTACAGGAAAGGACATAAGATGGTTGCTGGTGATGGTTGTTACCGGAATATTTTCAGTTCCGGCGAAGGCACAATCAATACGTTTTAATGATGGATGGCAATTCAAGGCAGTGGAGTTTATCGATAAGGCAGGTATTGACTCCTTCAGGCGTCTTGGAGGGAACTGGAGCGACCAGTTTTTAATTGAGAAGGAAGATAAAGCGGGCAATGTATTGTCTGCAGCAGATACGGTGCTGGCAGAAGTGCTACGGCCCGTACAGCAGACAAGTTGGAAGACTGTTATGTTGCCACATATTGCATTCCCCGAACCGCTGGTGATTGTTAAGCCTCGCGAGGGGCTTGCCTACTACCGGAAAGAGTTTGTGCTGGCGGATTCACTAAAGGGAAAAAACATCTCTCTCGAATTTGAAGGCGCCATGCAGGTGAGCGATGTATGGCTTAACGGAAAGTATATCGGACGTTATCAGGGAGGCTATTTACCGTTTATTATTGATCTTTCTGATAAAGCGCTTTACGGCAAAAAAAATGAAATCGTATTATGTGTAAATAACAAGGCAAACCCTGTGGTTCCTCCCGGAAAGCCTGTCGGAAAACTTGATTTCGTTTATTATTCGGGCATCTACAGGGATGTATGGTTGCACATAAAACAGCCTGTTCATATAACGAATGCCATTACAGCTGATAAACCTGCTGGCGGCGGAATATTCGTATCCTATCCGCAGGTCAGCAAGGAGCGGGCTGTAATTGAAGTACAAACAGATGTGATTAACTCATCTAACCAAAATACCCCTGTCAGCATCAGGCAGGAAATTATCGATGTCCAGGGCCATGTGGTTGCAACTGTAACAAGTGGTAAAGTGATAGCTGAACGGGGAAAGAGCAAAGTACTTAACCAGGTAATGACGGTCCGGGCACCTCATCTGTGGCATCCCGACCATCCTTATCTTTATACGCTTCTCACCACTGTATATGCAGCAAATGTTCCGGTAGACAAACATAAAACGCGCATCGGTATCCGCTCTTTCGAAATAACAAAGGAGAAAGGATTGCTGATCAACGGAGCCCCTTACCGGTTAACAGGTACCAACCGGCATCAGAACTATCCCTACATCGGAAACGCTTTGTCTGATGAAGCTTCCTATCGTGATGTATGGATGATAAAATCTGCCGGTATGAATACGATAAGAGCCGGGCATTATCCTTCTGATCCTTCTTTTCTGGATGCAGCTGATGAACTGGGGCTGCTGGTACTGAACCCCATTCCCGGATGGCAGTATTTTAACCGTAATCCGGCTTTCGGAGAAAACGTAATGAGAGATATCCGGCAGATGGTCCGCAGAGACAGGAATCATCCCTGCATATTGCTCTGGGAGGTTAGCCTTAACGAAACCTATCCTGATTCTGCCTTCAGATGCAGGCAGGCAGAGGTGGCCCGGGAAGAATGGAAAGGCCGGAAGAGTTTTTTTACAAGCGGAGATTCTTACTATACCAAAGCTTGTTGGGATGTACCTTATGATGACTGGAATGGTGATCCGGGTAAACGTGATAATACAACATACCCTGAAAATGCTTTCCTGATAAGGGAATACGGAGATTATGAATTTGGTGGCGGAAACAGTACTTCCCGACAGTTGCGTACGGCAGGAGAGAAGAATTTGTTGCAACAGGCCTGGAATCTTCAATGGGAACATAATAAGAACAGGAAAATTTATCCCAGGGCGTTAGGTGATCTGACATGGGCTTTCTTTGATGGTCTGGCTGGTTGTACAGTAGGTA
This sequence comes from Chitinophaga flava, assembly GCF_003308995.1. Classification (NCBI taxonomy): domain Bacteria; kingdom Pseudomonadati; phylum Bacteroidota; class Chitinophagia; order Chitinophagales; family Chitinophagaceae; genus Chitinophaga; species Chitinophaga flava. The sequence goes on along the minus strand of NZ_QFFJ01000002.1, from coordinate 3,949,301 downwards.
TTGAAGGATGGGGTATGGCGGATATTTTCAGGATACCGAAGTTCAGTTATTACTTTTTTAAAAGCCAGCAGCCAGCTACCTATAACCCTGCAATGCCGTTTTCCAGTGGGCCGCTTGTGTATATTGCCAGCTATTGGAACCAGCCGGTTGATGCTGAAAAAGTGATCGTCTATAGTAACTGTGATTCAGTCAGATTATTGCTGAATGATAAAGCACTGGCCACAAATACTCCGGATAAGGGAGAAGAAACACCTTATGGCAAAGACCTGCATAATTTTAATGGAGGTAATGCCAACCATCTGGATCATCCGCCTTTTACATTTACGAATATTCATTTTGCGCCGGGAACACTGAAAGCAATAGGTTTTAGGAAGGGTAAAGAAGTGGCAGTCTACAGCATTACTACTCCGGGACCAGTCAGCAGACTCGCTTTGGAACCCGCTGTTATGGGGATGCCGTTTCATGTGAATGGGGATGTGGTTTTTGTTTATGCAAAACTGACGGATGACGCGCATAACCTCGCCATCACTTCAGATATGTCTGTAACAATGACGGTTAAAGGTGATGCAGAACTGGTAAGTCCGGCCACTGTGAATGCTGAAGCTGGTATCGCCACTTTCCTGATACGGTCCGGTTCAAAAAAAAGTATTGTCACACTAGAGGCTACTGCAGCAAACCTGCCGGTAGCAGAAATCAGAATGACCGTTAAATAATCATCATAAGAAGCAAAATTTGAAATGAACAGGATTACCGCGCTGCTAGTACTACTATTGACATGGATGCCCTCAGGTGATGTGTTTTCACAGTCTCAGATGCATAGAGAAGGAAATGCTGATGTACAGTCATTTGACAGTGAATGGAGATTCCGTCGGTTTGGATTACAGGCAGATGGCTCTCAAATGCCCGAACCTGCCGGACTTGAACAGTCCGGTCTTGATGATCATCAATGGACACAATTGGATCTGCCACATGACTGGGCAATTGCAGGCCCTTTTAGAATAGAACTTTCCGGAAATACAGGAAAGCTGCCCTGGAAAGGAATCGGATGGTACCGCAAGAAATTTGTAGTAGATACCAAAGATGCAGGCAGAAGAATTTTTCTTGATTTTGATGGTGCAATGGCCTACGCCAAAATATGGGTCAACGGTAAGTATGTAGGGACCTGGCCCTATGGTTACAGCTCTTTCAGAATGGACATCACCCCATTTCTTAATTTCGGAAAGGATAACACGGTGGCTGTAAGACTGGACACAGAATCCTGGGATTCCAGGTGGTATCCTGGTGCAGGATTATACCGGCATGTCTGGTTGGTAAAAACGCAACCCGTTCATACTGCTCATTGGGGTACCTATATCACTACGGATAATATTTCTGAAAGACAGGCTGATGTTTGTTTAAAAGTAAATATACAAAACCAGGGCAGGAAACACATGACCAGCCAGGTAACGACAGAATTGTTTGAGTCTCCGGATGGAAAAAATATGGGCAGAAAGGTCGCTTATTTTAAACCTCAGTCTGTGCAAATCTCTCCTGATAGTACCAGGGAGCTTTCTGCGCACCTGACACTGTCTGCTCCCAGGTTATGGACATTAGAAACTCCGGCTGTATATATTGCCAGAACTACTGTAAATACACCGGGTATGAAACCGGATATTTATAATACAGTTTTTGGTATTCGAAAGCTGGAATTTACACATGGGAAAGGATTTTTACTGAATGGTAAAAGAACTGAGATCAAGGGTGTATGTCTGCATCATGATCTGGGTTCATTGGGTGCAGCTATTAATACTGCTGCGCTGCGACGTCAGCTTACCATTATGAAAAACATGGGTTGTAATGCTATCCGTACTTCGCATAACCCTCCTGCGCCGGAATTGCTCGAACTTGCTGATCAGATGGGCCTTTTGGTATGGGATGAATCATTTGACGCCTGGAAGAGAGGCAAACGTAAAAACGATTACAACAAACTCTTTCCTGAATGGCATGAAAAAGACCTGGTAGCGATGGTACACAGAGATAGAAACCATCCTGCTGTGATAATATGGTCTATAGGAAATGAAGTGATGGACCAGCAGGATGTGGCGATTACCCGGGAGCTTACGGATATCGTACATAGAGAAGATCCCACACGCCCGGTTTCAAATGCATATAATGACCCGGATGGCGGAAGAGCCAGCGGAGCTGCTGCCTGCCTGGATTTAATGGGTGTCAATTATTTCTTTTCAAAACAGCCACAGTGGGATAATGATGAGCGCTTTAAGAATAAACCAACGATGGGAAGTGAAACATCATCATGTGTAAGCTCCAGAGGAACGTATTTTTTTGGGACCAACTATGAAAACTATCAGGTCACCTCTTATGACGTTGCCTGGCCGGGTTGGGGATGCTCTCCGGATGAGCAGTTCAGGATAAATGCCAGATACCCGCATTTATTGGGCGAATTCGTTTGGACGGGGTTTGATTACCTGGGAGAACCAACGCCTTTCAATTCTGATGAAACCAATTTGTTGAATTTCCGTACTGACTCCACCAAACGAAAGGAACTGGAAAAAGCATTGGAGGAAATCAGAAAAAAGAATCCTCCTTCCAGGAGCAGCTATTTTGGAATTGTTGATTTATGTGGCTTCCCTAAAGACAGATTTTATAGCTATCAGGCGCACTGGAGGCCGGATTACCCGATGGCACACATCATGCCTCACTGGACATGGCCTGGAAGAAAGGATAGTATCACACCTGTGCATGTTTATACCTCTGGTGATATGGCAGAACTTTTTCTGAACGGGGAAAGTAAAGGAAAGAAGTATAAGCGACCCGGTGAAGATTTCCGGCTGGTTTGGGATAGTGTTGTCTATCAACCAGGTGAATTAAGGGTGGTAGCCTATAAAAACGGGAAAGTGTGGGCTACGGACACCATGCGTACAGTTGGCCCCAGGCAAAAACTGTTGCTGTTGCCTGAAACCAATACGGTAAAAGCCGATGGAGTGGATCTGTGTTATATCAAATTACTTGTTTGTGATGAAAACAATAGGATGGTACCTGATGCATCAGATAATCTGAATTTTTCGATAGAAGGACCTGGTGAAATTGTGGCAACAGACAATGGGGATGCTACTTGTCTTATATCATTCAGTAGCCTGGTTCGCCCTGCCTACAACGGAATGGCCCAGGTTATTATAAAAGCTAAAAAAGGTGCAGGCGGTAAAATTAAAGTGCTGGCACAAACGGATACAGGGTTAAAAAAAGCAGAAACTATTATCAACATAAAATAATTACCGCTTTATCTGTCCGGGTGTTTGCTGGTACTGTCGTTTGAAAGCATGAATAAAATTGCTGGCGTTGGCATATCCCATTAGCCATGCTATCTCGTTTACATGCATATCTGTTTCCTGTAGGAGGTGCAGGGCATGGCTCATCTTCCGTTCCTGTATCAGCTCATACAGACTGGTGCCATATTGCAACCGAAGTTGCTGTTTGATCTGATGTTCAGTCAGGGTGGAATGACGGGCTACATCGGCCAGACTTTGGATATCCATAAAATGCTCCAGAATGAAATGATATACCGCTTTCATCTCTTGCTGGTAGGCCATTTTGACCGATCGGTTTGTATCAAGGGATGCAAAGGTCAGCAGTATGATTTCAGCTACTTTGTTGCGCCGATAGGCAGGCAGCAGGTTGTCGGCCATCGGACTATGTAACAGCGAACGCAGTGCCTGCTGGATTTCCGGAGTCAGCGGTAATGCTTTTTCAGATACCGTAAATGTAGCTCCGCTTGTCAGATGTGCTGCAATATCCCTGGGCGGATGCTGAAGTTCCTCCAGTATGGCCTGAAGAAAGGAGGAGCGGAAAGTAATGGCCAGGTATTCAAAATCCTGTTGAGCTTTGAAATGCAGATTGGAATGAAAGTCTGTGGAACCATACAGATTATACTGTCCGGCTGTGAGTGGCTGGCTCCCGGATAATCCCTGGAAATCTGCGCAGGAGCTGCCTTTCAGCTGGAAGTGAAGACTTATATGCGGGACATCCTGTACATGATGTACGGTGATGTCCCGGAGAAAATCCGCCCTGAACTGTATGATATCAAAGTCCTGGTTAAACTGATGCTGTACCTGGTGCCGGACAAACGGAATGTCAAAGGCACCGTTTTCGAAGCGGCCAAATGAACGGCCGGCTGAAAACCTCCTGGCTGCAATTTCTTTATACGCGTCTCCGCTGATAGTGTATGGCATACTTCAAAGATCACCATTTTTGTGCCTCAAATCACTATTCGTTACAATAGGAGATGTCTACCTTTGTGTCATCACAATGAATGATAGAATATGCGAATTTTAGTTACCGGCAGTTCAGGGCATCTGGGTGAGGCCCTGGTACGCAGCTTGACAGCAATGCATTATAATGTGAGGGGAATAGACAGGATAGCTGGTCCGTTTACGACTGATGTTGGATGTTTGACCGAACCCGGGTTTGTACAGCGGTGTATGAAGGACGTGGAGACTGTTTTTCACGCAGCAACATTGCACAAACCTCATGTAGAAACACATTCCATTCAGCAGTTTATTGATGCCAATGTTTCCGGTACGTTGAATTTGCTACAGGCCTCTGTTGCAGCAGGTGTAAAGCGTTTTGTGTTTACCAGCACAACGAGTGTTTTTGGTGAGATACTGGTGCCACCACAGGACCAACCTGCTATCTGGATCACACCGGAAGTGATGCCTGTTCCCAAAAATATCTACGGTATCACCAAAATAGCTGCGGAAGACCTGTGCAGGCTCTTTTACAAAAAAAATAAACTGCCCTGTATGGTGTTACGCACATCCCGTTTTTTTCCGGAAGCTGATGATAGTAAATCGAAGAGAGAGCTCTATGAAGATGCCAATCTCAAAGTCAATGAATATCTTTTCAGGAGAATAGATATTGAAGATGTGGTAAGCGCGCATCTGGCCGCAGCGGAAAGAGCGGAGGAGAGAGGTTTTGCAAAGTATGTAATTAGTGCTACCACACCTTTCTCTCCGGAAGATGCACATGCATTGCAGATAGATGCACCGGCTGTAGTACAGAAATATTTCCCGGATTATCAGCAGTTGTATACACGTTTAAACTGGAAGATGCAGCCTTCTATTGAGCGGGTATATGACAATGCCAAAGCCCGTATGGAGCTGGGTTGGAAACCGGTCTATGATTTTGGCCATATCCTGATGTTGTTGAAAAGCGGAATGGATTTTCGCAGTCCGCTGGCTCAGCAGGTTGGTTTAAAAGGCTACCACGACCGGGTGTTTGAAGAAGGCCCTTATCCGGTTAGCTAAATAAAAAAGGGGTCAACCTAAAATGCATTGACAGAATACAGCACTCCAACGGCAAACAGGTTTAAATGCTGGTTGTCATTCGCATCGGCTACCACATGCCTGAATTTTACCTGGTTGTAATAGTAATACCCGAACAACTTCATATGCTGGCTGGGGATAGGCTGGTATTCCAGGCCTGCAACGATGCCAATGTTTTCCCGGAAATTTTTTCCGATAGTACTGTTATTCTTTGTCTGACTGTCTGATTCTAAAATCCCCTTGGCAGTAATGAACCATCCTGGAATAAATTCATAGTCCATTCTTAACACGGCGCCTTTATAATGGATATCCCTTGCAAACACCGGGGTAAAAGCAGGATTGACCATTTGCTGGTACTTATTGATCGATGGAGTAGCAAGATTTATGTAATCTACTGCCAGTGCAGCCCACTGCAGGTCGAGATAAGCTTGGAATTTGTTCAGTATGACTTTATTACCCAATGCCACAGAGTGATTGGTTTTACCCGACGCATATTGTGAAATATCATAACTCCAGAAAGTAAGGAATTTTTGATTGAACATTTTGCCCTGCCAGGTGGCGTAGACACCCATCGGGTTTTTGGCGCCCTTCAGGCCATCAGCGGGGTATCCTGCATTGGCTTGTGTGGTGTTGAAGGATGAGTTGTCTGTATTGTGTAGCTGGAGGAAGAAGCTATGATTTTGGTTCACCTGGTATCCAAAGCGTATGGCCATCATGAATAAATTGGTCTGGAAGTTGACAAACTCAGAGTATTGATACTCGTAAGTGGGATCATTTTCAAACTCCCAGCTTCCCACAAACGCAGCTTGTTTTCCGACGTTTACAGACCATTTTTTCTTCCTCCCGAACCTGTAATTTACGGCGGCATAATCCAGTGATCCCGGGGCATTGTCCAGATCTTTGGGCATCTGCGAGCTGTTAAGGTGGTACCGGACTCTGAAGTCAAGGTCCGGCACAATGGTGCCTAATACTTCAAACCGGGCTTCATTCAGGCGGATAGACGATTGTCTTCCTCCATCCGGGATTTCCAGTGAGCTTCGCAGCAGGAAATTCATGTGGATATTTTCCAGTATATCCGGTTTCCTTTTTATTAAAAAAGATGATTCATCTTTCACACGACTAGTACTGGTATCATTGGCAGGAGCCGATAGCGGAGATGGCTGGGCAAACAAATAACCAGATGAACAGATAAGAGTGATGGTTAGTAGTAGTTTCATATTCATATGTTTCCGATTGACTGATTAGCCAACGTTTCTTCAACAATGATCATCCACGCATTGTTTAAGACAACAGGTTGTGTTGCACAAGGGCAATTCCTCAAGGGGTCACAGGAGGTTACTGTTGTCAATTATTACTACGTATATTCCTGGGTATCTTACTGAGTAGGTAGGCTAAGGAGAGCTGAGGGAAGGGATTCGCAAGAAGCTCTTCCCTCAGCTGTAGGGGGAACAATGGTGTACAATTCCTGACTGGTTACATAGAGTGCTTATTGAACCCTTAATTTGTTGCATTCGTATTAGATACTAATCTTTCTACTTTCGCATCCAGTTTCCCCAATGCCTGCAAAATCGCATCCATATCCGGTTGCGGGGTTAAGTCTGTATTCGTCCAGTAGCTGTTGTATTTCCACATTTCCAATACTTCGCTGACAGGAAGATCATAGGGTTTGAACAAAGGATTCAGTGAAACGAGGTGTAACTGGCCGCTTTGCTGAATGCGGTTGTAAACCATCTTGAATACAATGCCTTCATTTTTGGTGATCACCACGCAGGGGGTGCCATCTTTGAGATGAGACCAGTCCTGGATATACTCCACGATGACAAATGCCCCTTCCGGCACAGGCAGCATCGATTCCCCTTTAACAGGAAACATCCGAAACTTCCGGTCGGCAGGAAGTTGTGGCATATGGAATACCGGCAGGCTGGAGATATAGTCAGGATCGGTATAACCGGCGGTATATCCGGCCTGTGCCTTATGAGACACCATCTCCACCTGCTCCTTATTGTCTGGTGTGATGGTGGTAGCCAGTACGCGCATTTTTTTTCCCGTTATGTAGCTCATATCACCGGCTTCCAGTTCCCGTAGCCGTAGTTCCCCCAGTTGGGACAGGTCAAGTCGAACAAATGTATCGATGTCAATCTTAAAAAAATCGGAGATCAGAATCTGGTCTTCCAGTGGCGGATTTCTGGTAGCGCCGGTTTCCAGTGCTTTCAGTTTAGTACGGGTGCATTGCAGGGCTGTTGCCAGATCGTCCTGCGTCATTTTTTTCCGGTTACGAAGAAATTTCAGGTTATGGGCCCAAAAATTATTTTGTTCTTTCATATTTTTTTGGCATTATTACTGCCGGTAAATTGGCATTATTAGTGCCAAATATAAGTCAACTTTTTTGAAATATGAAACAGCCAGCTGAAAGAAATGAGGTGATAGCCAGGCTGAGAGGAGAGATTCTTTCTACCAGGGGGCCGGTGTTTTCATCCCATTCCCACGAATATCCTGATCTGGGGCCATTGAACAGGGCCTTTCCGGAGGATTATTTTCCTTTCCGGGGTACACATGAATTTATCAGTCATAATAGTGAAACGGCAGCTGCCACCTTGGGGTTTATGGCGGCGATGCTGAGCCGTTTGATGAAAGGTCCTGAAATGGCCATATGGGTGGGGGTGCACAGGACGCTTTTCCCGCCTGGACTAAAAGCATTTTGTCTGGTACCGGACAGGATCATTTTTGTAGATCTGGTATCAGAGAAAGACATGCTCTGGGTAGTGGAGGAGTGTCTGAAATGTAATGCACTGGCTGCGGTGGTAGGAGAAATCCCGGATGTACACCCGATTGCATTCCGACGCCTGCAACTGGCAGTGGAAAAAAGCGGAGTGCCCTGCCTGCTTCACCGGCATCGCCCGCGAAACGTGGAGAATACGGTCTGTACTACCCGCTGGATGATCACGCCGGTAGCCAGTATTACGGATGATGGTTTGCCTGGCGTAGGGTATCCGCAGTGGCAGGTGGCGTTGCTGAAAGTGCGCAACGGCAGACCGGGCAACTGGCAGCTATCCTGGGATGGACAACAGTTTCAGCATAGCAGTACAGAAAGGATGGAGGAGCAGCATGTTCATATCAAAGCAGGTTGATCATATGAAACGTTACATGTCTGTTTGGTTTCGCCATCTGGCGGCAGACCGGCTGGCGCTGCGTTATCCGGGGCTAGGGCAACAGGTTTTTGTACTGGTGGCGCCGGAACGCGGACGAATGATCATCCGCTCTGTAAGCAAAGCAGCCGGACAACTGGGGATGCTTCCGGGAACAGTACTGGCAGATGCCAGAGCAGTATATCCGGACTTGTTGTTTTATGATGATGACACTTCACAGGATAAATTATTAAGATCCCTCGCTATATGGTGTTATCGTTTTACGCCGATAACAGGCATTGACGGTGCAGATGGTCTGATACTGGATATCAGCGGTTGTGCACACCTATGGGGAGGGGAAGAAGCCTATTTCGAACAGATTGTCAGCAGACTGCAGGCCGGTGGCTACCATGTGCGTGCTGCTATTGCTGATACCATGGCGGCAGCCTGGGCCGTGGCCCGATACGGAACCACGCACCCCGTTCTTTCATCCGGTAGCCAGGCAGAAGTATTACGTCCCTTACCACCGGAGGCACTCCGGCTGGAACTGCCTGTGGTGGACCGTTTGCGGAAATTAGGTCTCACGCAGGTGGGACTGTTTATGGACATGCCACCATCGGTGTTGCGGCGTCGTTTCGGTCAATCGCTGCTGGACCGCCTTGGTAAAGCGCTGGGGCGAATACCAGAAACACTGGTGCCAGTAGCACCTCCGGAGCCTTATCTGGAGCGACTTCCCTGCATGGAGCCGATAAAAACGGCACATGGTATTGAAGTGGCTATTCAAAAGCTGCTGGAGATAATTTGTCTGCGGTTACAACAGGAAGAGAAAGGACTCCGGAAAGCACGTCTTACCTGCTACCGGACAGATGGACAACAACAATGTGTGGAGATCGGTACCAACACTCCGGTGCGTAATCTCACCCACCTGTTCAGGCTCTTTGAACTGAAGATCGAAAGCATTGAACCGGACCTGGGCATCGAACTGTTTGTGCTGGAAGCACCGGTAGTAGAAGGTCTTACTACACAACAGGAACGCCTTTGGGACCTGGATACCGGTGACAAAAAAGATGCGGTGATGAAACTACTGGACCGTCTGGAGAGCCGTATCGGCTCATCAGCTATCCATAGATATCTGCCGGAAGAACACCACTGGCCGGAACGATCTATCCGTAGTGCTACCGATGTACATGAAACCACTACCGTAGCCTGGCCGGAGCATCAGATGCGGCCTGTCAGCTTACTGGGGGCACCGGTTCGTATTGAAGTATCGGTACCTATCCCGGATTATCCTCCTATGCTGTTTATTCATAAAAGCAAAATCCATAAGGTAGTAAAGGCTGACGGACCGGAAAGAATTGAACGGGAATGGTGGATTGAAAAAGGACTGCAACGGGATTATTACCAGGTGGAAGATGAAGAAGGGGGCAGGTACTGGTTATTCCGTTCCGGGCATTATGGGGAACATAAACCGGAATGGTATATACATGGATACTTCGCTTAAATACTAACGGTATGGGCTACACGGAATTACAAGTCACAACGAATTTTAGTTTCCTCCGGGGAGCATCACATCCGGAAGAACTGGTGGAGCAAGCCGCCAGTCTGGGATATAGCGCAATCGCGATAACAGACCATAATACACTGGCCGGTATTGTACGGGCACACGTAGCGGCTAAAGAGAAAGGCATCCGGATCATTCCGGCCTGTCGCCTCGACTTGCAGGATGGGCCGCCATTACTCGCTTATCCGACAGACAGAGCAGCTTATGGCCGTTTGTCAGCATTGCTTTCTAACGGTAATCTCCGTACGGAAAAAGGCAAATGTGAACTGTATAAAAGAGATGTATATAAGTACGCAACAGGGATCAGATTTGTAATGATACCACCGGCAGGACTGGATGGAGCATTTGAACTGGATGCAGAATTTAAGAAGGCGGCGCAGGAATACCGGCACTATTTCAGGTCGGACTTATATATGGCGGCTTCCTGGTCATACCGGGGAAACGATGGAAAGAAACTGTACCGCATTGCGCAGCTGTGTGAAGAATTGCGTATCGGCATGGTAGCTACCAATGATGTATACTACCATAGCCCGGAGCGACGGGAGCTTCAGGATATAGTGACCTGCGTGCGGGAGAAGTGTACGATACATAATGCCGGCTATCGCTTGTATCAGAATGCGGAACGGTATCTGAAGCCGATTGTGGAGATACAGCGTTTGTTCAGGCGTTATCCGGAGGCATTGGAACGGGCACAGGAAATAGCCGATGCCTGCCAGTTTTCGTTGGACAGCCTGGAATATGTATATCCGGAAGAAATCACTACCGCTGGCCGCACACCCCAGGAGGAACTGGAAGTCCTTACCTGGCAAGGGGCCGGGGGACGTTTCCCGGAAGGGATTCCGGATAAAATAGAACAAACCATTCAGGAAGAGCTCACCTTTATTGCCCGAAAAAATTATGCGGCTTATTTTCTAACGGTATACGATCTGGTGCGCTTTGCCAGGAGTCAGGATATTTTGTGCCAGGGACGTGGTTCTGCGGCGAATTCCGTAGTATGTTACTGCCTGGGTATTACTTCCATCAATCCTGAAAAGGTAAACCTGTTGTTCGCCCGTTTTATGTCTGATGCACGGGATGAAGCACCCGATATAGATGTCGATTTTGAACATGAGCGCAGGGAAGAAGTGATACAGTATATCTATACAAAGTATGGACGTGACCGGGCCGGCATTGTGGCTACAGTTACCCAGCTACACTGGAAAGGCGCCGTACGCGACGTTGGAAAGGCCATGGGCTTGTCTATGGATGCAGTAGACCATTTGGCTAAATCAGGGTATGAATTTACTCAGGAATGGGAAGAGGGGAAAACAGTGTCCAGTGAAGGTTTTAATGCCAAAGATCCGGTATTGATGAAAACCCTGGAGCTGACGGAACAGTTCATCGGTTTTCCGCGGCAGCTGGGCCAGCATACCGGCGGATTTGTTATCACACAACATCAGCTGTCCGATCTTTGCCCGATTCTTAATGCCAGGATGGAAGGCCGTACCAATATTGAATGGAATAAGGATGATATAGAAGCGCTGGGATTCCTGAAGGTGGATGTGCTGGCGCTGGGTATGCTTACCTGTGTCCGTAAAGCATTTGACCTGCTCCGGCAGTATTATGACCGCCATTATACTTTAGCGAATATTCCGGAAGATGATGTTGCCGTTTATGATATGATTTGTGAAGCCGATACAATTGGCGTGTTTCAGATTGAAAGCAGGGCGCAGATGTCGATGCTGCCGAGATTAAAGCCGCGTGATTTTTATGATCTGGTGATTGAAGTTGCCATCGTAAGGCCCGGGCCCATTCAGGGAGACATGGTGCATCCCTACTTGCGTCGACGTAACGGTGAAGAGCCGGAAGAATATCCCTCTGAGGAGTTAAAAGCTATTCTTGAGCGTACAAAGGGTGTCCCATTGTTCCAGGAACAAGCCATGGAAATCGCCATGGTGGCAGCAGGATTCACAGCTGCTGAAGCAGACGGCCTTCGTCGCAGCATGGCCACTTTCAAGGCACCGGGACAGGTTACGAAATGGCGTGAGAAACTAATCACAGGAATGGTGAATAAAGGTTATCAGCCGGAATTTGCGGAACGTATCTTCAAACAGCTGGAAGGATTCGGTTCTTACGGTTTCCCGGAAAGCCATGCGGCCAGCTTTGCTTTGCTGGTATATGTTTCTTCCTATATCAAATGTTATTACCCGGATGTTTTTGCCTGTGCACTGCTAAACAGTCAGCCGATGGGGTTTTATGCGCCTTCGCAGATCGTGAGCGATGCACACCGGCATGGTGTCATTGTACGACCCGTAGATGTGAATCATTCGTATTGGGACAATACGCTGGAAGAACACGCCGGCAAGTACCGGGCGCTGAGGTTGGGATTCCGGCAGGTAAAAGGACTGGCGCAGGATGAAATGGAACGATTGATAGCTGGTCGTACCACCGCTTACGTGAATATCCATGGAATCATGGATGCAGGCGTAGCTTTAAATACGTTGGAGCGACTGGCCGATGCGGATGCTTTCCGGTCTATGGCGATGGACCGCCGCAACGCTTTATGGGAGGTATCGGCATTAGCCGACCGGCCACAGGCCCTTTTTGAAGGACAGCCATCAGAGAGTGTCAGCGAAACGACGGTAGAGCTACCACTTATGACTCCTTCGGAACATGTGGTACAGGACTATGCCACCATGGCCTTGTCGCTCAAAGCCCATCCGGTAAGTTTTGCAAGACGGCAGCTCTTTGAACACAATGTGCTGTCCATCCGGGAGCTGGATCAGTGGCCTGATGGCACGCCACTGCGGGTAGCGGGCCTGGTACTGGTACGCCAACGACCCGGCACGGCCAGTGGTGTCTGTTTTATCACAATTGAAGACGAAACTGGTAGTGCCAATCTGGTAGCTTTTGCGAAAATTTTTGAGCGTTTCCGTAAGGAGATTGTGACATCCCGTTTACTGATGGTAGAAGGAAAGTTACAGCGGGAAGGAAATGTGACCCATGTCATCATTAAAAAGTGCTATAACTGCAATGCGCTGTTAAACCAGCTTTCCCTGCCTTCAGATGAAGAACACCTGATGAATGCACCTTACAATGAAGAAAATACCCATAAAACAGTACCACCTGCTGGTAAGAAGCCTGCTCCGAAAATGATACAGGCAGAGCTTTTCCCGGCAGGCAGAAATTTTAAATAGAAATCATGCAATTGAAATTATTTGATGATGACAGACAACTGATGCTCCCGCAGGATTTAATGGAATACTATCCATCTTTTCTGAACCGGACAGAAAGTGATCAGTTATTACAACAGCTGTTAAATACGGTTCCCTGGCAGCAAAGTAAAATCATGATGTACGAAAAAGAAGTGCTGACGCCGCGTTTGTCCGCCTGGTTTGGTAGTGAGCCGATACGCAGCGGAGACCAGCGCCCTGTTTTGCCTTGGCCGGAAGTATTACAGACACTGAAAACAAAAGTGGAGGTGCACACCGGCATGTCGTTCGATGGTGTATTACTCAATTATTACAGGGATAACAACGATTCCGTAGCCTGGCATTCAGACAAGGACACAGTACCTGGTTTAAAAACAGAGATCGCATCCATCAGTATAGGAGAGGAGCGGAATTTTGATTTTCGTCGTAAAGATAACCACCGCCATCGTTATGCCATCCGGCTGGAGCATGGCTCGCTCCTGCTGATGAAAGGAGATCTGCAGCAGTATTGGGAGCATCGTATCGCTAAATCCACTCTGCCCATGAAAGCCCGGATTAACCTTACTTTCAGGAAAGTGGGCGCAGATAAAATAGTTTCTTACACCTGAACAGGGTAATGGACAGTTTGCCATCGATGGCGCTTTTATAGCGGAGGAGGGATACTAGCTTTCTATGTGATAGCCCTTCTGGCGCTGAATTGGACGGCCTATGCCATCAGGATAAATGCATCAGGTAAATCAGCAATAGTCATGTTCATCACAGTTTCGTGTAGGGGTTGACGGTAGTGTCTCAAAAAAAAATTTCAAAAAAAATTTGTTTAAATAAAAACTAATCCTACATTTGCAATCCCAAAACGGGAATGGCCTTGTAGCTCAATTGAATAGAGCATCTGACTACGGATCAGAAGGTTTCAGGTTTGAATCCTGACAGGGTCACTACTTAAAAATCACTGCATCTTAAAATGCAGTTTTTTTTAACTCAATAGAAACATACTGTTAAAAAGTAGCAGATGTAAAAAGCTGAAAAATAATTTGTTAGGATAATAAAAATCATTATCTTTGCAATCCCAAACGGGAACGGCCTTGTAGCTCAATTGAATAGAGCATCTGACTACGGATCAGAAGGTTTCAGGTTTGAATCCTGACAGGGTCACATCACAAAAGAGGTTGTTTTGGCATCGCTGAAACAACCTCTTTTTTTATTTACTTCACTCAGGAGTAATCATTAGCTTTATATACCCCAAAATCTCCTGTATGAAAGTTTATATTGAAACACTGCGCCTGTTGCTGCGAAGCTGGAAAGAAACAGACCTCCCGATTTTTATTGCGATGAACCAGGATGAACGTGTCATGGAATTTTTTATGACCAGACGTACACCAGAAAACACAACAGCTTTCTACCAGGAAATCTGCGAAGAGCTGGAGAAATACAACTTCGGCCTTTTTGCAGTGGAACGTAAAGAAGAGGGTGACTTCATCGGCTTTATCGGTTTACATCATCTTACCTATGAAGTTGACTTTGGACCCGGCGTGGAAATAGGGTGGAGGCTCATTGCAGAAGCCTGGGGGCAAGGATATGCTACTGAAGGTGCGAAGGCCTGCCTGGATTATGCCAATGAGCAAATGCATCTCAAAGAGGTATTTTCATTTACAACGCTGACGAATATACGTTCTGAAAACGTCATGAAAAAAATAGGCATGGAAAGAGTAAAGGAATTCGGTCATCCACTGGTACCCGTAGATCATCCTTTGTATCCGCATGTGTTATATCGAATATCATTCTGATCATAACCCAGCACATCAGTTCCAATCATAGCCCAGCACATCAAGCCCCAATCATAGCCCAGGACTTCAGTCCTGGGATAAAAATCAGCCTCCTCCTTTTTCATGGCATAAGTCTTGGCGCGTTACAAGGGTTAAAACTCCATCACCATGAAAAAAATATTGATTGCATCCACCATTGTAGGTACAGCTGCTGCAGGGATCATCATTTATCTGGTTAAAAAAAGCAGGGCACGGTTAATAGATAAATCTGCCGGTGTTATGGAAGACGATGTTCATACCAAACAGAAAATATTCGGCCATAATCATCATCCGCTCCAACAGGAAGATATCTATAGCAGTGCAATGGGCTGACAAAAAAATTAATGCCACCAATGACCGGCGTCACCAAAAAATGACGGCCGGTTTTTTATTTTTCCATTTTTCCTGCGATCTCCGGCTCTGCCGCTGTTGTGACTATTCTACGAAACGGGAACTTTATCTACAGCAGAAAAAAATAACTGTGTGGGGCGTTGGAATATAGTAGTAGTTTTGCACCGGCATCTCTTTTGAAGACCTGCTGGAGTAGACCGTTTTTTGTTTACCATGTGAATAATAAACTATCCGATAAAATGAGAAAAAAGATCACTTGCTTGTTGATAGATGAACAGAAAGATAGCCGTAACCAGTTTTTCCTTGCGCTCGATTTGTTACAGATAAGTAAAGCCTGCATTTGTTTTGATAATCCTGAGGAGGCTTTATCCTATGCAGCAATGCATCAATGGAAACCTGACTATATTTTCCTGCATACCAACCGGCCTGCTCTGGATGGAAAAACCAACCTCGGCCAGCTACAGCGGTTGCCCTTGCTCGCCGATGTTCCGGTTATATTTTATGCAAAGGAGTTTTGTCCGGATGATATGACCAGAATGAAGTACCTCGGTGCAGCGGATTGGCTGATTAAACTATCCAATCTGCACGCCCTGCGCGATGGGTTAAAGCTGATATTTGAAACGGTGAAGATGAAACAGCCTGCACATGGTAAACTGGTGACAGCGGAAGATTCTGCTGTATTGGTGTAGTCCGGTACCGGCTACGTTTGCCGACCGGATAGCTGGAATCAGTATTCGTAAACCAACCCCGGGAGAAGATGACACGTTATCAACAGCAAGGCGCTTTTCTCAAAGAAAACGGAGACTGTTTTTTTCGGGTATGGGCGCCGTTCCGCAAGAGTGTAACGCTTTTACTGTTGGGCAGTAAAGAGGTTTCTTATCCGATGACCTCCGAAGAAGGAGGGTACTGGAGCACTACAGTACAGGAGGTGGCCGATGGTATGCACTATTATTATCTGCTCGATGAACATCTGCAGCGCCCGGACCCCGCATCCCGGCATCAGGAGAGTACCGTACACCGGGGCTCCTGCGTTGTAGACCCCGCTGCGTTTACCTTTACCGATGACAACTGGAAAGGCCTTGAACCCCGTGACCTGATCATTTACGAACTACATATTGGTACTTTTACGAAGGAAGGCACTTTTCAGGCTGCCCGGGAAAAACTACCTGCGCTGGAAGCACTGGGCATCACTGCCATAGCACTGATGCCGGTATGCCAGTTCCCAGGCGACCGCAACTGGGGATATGATTGCGTATATCCCTTCGCGTTACACAACAAATACGGTACTACCGCTGAATTTAAAGCGCTGATCAATACCGCCCACCATCTGGGTATGGCGGTCATCCTCGACGTCGTTTACAACCACGCCGGCGGTGAAGGCAATTACCAGCCCGATTATGGACCTTATTTTACAGATAAGTACAAAACCCTCTGGGGACCCGCTGTCAATCTGGATGACAACTGGTGTGATGCTGTGCGTGATTATTATATACAGAATGCACTGATGTGGCTCGATGAGTTTCATATTGACGGCCTCCGGCTCGATTCACTGCATGAATGCCAGGATAGCAGCGCCGTCCATTTTGCGTGGGAGTTGTCTGAAGCAGCGGCCGAACTGGAGCAGCAGTCAGGCCGCCGAAAGCTGCTGATTGCCTCCACCGACCTGAACGATCCCCGTTATACCAATCCGGTGAAGATAGGAGGGTATGGATTAACCTCCCAGTGGGCGGATGATTTTCATCATGCCCTGCATGCCTGGCTGACGGGAGAACAACAAGGGTACTATGAAGACTTCGGCCAGTTCCAGCACCTTGAAAAAGCTTTCAGGGACGCGTTTGTATATACCGGACAGTATTCATCTTTTCGCAAACGCAAATTCGGGCTCCTTTCGGATGATGGTGATTGTCAGCGGATGATTGTTTTTTCCCAGAACCATGAGCAGGTGGGTAACCGAATGCTGGGCGAACGGTTGGGTAGCCTGGTTTCTTTTGAAGCGCTTAAACTGGTTGCTTCTGCCGTACTGCTTTCTCCTTTTGTCCCGCTGTTGTTTATGGGAGAAGAATATGGGGAGAAAAATCCTTTTTTGTTTTTTACGGCTTATAGCGATCCGGCACTGGTGGAAGAGGTTAAAAAAGCCCGTAGCCGCTGGTTTTCCGCTTTTTTTAATACCAATAAATCCATCCCTGATCCGCAACTGGAAGAGTCTTTTACCCGAAGCAGACTGGGATGGGACACAAGTACCCGCAGCAATGCGGCACTACTGGCTTGTTACCGCTTTCTGATAGCATTCCGGAAACACCGGCCCGCTATGCGCACAGTCAGCAAGGAATCGGTTAGCGTACGTCCTGCCGGCAAGGATCAGACATTACTGGCTATAGAACGAACCAGCGGGCAGGATAAGGTGTTGATACTACTGAACTTTAACACGGCAACGCAAACTTATTATCATACGGCCCAGGCGACATTAAAAAAAATATTTGACTCTGCCCATGAAGAGTGGAACGGCCCCGGTATAAAGGCCGCAGATGAAGTTTCTGTAAATGACACGATTTTACTGCAGCCCCTGTCTGCTGTTGTATATGAAATGGCGCATCATGAGGAATGAGTTCTTTACCCCGGTAGCTACCTACCGCATACAGTTTAGCAAGGATTTTACCTTTACTGATCTGGAAAAACAACTGGACTATCTTCACCAGCTGGGTATCACTACTATTTATGCCTCTCCCGTATTCGAAACAACACCGGGAAGCCTGTACGGCTATGATATCACCAACCCCCGCGAAATCAATAATCATATCGGTTCCCTGGCTCATATGCGCCAGCTGCATGTAAAACTCCGCTCCCTCGGCATGAGCTGGATTCAGGATATTATACCCAATTATATGGCTTTCCATTGCAACAACACCCGGTTGATGGATGCCCTGGAACGGGGTACTATTTCACCTTACTACAACTATTTCGATATCGACTGGCATCATCCGGATGCTGACCTCAAGGGAAAACTGATGGTGCCCTTTCTCAGAAAGACACTACGTGAAACCATCACCGATGGCGGTATCCGGCTTAGTTATGAACGGCAGGGACTGGGCATTACCACCGGCGGACAGCTGTATCCTTTGTCTGCCCGTACCTACCGCTGGTTGCTCAACATACTACCGCCAGGGCTTGATCCGGTCAGAGAATGGCTGACAGAAATGAAAAGTAATTTGTTGCAACGAAGGCCACTACAGGAATGGGAGGCCATGAAGAACCTGATCAAACCTCCCCGTAAACAGGCTTTTATGCCATTGTTAAACCTGGTAAACAATGATGAAAATCTGCTGTATGAGCTGCTCGACCAGCAACACTATACTTTTACAGCCAGTAGTGAAGCGGATTTTCGTATCAACTACCGCCGTTTTCTGGGTGTTAATAAACACATTGCCCTGCGGATGGAAGACAAAACTGTATTTGAGGAGTACCATGGTTTCCTGCACCGGCTCTATCAGGAGGGTATTATCCAGGGGCTGCGTATCGATCATATTGACGGATTACAGGATCCTGCCGAGTATATCTATCGTCTAAGGGAATTGTTTGGCAATAACTGTTATATCATCGCAGAAAAAATACTGGCAGGACATGAAACACTGCCCGAACGTTGGGCATTACAGGGCAGCACCGGCTATGATTTCCTGGCAGGTGTCAGCCAGCTGCTTACCGATGAAGAAGGAATGGAAAAGCTGGGACGCTTCTACCGTGCGCATTTTCCGGAGTTATCGCAATATCCCAAACTGGCCCGCAGTAAAAAACAACTGGTACTGGAAAAACAATTGAACGGTGAGTGGGACAACCTGGTTAGGGAAGCGTTCCGCCTGAAACTGGTGCTACCTGAAACAGACAAGGCAAAACTGAAAACCGCTTTAGGCGATTTTATGGTATGTCTCCCGGCAAACCGTGTTTACCCGGAAGGCTGGCCCCTGGCTCCCGCCGACGCACTGGTGCTCGACCTCGCCGTGGAAGATGCGATCCTGCGCAACCCCGCCACCGGCACCGCACTGGAGCTGATCCGCGCCTGGTGGGATTCCGATAAAAAACAGCAACAGGCCACAGCCGCATTAACATTGCTGAAGAAAATCACACAGTTTGCCGGCCAGCTTAGCCGTGAAGGACTGCAGGAAACAGCCTACTACGTATACAATGCACTGCTGTCCCACAACGAGGCTGGTGACTCTCCGGTACAGAACAAATGCACCCTCGATGGCTTTCATGAAAGGATGGCCGTTAGACAATATCTTGCTCCTTTCTCCCTGAATACCACCGCCACCCACGACACCCGCTGGGGAGAAGATGCCCGCATCCGGCTCAATGCCCTCACCATTTTCCCGGACCTGTGGATTCAGCAGGTGCAGTCATGGCATACCATGAATCATGATCTGGTAACCCTGATAGATGAAAAACCTGCACCCGATCTCAACGATGAGTATTTTATCTATCAGGCTGTCCTCGCTGGTTTGCCTGTTTCGGGTGAAACAGGTCACGGATTTACTGCACATATCGCTGCTGCTTTCCTGAAAGCGGTGAGGGAGGCTAAAGTCCACAGCAGCTGGCTAATGCCGGACACGGCCTATGAACTGGCCGGCCTGCAGTTTATCGAACAGATACTGGACCCAAACAGCGCTTTCATGGACAGTATGCGCACACTCACCGAAAAACTGGAAATACATGCACATGTGTTTTCACTGGCCCAGACACTGATTAAAATTACAGCGCCTGGTGTGCCAGATATTTATCAGGGGTGTGAACTGTGGGACTTCAGTGCAGGGAACGGCGACGGCCGTCATAGTGTGAACTATACCCTGCGCCGTAAGCTGCTGGCCGCCTGGCAGGAGGGAGATACACATGGCCATAACTGGCCCCGGGAACATACCGGTACCAAAGCCGCTGTAGGAAGAGAGAAATTATACCTGATCTGGAAAGCTTTACAGTTCAGAAATGCACATCCCGCTATGTTTATCCATGGGGAATATATACCCCTTAGCAGCGGGGACAGAAACAGCCAGATCGCCTATGCACGCAAATACCGGCAGGATTGGTGCATAGTGGTGGCCCCGCTGTTGCCCGCCGCACATGCCGGTAGCAAACATGACCTGGCCCCTTTGCCCATGCCAGCCAATTCCCCGCTGAAATGGAAAAATGTATTTACCGGCGAAATACTCACCCAGCAAAACGGCCGGCTGGTACTGTCAGGTACAGAAGCGTTTCCGGTAGCGCTTTTTAGCCCTGTGCCGGATCATAAATTCCACCGGTGAAAAATTTATTTTATACCGTTACAATATTTTAAAGTGGAAATCGTCTACCTGGTGTTTACAGCTTTAATTTTAAATTTTTAAGTTTGTATGATCTTGCTTATCGTACATTAACCACTGCAAAATGAAACAACCCTCCGGAAGTGGAAAGAAACCATCAGGTATTTTTGGTTTGTTGCGCCCTTACAAAGGAATGATAGCCTTGCTGATTTTATTTGCCCTCATCGGCAACAGCCTTAATTTATGGCTGCCCAAAATCATCGGGCATGCCATCGATGACTTTTCCCATGGCTCCTTTGAATATCAGCCGCTGATACTGAAATTCAGCCTGGCTGCTTTGTTCATCTTTATCTTTACCTATCTGCAGAATATTATCCAGACTTATGCTTCCGAACTGGTCGCTAAAAATCTGCGTACCCAGATAGCCGAAAAGATCTCCCGTCAGAGTTATGCCTGGATGGAACAAGCCAATCCATCCCGGTTACTGACAAACCTTACCGCCGATGTAGACTCCATTAAACTGTTTGTGTCTCAGGCAATCGTGTCACTGGTATCGTCTGTATTTATTATCATCGGTGCCAGCATCCTCCTGCTTACGATCAACTGGAAACTGGCACTGGTAGTAATTGCTGCCATCCCGGTTATGGGCTTTACATTTTATGCCGTACTGAAAAAGGTACGCACCCTGTTTCTCCAAAGCCGCGAAGTCATGGACCGGCTGAACAAAGTGCTCAACGAAAGTATCCTGGGCGCAGCGTTGGTGCAGGTGGTCAACTCACAGCAGCGGGAGTACGAAAAATTCCTCGACGCCAACGGTAAAGCACTGGGATTTGGACTCTCCATCCTTCGGCTGTTTGCCGGGCTCGTACCGGTGATCAACCTGACGGCCAATCTTACCAGTCTCGCCATCCTGGCACTGGGAGGACATTTTGTAATCAACGGAAGTATGAGCATGGGAGACTTTGCCGCATTTGGCAGCTACCTGACTATCCTGATATTTCCCATCCTGGTGATCGGCTTTATGAGTAATGTAATTGCCCAGGCCTCCGCTTCCTACCAGCGCATAGGAGGGGTGCTGGCTTCTCCGGATATGCTGGAAACAGGTACAATGGAGAAAAAGCTCGAAGGTAATATTGTTTGTGAGCATGTCTCTTTGTCTTATGGAGAAAAGCCGGTGCTGAAAGATATCTCCTTTGAAGTAAAAGCCGGTTCCAAAATCGCTATCATAGGGCCTACTGCCGCCGGTAAAACGCAGCTGCTTTACCTGCTGATGCGGCTGACGAAGCCGGGAGAAGGCAAAATACTGATAGACGGAGAAGACATTGCCGCCTACGAAAGTGAATCATTTCACCAGCAGGTCGGCTTTGTATTTCAGGATAGTGTGATCTTCAATATGAGCGTGCGGGAAAACATAGCTTTCAGTGATGTGGTAACAGACGCCTCCCTGGAGAAGGCTATCACCACAGCTGAAGTAAAGGAGTTTACGGATATGCTGCCTGAAAAACTCAGTACTATTGTATCTGAAAGAGGTGTCAGTCTTTCCGGCGGACAGAAACAACGTCTCATGCTGGCCCGTGCACTGGCTCTCAATCCTAAAATACTATTGCTGGATGACTTCACCGCAAGGGTAGACACACATACCGAACGGAAAATACTGGCCAACGTACACCGTAATTATCCTGACCTGACACTGGTGTCTGTAACCCAGAAGATAGGTGCAGTAACCCATTACGATAAAATTATTCTGCTGATGCAGGGCGAAATGATCGCTGCCGGCACCCACGAAGAACTGATGGAAAGCAGTCCTGATTACGTACAAATTTTTAACTCTCAGCAAAGCACCAGCAACTATGAATTACAATCTTAGCAAACCCGTTCAGGGAAAAGGACTGTCTAACTATGCCGCCTTTAAAAGCCTGCTGAAGCTGATCTCTCATGAAAAAAAGAGACTGGCGCTGGCATTGCTGGCTACTATCGGCAACTCCGGCCTTAGCTTGCTGGGCCCATTGCTGACAGCCTACGCCATTGATACTTATGTAATGCACAAACAATATCATGGTGTACTGGTATATTCTGGTATCCTCTTAGCTATATACCTCGCTGCTTTTGGTATCAGTTTCCTGCAAACAAAACTGATGGGCACTGTAGGGCAGCGCACCCTGTATTCCCTGCGTAATACCATCTTTCATAAATTGCAGCATCTGCCTGTAGCTTTCTTTAACCAGAACAAAGCAGGTGATCTGATCTCACGCGTCAACAACGATACCGATAAACTCAATCAGTTCTTTTCCCAGTCTCTGATGCAGTTTGTAGGAAGTATCATCACCATGACCGGAGCCGGTATATTCCTGTTGATATTGAATATAAAACTGGGACTGGTGTCCTTGTTACCAGCGCTGATCATCCTCGTCTTTACACGCTTACTATCTCCCTGGGTGAAAAAGAAAAATGCGCAGAACCTGAAAACAGTGGGCGGACTGAGCGCTGAGATACAGGAAAGCCTGAGTAACTTTAAAGTAATCGTGGCTTTCGGGCGCCGGGATTATTTTATGGACCGCTTTAACGAGGCCAACAAAAAGAATTTCAAAACAGCTGCTGCGGTAGGTATTGCCAACAATATTTTCCTGCCCTTCTACACCTTGTTGTCGAGTATAGCGCAGCTTATGGTGCTGGCATATGGCATTTATCTGATCGCTGCCGGCCAATTCACCATCGGGCTACTGGTGAGTTATCTGGCGTATGCCAACTATTTCTATAGCCCATTGCGCCAACTGGCGGCCCTGTGGGCCAACTTCCAGACGGCTATGGCAGGATGGGAGCGTATCTCGGAAATACTGGACCTGGAAAACAATATGATCACCATTGAAGACCATACCCGGCAGTCAGGTGCGCCTTTACTGGAACTGAAACAGGTACACTTCGGTTATCCGGAAGGCCGTGAAATACTGCATAATATCAACTTCAGCCTGGAGAAAGGTAAAACATATGCGCTGGTAGGCCCCACTGGCGGTGGTAAAACAACCACAGCATCATTGATCGCGCGTTTGTATGATCCTGTAAAAGGCAAGGTGCTGCTGGATGGGAAGGATATCAGGGCCTATAGCCCCGAAGAACGTACGCGCAGAATCGGGTTTATTTTACAGGACCCGTTCCTGTTCACCGGTACCGTACGGGACAATATCCTGTATGGCAACCAGGAATATGAAAATTATTCCAACGCTCAGCTGGAAGAAGTGATCAGGGCAGCCAATCTGGAGAAGTTGCTCGCGATATTTGAGCAGGGTCTGGAAACTCCCGTGCAATCAACAGGAGAAGGTGTGAGTCTGGGACAAAAACAGCTGATTGCTTTTATGAGGGCTGTGCTGCGTAAGCCAGACCTGCTGATACTCGATGAAGCCACTGCCAACATCGATACGGTGACAGAAAAGCTACTGGGAGAGATCCTGGAAAAACTGCCTGTCAGCACTACCCGTGTGATCATCGCGCATCGCCTTAATACGATCGAAAATGCAGACGAGATCTTTTTTGTGAACGACGGAGAAGTGACTAATGCCGGCTCTTTCCATCAGGTAGTAGACAAATTGTTGCACAGCAGACATTGATAAAATCGTGTATGCATGAGGGTTATATAAACCCAGCAAATGTATACTTACTCTTACATCATTATAGCGGGATGCGCGGCCTGTTGGCTGTCATCCCGCTATAACATTTAAAGCCAGTCGAAATGCCTGTTTTTCCGCTTATCTTTGTAAGATGATCTCTCCACGAATATTGCAAAGCATCGACTCCCAGTATCATCAACATGCCCATCGTAATCTTTATTACCAGGGATCTGCTGCTGTATTGCCCTGGACTCGCTTTACCCGCGAGCTGCTGACAGACTGCCCGGAGGAAATACTGGCCCTGGAGGATACGCACAAAAGCCGGGAGATAGTCAGCTACCTCACCATGCAGGCGAGGAAGGCCTTCTGTCATACTAACCAATATCTAGATATTTCAACAACACATACCGATTCATTACAACAGGTGTATGCCAGGCTGGTGGAGGATATCATTGGCGCTGTAAAAGACCGCAGGGTAGATGAAACTATACTGTCAGCCAGACATAGTGCACGGTTGCGCGAATGGCTGAGAACTTCGAATCCTTTTACTGAAAAGACCTTTGCTGTTGCAGGAAGACAGCTGGAGCCTGTAGTATGTGCGGAATATGAAGCTGTG
Organism: Chitinophaga flava; assembly: GCF_003308995.1. Lineage (NCBI taxonomy): Bacteria > Pseudomonadati > Bacteroidota > Chitinophagia > Chitinophagales > Chitinophagaceae > Chitinophaga > Chitinophaga flava. Next base: position 3,924,450 of record NZ_QFFJ01000002.1, on the reverse strand, counting down.
CTGCAACTGGAGGTATTGCAACTAAACACCAGTGGTATTAAAGGGCCTTTGCTGGACATCGGTTGTGGTCCACAGGCATATCTGGTAAAATACCTGCGTAGCCAGGGTATTGAGGCTTACGGAGTAGATCGTTTTATTGCTACTCCGGCAGCATTCCTGCAAGTAGGCGACTGGCTGGATTTTTCTCTGTCGCCCGGTTACTGGGATACCATTGTTTCCAATTTATCTTTCTCAAATCATTTCCTGCATCATCATCACCGCAACAGTCCTGATTGCGCGCGTTATGCCCATAAATACATGGAAATCCTTCAGGCCTTGCGTCCGGGCGGAAGTTATCATTATGCACCTTCTTTGCCGATGGTGGAGGAGTATTTACCAGCCTCGCAATACACTATCCGTAACATTCCGGTGACAGCGCATTTTTCAGCAACCGTTGTTACGAAGAAGGCAACAGCGGAGGAATAAGACCTGCCTGTCGGGAATGTGCGATGGCTTCTGCGCTGTGCTGAAAGTAACAGCAGGCGATACCTAGTGTTTGCAGGTTACTGACTACCACTTGTACAGCTGCTTTGTTTTTATGGCTGACATGCCGGAGATATACACAGAGTATCCGCTGCGGAAAATGGCGGGCTATTGCTTCGTAGATATAGGGATCCTGCTGGGTATCATCGCCCAGCAGCACAAAGGGTATGTGGGGGTAACTCTCCAGTATACGCGCAATACGGGTGAATTTGGTATTGTGTTTTCCCCGTCCGGTATTGACCAGTTGGGTGAAACGTTTCAGCTGGTTGAGCAGATACACACCTTGTGGTAATTGCCATGCATCAGCAAATTCGCGGATATAACCATACAGGTTCCATTCACTGCTGCTCACATAAAAGAAGGGATTGGGGAAGGCCGGGGTAGTGTGTCCGTGGCTCAGGAGCTGATAATGGTGTACTACTCCTTCAAAAGGTTTTCTGCTGCTGGCATTATGGGTGAGTAGTACATAGAGTTTTTTATAGAGATGACTGGAATGGGAGATAAGAAAGGTATCGTCTATGTCGGATATGCAGCCGTACTGTGTACGATGTGGAATATACAGTTCCCCGTACCCGGTTGCGATAACAGCATTTTGTTGGATGTGGGTGACCGTTACCGGATGCCAGCCGGCAGTGGTAGGATATTCGGGCTGCCACTGAAAATGAAAGAAGCCATCATCTGCGGTACGGGCAGAGATGGTTTTGCCCTGCCATTCCAGTTGTACAGCAGCATTAGGTTGGGGGTGTACCATAAACAACCGCAGCAACGACCAGATATGCAGCCATACATTGCCACGGGAACGGGCTTCCGGTGCAGGACTGCGGGTCAGTACATGCCCGAAGAGCTGTAATTGTCCATCGTATCCGTAACCCCTGTAAACCTTTACTACCGTAGTCGTGCTGATGCCGATACTGTTCCACAGCCTTTGAGAAAGGCTTTTTTTTGCGGCGTTATATTTGTGTTTCCCGGATGAGTACATATCAGCTACAACTTAATGGGCCTGTATGGAAATACAAAAGAAGTTAAGATTATTATTTGTGATCAATCCTGCTTCAGGAGTAGCCAAAAAGGTAGCTCCGCAAGAAGTAGTCCAACGTTTTTTTGAGCGCAGGCCTGAAGCAGAGGCGGAGATGCTGTTGTTGACAGGGCGTCCGATGGCTGATGGTAAAAGGTTGAGAGAACTGGTGGGAGCAGGTGGTTGGACAGGGGTTGTAGCTGTAGGCGGAGATGGTACGGTGAAGATGGTGGCTTCCTGCCTGTTGCATACCGGTATTCCATTGGGTATTCTGCCGGCAGGATCGGCTAATGGAATGGCGAAAGACCTTTGTATTCCCGAATCGTGGGTAGCTGCGCTGGAACTGGTGTTGAACGCAAAGGTGCAGTTGATCGATGTGGTGAATATCAATGGTGCGGAAATTTCCATCCATCTGAGTGATATTGGTTTAAATGCCTTGCTGGTGAAGTATTTCGAGAAGTCTGGTGTGCGGGGTAAACTGGGATATGCACGGGTGGCGTTTAAGGCATTGTGGTACCGGCAGCGGTTTGCGGTACAGATAGATAACGGGAAAGACCGTGTGGCGAGGGACGCTTTTATGATCGTGCTGGCCAATGCCGGAAAATATGGTACAGGGGCTTGTATCAATCCATATAGTGATCTGGGGGATGGTATTTTTGAAGTGGTGCTGATAAAGCGGTTGTCATTGCTGGAAGGACTGAAGATGTTATTTATTCGTCGTCCTTTTAACCCGCATAAGACAGAGATTATCCGGGCGAGGAAGGTGTACATCTATACCCGCAAGCGGGCGGAGCTCCAGATTGATGGAGAGTATATTGGCAAGGTGCATGAAGTGACGGCAGAAATTATTCCCCGTTCTCTGGCTGTTTTTGTGCCGGAAACTAAAGGGTAAGTTCATCTCTGCTGAGGGCATGAAACAGGTTTTGCAGCTGATGTACATGCACGAGGGGACGCCCGTAGGGAACGAATCCGCCAGGAGCTTCTGTTACCGGCTGGAAGCAGCCGTTTTCGTGACGTATATGCAGGCTGTGAAGCCGGTTGTATTTAAGGGAGTAGATGTTTTCATCTTCTCCTTCTTCGGGTGCGCCACGGATAAAGTCGAATTTAATGAGCTGGTACAGGTCCAGCATGACGGGGTTGGCCTTTTCGCAGGCGATCTTGCTGCGGGGGAGGCCGGAGTTATAGATATACCCGTTGAGTATCCCTTCCACCACAAATACGGATTCCTCCATATTATAGTCGAAGTAAGACACATAGTTGCCTATCCTGATATCTGCTTCATCGATCATGGGAGGTGATTTTATGAAAGGTGAAGTAATATCAGGGTTATCAGGGCAGGCAGAGCCTGTACAAAGAAGATTTTTTTGTCTGCTGTCAGGGTTCCATAGATCCCGGCTACAATGATGCAGCCCAGGAAAAAGACAGCAGTATGCCGGGCCCATTCCGGGTCGGTGATGAGCAAGGACCAACATAGGCCGGCAGCCAGAAAGCCATTATAAAGCCCCTGGTTGGCAGCAAGTGGTTTTGTGGCCGGGAATAATGCTTTGGGAAATTTTTTGAATACTTTAGGCCCTTTTGTGGTCCAGGCAAACATTTCGAACCACATTATGTAGAGATGTTCCAGCATTACAAAAGCTATCAGGAACTTGGCCAGTACTAGCATAACCTTGAATTTGATCGTTATGCTAAATATAAGAAGAATTATGACGAATTGCGGATGACGAACTGCGAATTTTAGCTGAGATATCAATTCACCTTTCGTCATCCATCAAATTCTACAGGTTATTTTCTTCAGGGGTAGCATTATTCTTCTTTTTACCACGGTTAGTACCACCCTTTCTTCCGATGGCCGCCATGTGTTCGCGGTTGCGGCTTACAGCTTCACCGCCTTTTTTGCCTGCAGCGCGGGCTTCTTCAGATGTGAACTTGTGTGCTACGCCTTGTTGATGCGCGGCTCTTCCGCCTTCTCTTGAAATGGCCCGTTGTTGTTCAGGGTCCATGGATGCAAAACCTCTTTTACTATGTTTAGGTTTGTCCCCTTGGGTCTTCTCCTGGTTTTCGGCGCCTGGCGCGAATTGTTGATACCTTATGTGTTCCATAATCCTGGTTTTATAGTGTAGTGAACAATGTTGCCAGAAAAATGATCAATATACATGCCACCGGTCGAATCGCTTTGTATAAAGGGTATTGAGTTTCATTGTATTCGTCTGATGGGGCAATTCATTCCACAATACATAGAATTTTTAACACAGTTTCAGCCTCGTTTCCCCAGATATGGACCCTCTTTTGCCAGTTGGCAGCTGGCTTGTAATTTGTTTCGTTTACACCTGTTACTTCTTTTTTTAACCCATTTAAATCTTCAGATCATGGCAAAGTATTCCAGTAAGTCTCAGGAGAAAGTGGAAAAATCCATGCGTGAGATGCACAAAGGCAAACTTAAAAGTGGCCGTAGTGCTAAAAAAGTAACTAACCCTAAACAGGCAATTGCAATTGGTTTGTCTGAAGCCAGAAAAGAAGGCGCAAAAGTCCCTAAAAAAACAAGCAGCAAAACAGGAACTACTAAAATGGTTGCCGCTAAAAAATCAACCGCAAAAAAAACAGCCGCAAAAAAAACAACTACACGGAAGATAACTTCTTCCAAAATGTCTACCCCAAAAATGGCAACTAAAAAAGCTGCCCCTAAAAAGGCCGCAGCTAAAAAAACAACCACTAAACGGGTAACTGCCAAAAAGGCAACTGCCAAAAGAGCAACCACTGCAAAAACAATGATGAAGAAAAAAGCAACCGCAAGAAAAACAACCCCGAAAAAAAGGGCAGCCATGCATAAGAAAACAACCAGACGCCGTGCAATGGCTACTGCCTGATAGGTGGTCATTTTATCCTTCCATTATATACAAAAAAGACCGGTAACCGTACGGCACCGGTCTTTTTATATGGCATAAGCCTTGTTGCTTTTATTATGGATCAAAACCAGTTTGTATGGAACGTCATAGTATAACGGTGATGATTAATGGAAAACCATACGGGCTGACCATCAGTATCAACAGGGTGGCTTTCGAGACCATTTATGAAGTGATCCCTGATGTACACATGTTGGACGATTATCAACCCCATACCCAGACCTTCATGATTGACCACACGGATACGCCGGAAGGCAACCTGCGTATCGTAGAAAGCGAACAAATTGCACGCATTATCTGGACAGAAATACTGGATAAAATGAAGTAATACAGCCATGGCTGCTGTTTACACTTTTTTTAAACCGGTGTCCTTTTGTACTTTTGCCGGAAAGCGCGTGGGAAACTATGATGGTAACCGATAAAACCTATAAATATATCAACCGCCGTGAGCGGGTCATCTTCTTTATAAAATTATTGATCTACTCCGGCCTCATTTATTTCAACGTCGAACATCCGGCTTTCTTCGAAGGGTTGCCATGGTTATATAAAATTGCCGAAGCCCTGACGTTCTTTCTGGGCGCTAACCTCGTGATCTCCATGGCATGGCTGGTGATCCTTTACTGGTATACCCGCCGCCATCGTATCAAACCTCTGGAAAAAGACAATTTTATCCTCGGTATCAATCGCATCACTTCGGTGATGAACACCGCTTTTTTTCTGTTGGCTGTCCCCATCTTTTTTGGGAAAGATCTGGTACAACTGATCACCGGTATCAGCATCGTGGCAGCGGCCATTGCATTATTAACAAAAGATTACATCTCCAATATGATCAACGGGCTGATCGTGATGTTTTCTGATCAGCTATCACTGGGAGATCAGGTTAGAATCGGGGAGTACCGCGGCAGAATCATGGATATCACCCTGATCAACGTGGTGCTGCAGAACGATGATGACGAGATTGTAATCATCCCCAATTCGGTCGTGTTTACCACCATCGTTATTAATCAATCCAAACAGAACATTAAAAAACTCTCACTTGAATTTGAGCTGGATCATAAGCACAAATTTACGCCCGAAGAGCTCGAATCCAGGCTGCGTAAGTCGATCTCGGCCTATCAACGCTATTACCGGGAAGATAGTTTCTCTCTCAAAACCCTGGAGATCAGAAAAGACTTTGTACAGTTCAAAATACAACTGCTGGTACCGTCCGACAAAGAAAAAGAGCGCCTGATAAAACGGGCGCTCAATACAGAAATCATTGCTATTGCGGAAGGTGGCAGAAGCTAGACCATGACAGCGGCGGCAGTCATTTCTGCCAGCAGCTGGTCGATCTGTGTAGTCTCCACATTAGGCATGCAGATAATATGTGACCAGCCGTTTTCTGAAGCCAGCTGCCACTTCCGGCGGATATTCCCGGGAGGGTCCGGAAATACCACCGTAATGGAGTGAGGGTTACGCCATGCGTCAATGCCGTTTTCTCTGAAACGTTCAACTGCATAGGCTGCTACGGACAAGCTATGCCGGGCCCTTTCCTGCAGGCCGGCAATACCGAGGCTTTTGAGGGCATACCATAGAAACAACGGACTGTGGCCGTTCCTTGAACCTGTGATGGTAGTGTCCACACTGCCGATATAGGCAACGGAGCGGGCTATCCTGTCACGGTAAGATTTTTTGGCTACTACTACGCCACAAGGGATAGGGGAGCCTATAAATTTGTGCCCGCTGATGGCGATGCTGTCTGCTCCGTCGGCAAAGTCAAAGGCCGGCCTTGGGTCTAAAAAGGCACAATAACTGCCCGAAAGAGCACCGTCAGCATGAATATAGTGATGCCTGATGGCAAGATCTTTTAAAATGCCCTTAATCCGCCCGATATCATCCCGCGCTTCTGTCATCGTAGTACCAATATTCGCCAGCATGATCACAGGCATGTGGCGGTTCATGCTCATTGTCTGCTGCAGGTCATCATAATCAATTTCTCCGTTCGGCAGCGTACGGATCATAATGCTGGGCATATTCAGCAGATGCAGGTTCTTCTGTACACTGTAATGCGTAGCCTCAGAATAATAAACCATGGCTTTGGGATACAGCTCACGGGCCAGGTACAGCCCATACAGATTACCTTCAGAACCACCATTGGTCACATATCCCCACCAGTCATTTGCGGGCGCACGGAACAGCCGCGCAAAAAATTCCACGACATGGCGCTCCATCTCCCTGGAGCCTACAGTATACGTGGAGTCTACGAATGGATCCCCCAGGTTATTGAGCGGATACTGCAAAAAAGGGTATAGCGGACTATAATCAAAGTCTTTGGATACAGGATATCCCAGGAAATGGTGTGTGTGCGTCCTCACTTCGGTCAACAGACTATCCAGCGTAGCTGCGTCGGCAACAGATAACGGGTAATCTTTCATAAATCGGTCAATTACAGGTGTATGATGCTGCGAAGCTATGTAAATGCAATTGAATTGAACCGGCATTATGTCAATATTAGAAAATATATACTAGTTTTGGTGTAGATATAGTTTAATTTGACTGTAAAGGGAGCCATGTAGCCTCTTTTTCAGATAAAATCGTCTGCCATGGAAACACTCGATAAAACAGACCGCCGCATACTGGAAGTATTGCAACAAAACGCCCGCCTCAATACGAAAGAGATCGCACATCGTATAGGCCTTAGCGTTACACCTACCTATGAAAGGTTGAAGAAGATAGAAAAAATGGGGGTCATCAAAGATTATGTCACCCTGCTGCATGCTGATAAAATAGGTAAAACCCTCGTCGCTTTCTGCAACGTATCGCTGCAGCTGCATTCACAGCTACTACTGAAAAAGTTTGAAGCGGCCATCAGCCAGATGGAAGAAGTGATGGAATGTTACCACGTGGCCGGTACTTTCGACTACCTGCTCAAAGTGGTGGTGGATGATATGCGCAGCTATCAGCATTTCCTGACCAACAAACTGGCGGCCATCGAAAACATTGCACAAGTGCACAGCTCCTTTGTAATGACGGAGATCAAACACGGTACGGCATTCAAACTGGCGTAACTATCTTCTCAGCACACTCATGCCGCTTACAGGATTGTCTTGTAATACTACCGTATAGCCGCGGGCGTTAATATCCTGCTCGTCTGACAGGGGAACGGTAAAATAAAAGCAGCTGCCTTCTCCATGTACACTGGTAAACCAGATGCGGCCATGGTTGCGCTCCACAAAATCCTTGGAGAGGTGTAACCCCAGTCCGCAACCTTTCTCATTGCGGGTACCGGTAGTGGAATAATATATATTGGAGAAAATACGGTGCTGGTCATCTGCCGGAATACCGGTGCCATTGTCTCTGATGGTCACTTCCGCCTCGCCGTTTTCGAACTTTGAGGAGATAATGATCTCCCCGCCGCCGGGAGTGAATTTGATGGCATTATTGATCAGGTTGCGCAACACGAGGCGTATCATATCAGGATCTGCATAAACGAGGATGGCACTCTTCAGTTCATGCGACAGTTTCACATCTTTCTGCCGCGCTAATGTCTGCAGTAATTCAAACTCCTGGTTGAGCAGAAGGGTGAGGTCGAAGTCATCTGATTTTACACTGATGCCTTTCATCTGATTGCTGGCCCATTGCAACATATTATCCATCATGTAGGCCGTATTTTTTACATCTCTCCACAGCTCATCGGTATAAAAACGGAACTGCTGGGCATCCATCTTTTCATCTTTCAACAGAAAAAGTAATCCTTCCAGAATAGCCAGTGGAGAGCGAAGGTCGTGAGAGATCACGGAAAATATTTTGTCCTTTACCTGGTTGAGGTTTTCCAGTGTGGCATTTTGTTCGAGGATAATATGATTTTGCAGGGACACTTCCTGGTTTTTGCTGTTCAGCTGCCGGTATAGTTCCTGCTGATGTTTGTACAGGCGGTATACCATTACGGTGATCAGCAGCAATGCGAGGAAGAGGGCGGCTCCGGAGAGTACGAGTACCCGCTGTTGCTGTATGGTAGCGAGATGCAGCTGCTGTTCCTTTTTCAGCATACTGTTCTCCCGTTGTTTTTTCTCCGTTTCATATTTCATCTGCGAACGGGTAATCTGCCGGCTTTTCTCCAGGTTGAAGTAATCGATGTTACGTTCGCTGAAGGCTTTGTAATGCCGCAGGGCAGAGGCATAGTCATTGCGGGCGGAGTCGAGCTTGAAGCGGATCTTATAATAGATCATTTCATTTTTGACATTGCCCAGTTTCTCGTTGAGAGCCCTGGCAGCGTCCAGATTTTTCTCTGCACTCTTCAGATCGCCTAGCTGCGTTTGTACTTCAGCGAGATTAAGACTGGCTTTGGTAAGCCCGGGCTGGTTGTCGGTAGCCTTGTAGTATTGGGCAGACAGCAGGTGGTACTGCAAAGCCACATCATAATGTTCTTCCAGCATCGCTACAATACCCATATTTTCGTAGGTATAGGCCAGCCCGCGCTCATCGTGCAGTGCTTTTTTGAGCTTTTCGGATTGATATAGATAGATGAGGGCAGAATCTGTTTTTTTCAGGGCAATATAAGCGGAGCCAATGTTATTCAGGGTTTTACTGATCTCCGGGGTTTCGTTGAGTTGTTCTTTTAACTGTAAGGATTTCCGGAGATAGACCAATGCATCGCGGGGACTGTTTTGTTCGGTGAAAATATTACCGATGTCATTGTTGAGGATGCCCAGGGTGCGGATATCTCCCTGTGTTTCTGCCAGTTTCAGCGCGGCCAGGGTGTATTCCAGCTGTTTGTCGAGGTTCCCTTTGGTATTCTCTACCAGTGCGAGGTTGCGGTTGGCCCAGATTTTCCCTTTGGTATATCCCAGTTCGCCACTGAGATTGCGGGCTTCCTCTCCGAAGCGGGCTGCTATGACAGCATCCTTGGTAAAGTATAGGCGTGACAGTTGGTTCAGCAGGTCTACCCTGATGGTGTCTTTCTGTGTGTGAGCGTTAAGGGTCTGCTGCAGGCTATCTATTCCGCTTTGCTGAGCCCTGGTAGAGGGTGACAATAGTAATAAGCAAAGGGGAATAAAAATGCACTTTTTCAAAGGTATGGCCGGCAGCATAGTGTAATATTGTTGGCTGTGACATAGTAGAGCGATTCGGGGACGGTCCACTTAATTATTGCATAAAAATAAAGATAAAGGAGCACGATTCAAAAGAACGAAGGATAAAATGTGTGTTAGAACGTGTGATTTTTGTGTTATAGACCGGGAATGACAATCTGGTTGTATCTTCACGGTGTACCGACAATAAATGAATTTGTCTAGTTATTGCCGTTTAAACATAAAATTTTAAATCTCAGTCGATTAATATGAAACCGGTTATTACCATAGCCTATTGTCCCAAGTGTGGATGGCTGCTAAGGGCTGCGTATATGGCGCAGGAACTCCTGACATCTTTTACAGAAGAGCTGGGCGGTGTTACCTTACGCCCCAGCGAAACTGCAGGTACCTATACCATCTTCCTCAATGAAGAAAAGATATTTGACCGGAAAGAAGCCGGGCATTTCCCGGAGATAAAATTCCTGAAACAGCTGGTACGCGATCATGTAGCACCCGGCAAAAGTCTGGGCCACTCAGACAGGAATACTGATTAACCGGAAGATAGTCGTCACAATGCAATCGATTATGCGTTAGGGTTAGGATGGTTTCTTCCCGGAAATCAGTAGTTCGTAATGCCTAATTGTTTACATTTGCGCCTATGTATAAAGCACTTAAGATCACGGTCTTGCTTATTTCATTGGCAATAGGTACCCAGGCGCAACAGGATACAGTTACAACAGATAAAACAGTTCCGGCAGACAGCCTTGCATTCCGGAAAAAGAGCTTTTTCCCATTGCCGGTTTTAGGCTATTCTCAGGAGAAAGGTCTGGAAATAGGAGCAGCGATGTTGTATTCTTTTTATACTGACAACCACCATCCGGATATTACAACACGTAACTCTACGCTCAACCTGATCCCGGCTGTGACCACAGAAAATCAGTATAAAATTGATCTGAAGGCCAATATCTGGACCAGGGGCAACACCTGGCACTATAAAGGAAACCTCCGTTATCATAATTTCCCGCTGTATTTCTTCGGTATCGGCAACGATACCCGCTATAACAACCGTTCCCTGCTCAATAATATCCGCTATAAGGCCCATCTGGAAGCAGAACGCCGCATCACCGGACATTTCTATGCCGGGGCTTCCCTGCTGTATCAGAACGATTCTTACAACAGCAAAGACGATAAGGGTATATACAACACTATGCCGCTGATAGGAAAAGAGGGCGGGCATGTTACTTTCATCGGACTGACAGGCATCTTCGATAACCGCGATAATCAGAACTATACCCGTAAAGGTTGGTGGCTGAAACTGAATGCGGCCTATGCGCCGGCATTTGTCAGCTCTGAGCCCCTGTTCAAACTGGAAGCGCAGGGAATCCATTTTATTTCCCTGTCCCGCAAAAGCACGCTGGGCCTGAATGGTATCTTCAACAGCCTGCAGGGGTCCAACTTACCATTTTACCTGCTGCCGGAATTAGGCAACGACCAGATGATGCGCGGATATTATGCCGGCCGTTACCGCGATCAGAATTACCTGGCCGCACAGGCAGAATACCGTTACCTGATCGATCCGAAAATTCATATACATATCTGGTTTGTAGATGTGAAGCCTAAATTCGCACTGGCGGCTTTCGCTGGCGCAGGGTCGGTGTTTAATAACCACAACTTTGCCCTGTCTGGCTTCAAACCCAGCATGGGAGGTGGTATCCGCTACTTCTACGATGAAAATGCCAAACTGACTATTCGTATAGACTATGCCGTGGGTGAGAAGCTGGCTGGTGAGTCAAGACAAAAGGGATTATACTTGTCGCTGGCAGAAGCATTTTAAACAAGTTGCTGGGCTGCTTGTTATGTGAGAACAATTCTTTAACTTCCAAGAAGTTGAAACCCATCTCACAAATACCACTGTTTATGAAAAAAGTGCACCTGTTTTCAGCCGCTATGCTGGCATTAGCACTCGCAGGAAACGTTCAGGCCCAGGAGCGTTCCGGAGTTGCCCCTCATTCAAAATTTTATCTCAGAGCATTTGGCGGTTATTCGTTTAGTGTTTTCTCGGGACAATTCCCGAATGTTGGCCCATTTCCACCACAAGACCTGCATACCGAATTTAATCCGGCTAACCCCAACCCGCTGGACACCATCAGCAGAAAAGTGCTCACCGGCTCTTATGGCGAAGGTGTCAGAGGGGGGCTGGCCTTCGGTTACAACATCAACAAGTACATGGCCGTGGAAGCATCTTTCGATTATTATCACAGTAAGAAAAACCTGATGACCAAAAATCTGACCACACTGGTTGGCAATGGTAAACAACTGGTAAGTGTTGAATCTAACGGTCATGTAAATGCCGTGATCTTTACACCCAGTTTGGTACTGAGCCCGGGTTTTGAAAAGGTCAACCCCTACATCCGTTTTGGGGCGGTGCTGCCGCTGTGGGGCCGCCTTTATATCGACACGGATGTGGACCAGCTGAGTTCAGTGCCCAATATTCCTCCTGGTACACAAGTACATACGGTTATTCACCGTAAGGAAGAAGTAAGGCCCAATATCACCCTGGGTTTTCAGGGAGCCTTGGGTGTATCCTTTTACCTGAGTCCCCGCTTCGACATCTTCGTGGAAGCAGAGTATAAAAACGTTCCGGTAAAAAGTAAAAACAAGGAAGTCACCACTTATACGGAAACCAATACCCTTGTTAGCGCTGCCTCTGGTGCTACTGTGCAGCAGTTGCCAGGCCGTGGTCTAAATGACCTCAGTCAGGCGGAAAAGAAAGTCGATTATGTGACTATCCTTGATCAAAGCTCCAATACCAAGGTTAATCAGATTGGTGCAAGGGTGTTCTACAAAAATGATAACGCCCCCTCCAACGATCTCAAGTCATACATTAATATCGGTGGATTGGGAGCAAATGCAGGAATCAAATTCAGACTGTGATGAATGCTGATTTTACTGATGCTCCTGATGATCAAAGATGACATTTGATAATCTCTTATAGAAATCCCCCATTGAATCAATCAATGGGGGATTCTTTTTTTATCTCCGCTCATCAGGAGCATCAATAAAATCAGTATTAATCATAGTGGCTGGCGGTGTTTAACAGCACCACAGCCTCATGGTCCAGCTGGAGCTGAACGCCATGCATGATTTCCCGGAGCTGCGCTATATCAGTAGCGCTGGCGATGGGGGCGGTGATAGCAGGGCGGGTGAGGAGCCAGGCAAGCGCAACACCGGCAGGCGTGCTGTTATAACGGGCTGCTACCTGGTCCAGGGCCGCGAGTATACGCATGCCCCGATCGTTGAGGTAGTTGAGTGCTTTCTTGCCACGGGCCTTACTTTTGGCGATATCATCCTGGCTTCGGTATTTACCGCTGAGGAAACCGCTGGCCAGGGAATAGTAGCAGATCACGCCGATCTGATGTTTTTCGCAAACAGCGGCCAGTTCTTTTTCGTAGCCGGCGCGGTCATAGAGATTATATTCCGGCTGGAAAGTGTCGTAGAGAGGATAGCCGTGCTGCTCGCTGGCACGCAGACTTTCTTCCAGTCTGGCAGCGCTCATATTGGAAGCCCCGATGGTCCTTACTTTACCTGCTTTTTCAAGGATGGCATAAGCTTCCAGGGTTTCTTCCACCGGTGTACTGGTATCATAATGTGTTTGATAAAGATCGATATAGTCTGTTTGCAGACGTCGCAGAGAGTCTTCGACAGCCCTGAGGATATAAGCTTTGGTAGTATTGGCTCCTTGTCCCATATCGGCGCCTACTTTGGTGGCTATCAGTACTTCGTCACGGTTGCCACGTTGCTGCATCCACTTGCCGATGATCGTTTCCGATTCGCCGCCGTGATTGCCAGGCACCCAGCGGGAATAAACATCGGCAGTATCGATCAGACTAAACCCGTTATTGGTAAACTCATCCAGCAGTTTAAAGGAAGTGGCTTCATCCACAGACCAGCCAAACACATTGCCACCAAAGGCGAAGGGCGCTGCTTCCAGCCCTGATTTTCCAAGTTTCCGTTTTTCCATGGTTATTTATTTGATGCTGATGTCAGCTTATCCATAGCTAATTTAAACTACTTTTGTGTTTCATCTTTTTATTTTATGCAAATGCAAATAGGAATATCACAGGAAGACTTCAGTTGGCTGACGGGCAATTTTGGCAAACAAAGTGGCAATTCATATATGGATATGAAAGAAGATGTGATCCATGAAATATTTCCGGACAAGGTTGTGATCGGCACTCGTTTTCTGAACTGTGCTTCCTATGAACTTTCTTTTGCAGAAAATCAACTCCACATCAAAAAGAACAGGCTCGACAATTACAAGTTGCAGGAGAAAGCGAAGATGATTCCGGATGAGATGCAGGAAGAAGATGTGGAAGAACTGGTGCATCTCTGGGAGAATTTGCTGCGCGAGCTGAAGATGAAGGAAAAACTGAAAAGTCTCTCCAATGCCCGGGAACTCATGGCTCAGCTGTACCTGGATATTTTTGATGAAGAAGAGGCGGAAGAACAGATTGATAACCTTCCTGAAGTGGTAACCCCAAATGTGACGGTTATCTGGGAAGAGTTGCAGGTAGCACTCCAGCAAACCGGCAACCTGGCTGATTTTGAATGGAAAGAGCTGTCAGATGAAGGTACCTATGCATTGAATGAGTTGTCTCCGGTGGTAAAAGCGGGTGTTTCCCTGGAGGCCCCTACACAGGAAGAATATGAAGAGATCCTGGCTGCTGAAGATTTTGCCAAAGCATTGCTGGACCATTTCAATCGTCAACTGGAAGACTATGAGCTGAAGATCGTCGCTATCGGTCCATCTCTGGATGAATACCAGTCTTTTGCCTGCTTCCCTATGCAGGACTTCAGACTGGCCAATGCAGTGCTCAAAATGGAAGAGCTATGCCTGATCTGTTTCTTCTGATGCATGAACATGCTCCCTGGGATTAAAAAATCCTTAAAATGTAAATAGTGACTGGCTAAAGCCAGTAGCATTGAATAACTTTAATGCATATAAAGTTAGTTGGGTGTGAAACTACTAAGGCTGTTATTCCTTGTACTCATTGCAGTATGTGTGCTACCACAGGTGGAGCAGACAGACAGTTATGCGCATGCAACGGCAGGACAGCATAGCTTCAGTGTTACACAATATGTGCTGAAGCATACACCTCACTTTCACACTACCATCCAAAAATTAAAGCGTCGTCCGGTAGGGCTCAATGATAGTCATAGTCAGGTATGCGCTATCATCAGCTTTAATATTCCTCCCCGTTTTATTTATGTAGATGATGCCACCGGTGGGTATCATTGTAATCCCTATCTCAGTGTCCCTGTTCCGCTCAGAAGCTGGCGAGGCCCGCCCATAGCCTGATTCCCCGTTTTTAATTATTTTTTACTGACCAATCTTTCCAGCGAATTTATGCGTATACATATAGCCGCGAAGAAGAGGTATGGGCTATTGTTATGTCTGTTGCCCTTTACTTCTTTGTTCGCCGGACCAGTTGCAGACAGCCTTTCACTCAGGCAGGCTGTTGAACTGGCCCTATCCAATTATCCTGCCGTAAAGGCAAAGCAGGCTCTCGTAAAAGCAGGCCAGGCCAATGTTACAGATGTCAAACATAACTGGTACCCGGCTCTGAAACTACATGAGCAAATAGATGCAGGTACCGATAACAGTATATATGGGTCTTATTTTTCCATGGGTTTGATTCCATCCACTTCAGGTGGTATCCGGAACGAAAACAATCCGGCCCTCATGAGTGGCAATATCGCCATGGCCTCCATGCAATGGGAGATCTATAACTTCGGAGCATATGGCTCCCAACAGGCTGCTGCCCGTCAGGACCTGCATGTAAACAAAGCTGATCTGGGCAATACAACCAACCAGCTTACCTTAACAGTGATCCGGGACTATCTCGAACTGTTACGGCTAAACGAACTAAAACAAATACAGGCAGATAATATCCGTCGTAATGCAGAAATGGCGCGCGCCGTGACCGCTATTGTACTACACGGCCTGAAACCAGGTGTAGACAGCGCCATTGCCACCGCGGAACTTTCCAAAGCAAGGCTTAACCTGCTGGAAGTGTCTAACCGCTTCAATCAGGTACGTATTGAACTGGCAGCTTTTACCGGACTGGATACGGCCCGGGTAAAGCCCCGTATCGATAGCAGCGCTGATCTTCCCGTGCTGCTGAGGCCGGATACACTGGGTGTTACTGATCAGCATCCTTTGCTTGAATACTATCATGCCCTGTACCAGCGGCAGCAGGCACAGGAACAGGTAGTCCGCAAACAACAGTTGCCCAAGGTCAACCTGATGGCAGCCGGCTGGATGCGCGGCTCCAGTGGCTCCTTCAACGACATGTATGATAAAAACCTCTTCAGCGGACTGGGGTACAGCCGCTACAACTACCTGCTGGGGTTAGGCATTACCTGGAATATTACGGATCTGAAACATACCCGGGAAAAGTTGGCGGTACAACAACAGAAGTCTGCCGCTGCAGAGCAGGAGCTGGAAACATCCCGCACTGTGTTGCATAGCATGTATCAGCAGGCACAGGCTGATATACTAACGGCGCAGGCTAAACTAAAAGAACTGCCCTTGCAGCTACAGGCAGCACAAGCCGCTGCCAAACAGCAAATGTCCCTTTACAGGCACGGGCTTACCAGCATTATTGAGGTAACCAACGCACTGTTTGTGCTCAACCGGGCAGAAACAGATTTGGTGCAGGCCCATGACGAAGCATGGAAAGCGCTTTTCCGCGCGGCTTATGCAGATAACAGTCTGCAACAGCTGGTCAATAGCCTTTAAAGAAGGAGGTTTTCATCTTAAAGTTATTCTTATGTCTTTAGTTTCTTCCGCCTTGAAAAAGCCGATTACAGTGGTGGTAATCACCGCTGGCATGCTGCTCTTTTCTATACTGGCTATATTTAATATTCCCATAGATATCTTTCCCAAACTGAACCTGCCCACTATATATGTGATAGAGCCTTATGGTGGTATGTCTCCAAAACAGATGGAAGGCTTTTTTGCTACCGGCCTGCAGGATCAGTTTTTATATGTAAATGGTGTGAAAAATATCTCCACCAAAAACATACAGGGGTTAACGTTATTGAAGTTGACCTTTTATGAAAATACCGATATGGCGGAGGCGTCCGCCCAGGTGGCTTTACAGGTAAACAGAGCGATGAAGCTTTTTCCTCCGGGAGCCCTGCCGCCGCAGGTGGTACGTTTTGATGCGTCTTCACTGCCGGTGGGAGAGCTGGTACTCAGTAGTCCTAACAGGCCGCTGAAAGAGATTTCCGACCTGGCCGCTACCCGTATCCGGCCTATGTTTGCATCGGTGCCGGGATTGTCGGCTCCGCCTCCTTTTGGCGCCAATTCCCGTTCCGTGGTAATCAATGTGGACCCGCAACGTCTGCGTAGTTTTAATCTGGCAGCCGATGAAGTAGTGGAAGCCATTGCTAAAAACAATGTGATGACGCCTTCCGGTAATATCCGTATCAATAATACCATGTTTGTGACCACTATCAATTCCCTGGAGAAAGAGGTAGAGGATTTCGGTGAAATTCCGGTGGTGACAAACGGTAATGCCACTGTTTTTGTGAAAGACGTGGCCAGGGTGGCTGATGCGGCGGATGTAACCGTGGATTATGCGCTGGTAAACGGAAAACGTTCGGTTTACATCCCGATTGTAAAAACAGCCGATGCTTCGACGTGGGAAGTGGTAAAAAAACTGAAGGCCAAACTACCGGAGATGCAGAATCTCCTTCCTGATGATGTGAAAATATCCTATGAGTTTGACCAGTCCGTATTTGTGATTAATGCCGTGAAAAGCCTGGTAACAGAAGGTTTGCTGGGAGCTTTGCTCACTGGGCTGATGGTGTTGCTTTTCCTGCGTGACCTGCGCAGCTGCCTTGTGGTAGTGGTCACCATTCCCATTGCCGTATTGTGTGCCGTGATGGGATTACAGCTGGCAGGGCAAACCATCAATCTGATGACACTAAGCGGATTGGCACTGGCCATCGGTATCCTGGTAGACCAGGCTACGGTGACCATCGAAAACATACATCAGCATCTGGAAATGGGTAAGCCCATTCGGCGCGCCATATTTGATGCCTGCGAGGAAATAGCGTTTCCGCTGTTGCTGATATTATTGTGTATCCTGGCAGTGTTTGCACCGTCCTTTATTATGACCGGTGTTCCCAAAGCGATGTTCCTGCCATTGTCTTTGTCTATTGGCTTTGCGATGATTGCCTCTTACTTTGCCGCACAAACGCTGGTTCCTGTGGTATCCAACTGGTGGCTGAAAGCGGAGAAATTTAATCATGCCCACGCTGGTTTGGCACTCGATAATGCTGAAATAGCGGAAGTAAAAGAACATCTTGAGCATCAGGAAACAACAGCATCAGACAAAAAGGATTTTTTTGAACGTTTCAAAGGCCGGTTTATACAGGTGCTGGAGAACGGTATGAAACGTTCCCGGCTCATCGTAGGCGTATATGTGATTGGAGCCTTACTCCTGGCAGGGGGCTTTTACTGGTGGATAGGGAAAGACTTGATGCCGCATGTGAATGCAGGCCAGTTTCAGCTACGGCTGCGGATGCCGGATGGTACCCGGCTGGAGCGTACAGAAGCTAGTCTGCACGAAGTACTGGACATCATCGACAGTACAGTAAACGGACATGTAGCTATCAGCTCCGCCTATGTAGGACTGATACCCAGCAGTTATGGTACCAGTAACCTGTATATCTTCAACAGCGGTACCCATGAAGCGGTATTGCAGGTAAACCTGGATGAGGATTACAAGGTAGACATTGAAAAACTGAAAGACAGGCTGCGCGCCAATATCAGAGCTAAGATACCGGAGATGCGTTTGTCTTTTGAACCGATTGATCTGACAGAAAAGATCATGGCGCAGGGTGCTGCTACTCCGATAGAACTGCGTGTAGCAGGAAAAGATATGAAGCAGATAGCCGGGTTTGCAGAAGGATTGGTGGAGCGTCTGAAAAAAATATCTTATCTGCGTGATGTACAGATAGCGCAGCCCCTGCATTTCCCGGTTATCAATATTCAGGTCGACCGGTTAAAGCTGGCGCAGATGGGATTAAATATTTATCAGGTGGCGCGTTCGGTAACAGCTTCCACATCTTCCAGTCGTTTTACAGAAAAAAACCAGTGGCTGGATGAGAAGGTGGCCTATACTTACCAGGTGCAGGTACAGGTGCCGGAATACAGTATGACGGCTGTCAACGACCTGAAGGAAATTCCGCTGGTGCCCGGACAACCCAGACCTGTGCTGGCAGACGTAGCTACTTTCAGAACCGGTGAGATGCCGGGAGAATATGATCGTTCCGGGCCACGTAGGTTCGTTACCGTTAGTGCGAACGTTTCGGGTAAAGATCTGGGAGCAGCTACTGCAGCAGTGCAGAAAGTAGTGGCCGCAGCAGGCGTGCCGCCAAAAGGTCTGGTAGTAGAGCTGAAAGGCGCTTCCAGTCTGCTGATGGAGACGCTGGACAGTTTGCAGCATGGGTTGGCCATAGCAGTAGTGGTGATCTTCCTTTTACTGGCAGCCAACTATCAGTCATTTAAACTGTCTTTGGTAGTGTTGTCTACTGTGCCGGCAGTAATCGTGGGTGCTTTACTGGCCTTGCTACTGACCGGTGCTACGCTCAACCTGCAATCTTACATGGGGATGATCATGTCTACCGGTGTATCGGTGGCCAATGCCATCCTGATTGTTACCAATGCAGAGAAATTACGTTTGTCTTATGGTGATGCAGGTAAGGCGGCAGTGGTGAGCGCGGGTATTCGTTTAAGGCCGATCCTGATGACGAGTCTGGCTATGATTGCTGGTATGATTCCAATGGCATCCGGTTTGGGAGAAGCAGGTGATCAGACAGCTCCGCTGGGTCGTGCGGTGATAGGAGGGCTGATTGCCTCTACATTCGCTGCACTACTGGTACTTCCGCTGGTATATGCGAGGGTACAACGAAAAACAACCATGGAATCACCTTCCTTAATGCCTACAGATCTTTAAATACTATAAAAAATATTATTTATGAAAAATATACATATTGTTTGGATGATGCTGGGGCTGGCAGTTGCGCTGGCAGCCTGTCATTCGGAAGCTACACCGGAATACAGGGAGCCTGTCGCCAAAGGACGGCAATACCAGCTGGCAAAGGTGGTACAGGAGCCGTTGTCGGGGAGTATTCGTCTGCCTGGCACACTGGAGGCATTTCAGAAAGTGAGCATTTATCCGAGAGTAAATGGTTTTGTAAATCGTGTTCTGGTAGATCGCGGCTCTCGTGTAAAAAAGGGACAGGTACTGCTGGTGCTGGATGCTCCGGAGATCACACAACAATATTATGCAGCGCAGTCGAAGTATCTGCAGGCGGCTGCTATGTATGCAGCGAGCAAGGATAATTATGAGCGCACGATAGCTACCAGCGATGAAACACCAGGCACTATTTCCGCACACGATCTGGAACTTTCCAAAGCCCGTATGCTGGCGGATAGTGCATTGATGAACAGCGAACAGGCCAATCTGCGGGCAAGAGGTGTTATGCGTGATTATCTGACTGTAACAGCACCATTTGATGGTGTGATCACAGAAAGAAATATTCACCCTGGTGCGCTGGTAGGCCCCGATACTAAAGTAGGAGATAAACCTATGCTGATGCTGGAAGAGGAGGATAAGCTGAGGTTGGTTTTACAGGTGCCTGAAATTTATAGTGGGCAGCTGATGAACCAATCGGGTGTGAACTTTGGCGTAAATGCCATGCCCGGGAAAACCTTTCAGGGAACAATTTCCCGTGAGGCAGGTACACTGAATGACCGGTATCGTTCCGAAGCTGTGGAGATAGATGTAGAAAACAGTTCACGCACCCTCAAACCAGGTATGTATGCAGAAATCACCATGCCGGTAAATGGTTCGGCGGCCGCCTTGGTAGTGCCTTCTTCAGCCGTGGTGATGTCTACAGAAAAAAAGTATGTAGTGCTGCTGAAAGAACATCGTACCAGGTGGGTGGATGTACAGGAAGGAAATCATCATAACGATTCCACAGAAGTGTTTGGAGACCTGAGAGCAGGAGATGAGGTGATTGTGAATGCTACTGACGAAATCAAGGAGGGTACTATCATTCATTAACTTCAACTGTAAAAAAAACATGCCGTCCCGAGGACTCGGGACGGCTTTTTGCTAACTGTTCCGTCTATATTGATTTCTTTTGTTCCTATTGAAAAAAGGGAACGGTAACATCCACCTAGTAATCAATAACGGATATTTACCTGTTGTTCAACTAAAAAAATTAATGATCACAAAAGTATATTGACATGTCCTTCGACATGAATGTTGTAGAACTAAAAAAATGGAGGATTTGATTAATCAGACTGCCCTATAATAAATTAATTTGTCATATCGGGTTAACTTTCCCTGGATGATGTGTGTGTACTGAACAAACTCAAAGTGGTCCACGCCAATAGCTGTTTATCAAATAACTGGATAACTATTTCGTCCGCGTCATTGCTTAAATAACACGAAACGATTTGAAATTGTTGTAAAGGGAGGGAAAAATTAGAAGTTGAACAGCTCTTTAAGGCCAAGGGCAAACATCTGAACCCCTATCACTGCGAGGATAAGCCCCATCATCTTGGTTATTACCATCATAACGTTAGTACCAATAATGCTGACAATACGTTCACCGGCGATAAACAATAAATAGGTGATGTAACATATAATGGCGTATACAGCCATAACAATGGCGAGATGAGTCAGGTCTTTGGCGGCGGAATAGCTCATGGAAGTAGTAATAGCACCGGGGCCTGCCAGTAATGGCATAGCCAGCGGAGTGATAGCCACACTGATGCCCTGATCTGCCTTTACAGGCTGGTCACCCAGTTTCTCGGACTGGACGTTCTCGTTTTTACCGCGCACCATTTCATAACCGATCACAAATACCAGGATACCACCTGTTACACGCAGCGCGGCCAGAGTAATCCCAAATACGTGAAAGATCAGCTTCCCGGCCACACTAAATACCAGTATGATACAGAAGGCTATCAGCACGGATTTGGTGGCAATGTTCCGCTTCGCTTTTTTATCCATATAGGAAGTAAGCTCCATAAAAACGGGAATAGCGGAGATAGGATTGACAATAGCCAGCAATCCCATGAATACTGTAGTGGCAAACGCGAAGTAATTATCGAACAGAGACATCATAATAGCAATATAGGAAATTTATTAATCCATATATTTCAAAAATTCAAAATCTCTAAATATTATTTTTTATTGTCGTATACGTGGTAGTTGCCAGTTATAACGCAGACTTAAGAGTCGTATACTTACTATAACGGTAACGGATATACTCTGTATGATATCGCCGGAGCAGCTGGTAAAACGTCCTGCCAGTATATAAAGACAACCGCCCGCTATGGAGGCTACTGCATAGATCTCACGGGTAAACAGAATTGGTTGTTCACCGGTAATAACATCGCGGAGCAGTCCTCCGAATGCTCCGGTGATAACACCCAATGCTACGCATACCGGCACTGGCAGCCCTGCAGCCATGCCTTTGTTGATGCCGGTGATAGTGAATAACCCCAAACCAATGGCATCAAAAATATTAAGCCAGCGTTGCAGTCTTTTTACATAGGAGAAAAATACAGCAGCGATGACAGCGGCCGCGATGATCGCAGTATTACTGAGTTCATCGGTCATCCAGGCTACAGGAGTGGCGCCGATCAGCAGATCACGTATAGTCCCGCCTCCAATAGCGGTAATGAAAGCAAGGGCCAGGAGCCCGATAACATCATAGGATTTATTAATAGCTGCTGTTGCACCGGAAACAGCGAATGCAAAGGTGCCGCATAGTTCCAGCCCCTGTATATAGGTGAGTTGCATTTCTCTCGTCTGATTTTACCGCAAGATAAACAGTCTGAAGGAATTACTTCACCGTCGGAATAGATCAATATTCGTAATCGTATTCACCACGCAGGGTACGTTCGATCTGATTACGGAGGTCGGTACTAAAGCCTTCCACTTCTATTTTAGGATGATTGTCCAGGTTGATACGGAAATGGCCGTTTTCAAGGGCAAGAAGGTCATATATATCTTCGAGCAGGGCATACAGTAGTTTTTTGGTGTTCTCGGCAATCTGGGCCAGAAAAGTGTCTTCAAATTGGAAGAATTCGCGGTTTTTATAAGATAAGGTAACGTGTATCATAACCAGATGGTTTTTCCAGGATAATAATTTAAAAATAAAGGCTGCTGGCAGGTCTGATAACCAGCTGATAATCATTAATTAATTGTTATTAATTGCATAAAAATATAAAAAAAGAAATTATTTTTTTTCAATATGATCACTTTTTTATCCACATATCTCAAAAAAAGTTAAAAAAGTTTTTATCTTCCGAAGTTAACCATCTCCAACCAGTTGCTCTAATTGGTCAATATTGTTGCAGTCTACTTCTAAAATTTTGGCTACCATTGTGTTTTATATATCCACAATGAAGAAAATAACACTATTGGTCATCGTGTTGGCAGTGAGCAGCACCAGTCTGTTTGCCCAACCAGGAAAAGGAATCAGATGGTCCCGCGATGGGCGGGCTATACTAAAAGCCGAACCACAGGGCATTGTCGCCAGCCCGTTATCCGGAGCAGCTCCCACCGTGGTAGTACCCTCCTCACAATACACGCCGGCAGGCACCGCCAAAGCGCTACCTATCCGGGATTTTCATTTCTCCGCTGATGAAAAAAAACTGCTGATCTACACCAACGCAAAGAAAGTATGGCGTTATGAAACACGCGGCGATTACTGGCTGTTAGACCTGACATCCGGTAAAATGCAACAGCTGGGTAAAGATAAACCTGCTTCTTCCCTCATGTTTGCCAAACTCTCACCCGACGGTACAAAGGCCGCCTATGTCAGTGACCACAACCTCTACGTGGAAGATCTGAAAACAGGTGAAACTAAAGCACTCACCACCAACGGTACCCGCCGATTTATCAACGGTACTTTCGACTGGGCCTATGAAGAAGAATTCGGCTGCCGCGACGGTTTCCGCTGGAGCCCCGATAGCAAAAGTATTGCCTACTGGCAGATTGATGCTACCAAAATCCGCGACTTCCTCATGATCAACAATACTGATTCCATCTATTCCTTTACCGTGCCGGTAGAATACCCTGTAGCAGGAGAGAGCCCTTCAGCCTGTCGTGTAGGCGTGGTTGATATTCAGACTGCCGGTACCCGATGGATGGAAGTACCCGGAGACGCGCAACAGCACTATATTCCACGGATGGAATGGGTGCCCGGAAAAAAACAACTGATCATACAGCAACTTAACCGTAAGCAAAACGACAGTAAAATTATGCTCTGCGATGCTACTAACGGTAAAGTACGTACGCTGTATGAAGAAAAAGACAGCGCCTGGATCGATGTGAAATCCCGCTGGGATGATGATAATATTGCCGGATGGGACTTTATCCGTAACGGAAAGGAATTTATCTGGGTGAGCGAACAGGATGGATGGCGTCATCTTTATAATGTAAACGCAGAGAACGGGAAAGCCACGCTGCTGACATCTGGTAACTATGATGTGATCAGCATTGCTAAAATAGATGAAGCCAATAATCAGATCTGGTTTATGGCCTCTCCTGATAATGCAACACAACAGTATCTGTATAAAATATCGCTCAACGGCGGCAAAGCAGAACGCATAACACCTGCCGACCAACCCGGTACACACGAATACCAGATTTCTCCCTCCAGCTCCTGGGCCATACATCAGTTCAGCAATGCATGTACCTATCCGGTGAGTGAAAACCTGGAACTGCCTGGTCATACCAGCGGTACCCAGGTTGTCGCCAAAGCGATCCGGGAATCAGCCTCCGCTGGTAAATGTGTGGAGTACTTCCAGGTTCAGACTGCCGATGGTGTTACTATCGATGGATGGATGCATAAACCGGCGAATTTTAATCCGGCAAAAAAATATCCGGTTGTATTTTATGTATATGGTGAGCCTGCAGGCGCCACCACATTAGATGCTATCGGCGCAGGCCGCAACTTTCTGTACGACGGAGACATGGCCGCTGATGGTTATATCTATGTGTCGATGGATAACAGAGGAACACCGCTTCCCAAAGGACGTTACTGGCGTAAAAGCATCTATCGTAAAGTGGGCGTGCTCAATGCCCGCGATCAGGCCCAGGCTGCCCAGGCACTGATGAAAAAATATGCTTTCATTGATCCTGCGCGTACAGCGGTGTGGGGCTGGAGCGGTGGCGGTTCCATGACGCTTAACCTCATGTTCCAGTATCCTGAAATCTATAAAACCGGTATTGCTATCGCTGCAGTAGGTAACCAGCTTACTTATGACAACATCTATCAGGAACGTTATATGGGCCTGCCGGAAGAAAACCGGGAGGATTTTGTTAAAGGGTCTCCCATCACCTATGCCCACAATCTGAAGGGCAATCTGCTCTATATTCATGGTACCGGTGATGATAACGTACATTACCAGAATGCAGAAATGTTGCTGAATGAACTGATCAAAAACAATAAGCAGATACAGTTCATGGCCTATCCAAACCGCACTCACAGCATCTCTGAAGGTAGTGGAACTTTCATACATCTTTCTACGTTGTACACTAACTATCTGAAAGCGCACTGCGAACCAGGAGGGAAATAAGGAGGATAGAAAGATATTTTGATTTTCGATTCAGTGATGTTGAAAATATTTTAAATCACTGAATCGAAAAATCAAAAATCAAAAATCTCTAACTTGCGGTCTTTAACAAATTGAATTACATGTCTAAAACTTCTGTTATCGGGATTCTTGCTGTAGTGGTAGTGATTATTTGCGCATTTCTCCCGTGGGCTGCTATAGAAAGCCGGCACCTGCTTTTTACAGGATTAAACACTACAGGGTCGAGCTATGGAGAACCTGGGAAATTGAATATTTTTCTGGGAGTGGCGGCAGCCCTTATCTTCCTGTCTAAAAACAAATGGGTAGCAAGAATGAACCTGTTTGTAGCTGGTTTCCTGTTGGCCTGGACGTTCCGTAATATGTTGCTTTTTTCACGTTGTGAAGCTGGCATCTGCCCGCAAACGGGCATTGCGCTTTATGTTTCAGTAGCAGCAGCGGCAGTGGCGTTTGTATGTGTACTGTTTACCCGTACACGGCCCTGATCAGAATATTTTATGTAATACCCACGCTCCGCAAAATACACCGGCGCCCATTATCCAGTAACGTAATACAACTGGTAATGGGCGCTGGTGCGTTATTTTAGCTTTTATAAAACTGAATACTGTTAGTCCAAGGAAAACCAGCATCATACTGGTTTGTGAGGCAGCCCCGAAATTCTCGTTGGACAGATAAGGTCCAAACGACAAAGATGCTCCCAGTAAAAAAAAGAAGGCGGCAAATAAAGCACTGCGTATAGCACGGCTAAGGTTAAACGTAGTTTCCACTACCTGTTCCTGCTGAAGAGTGGTTTCCCATAATGCGGCATCCTTTTTCATTTCATCCTCAATATGGGCGATGGTGTTGTCATGAATGTCCAGCTTTTGCAGCTTCTGTCGTTCTTCGTCAGACAGGAGCAGGCTATCATGCTGGGTATCGCCTTTATTGGCCTGGTAGGTGCTGTATATTACCAGCAGGCTTCCGGCGATACAGATGCACAGGTGGATATTGTAGAAGGTTTGTACCTCCATGGGAAAGGTCTGCATGACCTGAGTCGCAAAAAATAGCAGGAACAATCCATCAGGAAAGCCGATCATGAAGTCGGTTTTCCACCCGGAACTGCGGATGGCTTTATGTGATGCTGTCATACTTTCCAGTTAGCGGAATGCCTTTTCCATGCTTTTTTGAATGATCTGAACGCAATCCGTTACCTGGGTGGCATTCATGACCAGCGGTGGTGCAAAACGGATTTTATCACCGTGTGTGGGTTTGGCGAGCAGGCCATTTTCTTTCAATGTAAGACACAGGTCCCAGGCTGCTTCCGGATCCGGATGTTTGATGACGATAGCGTTTAACAACCCTTTACCACGGATGGTAGTGATAAAAGGTGATTGCAGCTCCTGCAGGCCGTTGCGCAGCAACTGACCCATCGCCACAGCATTCTCGGCCATCTTTTCATCTTTCAATACCTGCAGTGCTGTAATAGCAACCTTACAGGCAAGTGGGTTACCTCCGTAGGTAGAACCATGTTCACCCGGTTTGATGGTCAGCATGATTTCATCATCTGCAAGGACTGCACTTACAGGCAGGGTTCCGCCGGATAAGGCTTTACCCAGTATCAGAATATCAGGGCGTACATTTTCATGGTCGCAGGCCAGCATACGGCCGGTACGGGCAAGGCCTGTCTGTATTTCATCAGCGATGAACAACACATTGGCATCCTGGCAATAGGCGCGCGCTTTAGACAGATAGCCATCGTCTGGTACTACCACGCCTGCTTCTCCCTGGATAGGCTCTACCAGAAAACCTGCTACGGTTTTGTCTTGTAAGGCCTGCTCCAGTGCTGTCAGGTTGTTGTAAGGAATCACCTCGTAACCAGTCATAAAAGGCCCGAAGTTATTGCGGGCTACCGGGTCGGTGCTGAAAGATATCACATTCAGGGTGCGGCCGTGGAAATTGTTGGCGCAGACAATGATCTTTGCCTTGTTTTCCGGTATACCCTTTACTATATAAGCCCAGTGCCGGCAGAGTTTCAGCGCTGTTTCCACCGCTTCCACACCCGTATTCATGGGCAATACTTTATCATAGCCGAAATAATCGGTAATAAATCTGGTATATTCTCCCAGCAGGTCACTATGAAATGCGCGGGAAGTCAATGTCAGTTTCTGCGCCTGTTCTATCAGTGACGCAATGATCCGGGGATGGCAGTGCCCCTGGTTAACAGCTGAATAGCCGGAAAGAAAATCGTAATAACGTTTACCGTCCACATCCCATAAAAAAACACCTTCTCCACGCTCCAGTACTACCGGTAAAGGGTGGTAGTTGTGGGCGCCGTATTGCTCTTCCAGTCCAAGAAAATGCTGTGTCCTTTCGCTTATCGTAAATGCTGGTATCATATCCCAAAAATACGGAATCGGGATGAATTAAAATCGTAAAGAACGCAAAGTGAGCCAGGAATGCAGTGAAGACGGAAATTTTATACCGTGCCCAATTTTTCCTGTACTGACAGCAGTACTATAACTTATCGTAATACAAGGAATAGGACATCTGGCTGCAGCCGCCGACTATGCCGAGGCCGTTAGCAACGTTGTTACGTAGCTGGATGGCCTGTATCAGGCTGTTAAGACCCGGGTTACGCCTTACTTTTTCGTAGGTCAGCAGAAAGTTGTAGTAGTCCGGACTGACGGATTTTACATTGACCATTACACGGCCAATGGGAGGATCCCCACCTTCAGTGCTACCGGCAGTAAGCGCAGTGGCATTGATGTACAGCAGAGTATTGAGTGGTTTGTTGTTGCCTTGTGTAAACAGAATACTGTTGTAGTTTTCATTGAGCCCGCCCACCTGATTGTTGTCTGCATTTTCATCCTGGGTATAAACGGGGATGCGGAGATAACTGTTGAGGTAAAGGGTGTCTTTATAGAAAGTGACACCAGGCAGATCTTTCACCTGATTAAAAAGTTCACGGCGATCTCTGACTCTGTATCGTTGCTGGTTATAGAAAAAAACAGTGTCCAGCTGTACCATTTGTTTGAGGGCTTCCATCACAATAAACTGTTTGGTAGCAGACCCCTGTATATTAAAATGGAACCTTAACACTGGTCGGCCGTTGAGCGTGGTACGGAGCGTATCCTGTAGTTCTACCCTGATGGGGGCGGGGGTTACAGGCAGGGCATAAGCGGTACCTACACCTGGCATATCCACCTTCACCCTGTAAGACCTGTTGCTTTCTATACGGGTGTTGCCCCTGTAAAAGGCCATATTGCTGCTGGTATCCTTTACATAATGCAGCTGTTCCAGCTGGGTGCCATTGGCATCCTGGAGCTGAACGGAAGCATCTGTAACGGTTTCAAAATTATTATCAATATCGGGCCCTACCGGCTTGCTTTTGCCAATACGCATTTCCACTTTTTTACCCGCTACCAGTTCGCTGTATACAACAGCCTTGGGTTTACTCCCGGAAGGAGGAACCGGTAGTTCGTGTATACACCCAGTTAAAACAGCAACACTAAAAACGCACAAATATTGAAACAGGTACTTCATCACTAAAATTTGAGTGTGTAACTGATATAGGGTAATGTCCGGAATAAACTGTACTGATACAGCTGCAACGGATAAATTTCATCATAGGTTGTAGTAACAAACTGGTCGTAGCTCACGATAAACGGATTGCTACGGGAATAGATGTTGTAGATGCCGGCCGTAAGTGTATGGTAGATCGCATTAGTACGCCCAAGGTAAATGTTGGTACCCAGGTCAAGATGATGTACGGCTCTTAACCGGAAATTGTTGAGCCGTGTGATATAAGGCAGATAATTGATTTGGTTATTGGAAAATGGCGAATAACGTTCATCCAGCTTCCCATTGATGTTGCGTCCCCAGTCGTAGTCCGGGAATATCTGTGCCGGGAGGGTGAATGGGGCGCCACTGGAGAATTTCCAGGACGCAGACAGACTCCATCCTGGCTTCAACCGGTATTTGAGTGCCAGTGACAGATTGTGACGGCGGTCTTCCTTGTAAGGGAACATTCTACCGCTATTCATACGGGAAAACTCCCTCCAGGCCCAGGCCAGGGTATAGGAGAAAATACCGGTCAGCCTGCCGGTGTTTTTTTCCAGTAATAACTCGCTGCCGTAATTATAGCCTTTGCCACTGATTACTTTTTTCTCCCACAGATCGGAGTTATCGAAGATGTTGAGCGCCGTATTAGTGGCAACGAGATCATTCAGTTGTTTGTAGTAGATATTTACATTGAACCGCCATTTGTTGTCCCACTGTTTCTGATAAGAGAGGCTGTAGGAATAGGCTTGTTCAGGTTTGATATTTTCAGTGCTGGGCACCCACAGGTCAGTGGGCAGATTGATCACAGGGGTAGTCAGCTGGTGGATGAACTGTGTCATCTGGGCGTAGGAAGCCTGAATATACTGGGCATTCGGCAGGTTCCACCGTATCATCAGGCGTGGCTGGAGACTGGAATAAAAAGAATGACTTTGTGCCAGTGCTCCTAAGTGGAGCCCGGGCCTCACAATGAATTTATCATTGTTGAAACGTAACTCATCTTCCCCGTACAAAGTAAATTCAGACATGTAATATTTGGGAGCCTCACGTTTGATGGCATCACCCGGATTTACATTCGTCGTATAGGCAGTAGGCGCAAAATTATGATAGGTATAGCCACCGCCGAAAGACAGCTTTTGTGTATTGCTGATGGTAAACTCTGTTTCATTGTGCAGGGCAATATCCCTGTTTCTGGATACGCCTTTCCCATTTATCAGCAATTCATCACCAGAAATTTTAATGTAGGCGCTTTGCGAAAACAGGTTGTAAAAGCGGCTGTAGCTGGCAGTGGTATTGGTAAATATCTTGGGCGTGATCACCTTGGTCCATTTCAGTGCTGCGGTGATGTTGCTCCAGGCAAATTTATAATCTTCTGCAAGCGGGAAAGGAATATTGTCTTTGGGGATAGTCATGTTATCCTGCCCTTTGTAGAAGCTGAGGTAGATCCTGTTTTTGTTGTTGATGATCTGGTTCAGCTTGAAGTTAACATCATAGAGCGCATATTTCCCGTACTGTTTGGTGATTTGTCTTCCATACAGGCCGTCGATCAGGGATCGGCGGAAAGACAGGAACATGGCACTTTTATCTTTAACGAAAGGGCCTTCCAGTTCTGTGCTGGCGGATACGGGGCTGATGGTGGCTTTGCCATGCCAGCCTTTCATGTTACCGTCTTTGGTACGGATATCCACAACAGAAGAGAGGCGGCCGCCGTAGCGGGCAGGAAAGGCATCTTTATACAGGGACACATCTTTCAGTGCGTCACCATTGAATATGGAGAACAGTCCGAAGAGGTGGCCGGTATGATAGAGAGGAACACCATCGAGCAGGTAAAGGTTCTGGTCGGCGCCACCACCGCGTATCAACAGGTTGCTGCTGCTTTCCAGGGAACTGCCGGTGCCGGGATAAAGCTGAAGGGATTTCAGTACGTCCTTTTCACCAAGCAGGGCCGGGAAGTTGGAAACGTACCCTACCGGCATTTTGATGTAGCCGGCCTGTAGTGTTACGGAATCCTGGTCGCCTGTTACGACTACCGGTTGCAGTGGGTTGCGTGGCTCCATATGGATGTCGAGCTGGCCATCGTCGGGAGGAGGTAGGCGCTGTGTCACTGTTTCGTAGCCTACATGGGAGAAGACGATACTGGTACAACTGTCTGGCACCTGGATGCTATAGAAGCCATAAGAGTTGCTGATAGTGCCTTTGCGGGTGACCGGGTCATAAATGGAGGCACCGATGATGACCTCCTTACTGTTTTCTTCCTTTACAAACCCGCTGATGGTATAATACTGGGTTTGGGAGGTTTCCCGCAGCAGGAAGATTTTACCATTGATAGCGGCTGCCTGAATGCCGGTACCTTGCAGTATGCTGGTAAGCACCTGTCCGGTACTGTGTTCATTGCCGGTTAGCTGTACTTTTTTGTTGAGATGCAGAAAACTGGAGCTATAGGAGATATTGATGCCGGTCTGGCGTTGGATGTCCTGTATGTAGAAGAGAATGGAACCTTCTTTGGCCGGTGGAGAATAAGACCGTTGCAGGATAGCGTCCTGCTTGGTTTGCGCGCGCAAATGAGCCGCCGGCAGTATCAGCAGAAGGTAATGAAAGGCATATCTGATAAAATGGTTTAATAAGCTACTTGCTGATGACGATCGTATCGCCTTCCTGTCTGTAGTTGAAACCAAGCAAAAGTTGTAATTCATGCAAAACCTCGTCACAAGACTGGTCCTGGAAGCTGATCGTAGCTTTCTGCTGGGTAGCAGTAGCCTGATAACTATCCTCAATCCTGATGACTTTCCCGTAAAAGTCGGCTAATTGTGGCAATATTTCAACAAGTGATTGATCATTAAATTGCAAAATTCCGGTTTTCCATGCCATAAAGTTGGGCTCATCGTTGTCAGCAGAACTGAGCTGACCATCTCCCCAGACGCCTTTCTGGCCACTGGTAAGGATTACAGAGGATGTGTCGTTTTCCATGCCTAGTTTTACCTTACCGGAAGTAACGATAACGGTGGTATGGGCATCGACCGTTTTTACCGTAAAGGAGGTGCCTAATACTTCTACAATTGACTGGTTAGGTGTTTTTACCACGAAAGGATGGTGTGGGTCAACAGCAACCTCGAAGAAGGCTTCGCCTTCGAGCTCTACCACTCTTTCAGCTCCTTCGGAATATTTGATCCTGGCGCCTGGGCGCAGGGTGATCATGGATTTGTCTGACAGTTCCAGGCTTTTGATTTTACCATCATTGGCAGCCAGTTCCTGTACTTTCAGGGACGGACGGCTGGCTAGCCACCAGGCGCCGGCTGTCAGTGCTATTAATAATACAGCAGCAGCTGCGTATTTAATAGTGGCCATGCGGATGGTCCTGACAGGCGCTGCCTGATGCAGGGCTCGGTCTACCTTGTTCCACGCGGCTGCAGTATCAAATTGTTTTTGCTGAGGAAGATGGCCAGGAGCGTCCTGCCATATCTGCCGGGTTTTCTGGTATTCCGCCTCATTTTCCGCAGATGCATCCCTCCATTGCTGAAGGATAACCTCTTCTTCAGGCGAGGACTGCGACGACAGTTGCTTGGCGACTATTTCATATATGTAGGTATCCATGTTAATTACAGTGTGCTCTAATGTTAAAACGGGCAAAGGTGGTCATACCCTCTATTATTTGTTAAATATATTTAACAAAAAAAATAAAATCCCTGGTAACCCATACTGCCCCAGGTATTTACGAAGCAGTTTAAGCGCCCTCCCCATATAGTTCTCAACCGTTTTGGCTGATAATCCCAGTTTGGTGGCAGCTTGTTGGTGGGTCATACCCTGAAGGCGGCAACAAGTGAACACCTCCCTGCATTGCGGAGGGAGATTGGCAATCGCTTCATAAATCAGCTGTTCATAAAAAGGCTTGGCTTCCTTTATCTCCAGGGCATCGGGATCATCACTGACATCCGCCACCCATTCAAAGCCTTTGTTGCCGGCCTCCTCAGCACTCCGCTTTCGCAAAACTGAGATGGAATTATTACGAACAGCTCTGTATAAATAGGCTTTTATATTCGGAATACCGATTAATTCCCGGTGTTTCTGCCATAGTTTGATAAATGTTTCCTGTACTACATCTTCTGCTGCAGCATCATCGTCCAGAAAACTATTAGCGTAATTACACAATTCACTATACAGGGAATGGAAAAGCTCATTATATGCTTGATAAGAAGGTGATGTTATCATTTAACCTTCAAAGAGTTTTTAATGATGAATTGAACCCCGCTAATGTAGGTATTTTTTATTTTTCCTCAATAGGGGGATACCCTAATTTCTGCGTTATCAGTATAACGCCTAAGCCTATATGCTGTAATGTTTTTTCAGTTTTTAGTTTGTGTTTTTTTAGTTACCACCGGTTGCATAGTTATTATGCAACCGTTTTTTTTATCATTTCTATAATCTTACCCGATACTGGTGCAATTTTCGGCATTATTTGCAATCCGGTGCCCGGGCCTGTAACTTAGGCACCTGCTGATAATGGCACAAAAAGCATGCACGAACAGATTAAATCTTTTTCCGCGATAGCCTTGGCATTGGCCCTGACAGGCAGTTCCGCTATGGCACAGAAACAGTCACCCATTTACCGGCAGGGCTGGATAGACTTTAACAAAAACGGTAAAAAAGACATTTTTGAAGATCCAGCACAGCCGGTGGAAAACCGGGTGGCCGATCTGCTTTCGCAGATGACACTGGACGAAAAGACCTGCCAGACAGCCACGCTTTATGGCTATGGCAGGGTGCTGAAAGATGAAATGCCAACTCCCGAATGGAAAAATAAAGTGTGGAAAGACGGGATCGCCAACATCGATGAGGAACTTAACAGCCTCCCATTTAATAAAAAGGCCCAAACCCAGTGGTCCTTCCCCTATAGCAAACACACAGACGCCATCAATACCGTTCAGCGCTGGTTTATAGAAGAAACCAGGTTGGGCATTCCGGTTGACTTCAGTAATGAAGCCATCCACGGCCTCTGCCACGACAGGGCCACACCTTTCTGCGCCCCCATCGGCATCGGCAGCACCTGGAATAAAGCCCTGGTGTCCCGGGCCGGACATATCGCCGGCCGCGAAGCCAGGCTGCTGGGATATACCAATATATATGTCCCTATCCTGGACCCTGCCCGCGATCCCCGCTGGGGCAGGGTAGTGGAGTGTTATGGCGAAGATCCTTTCCTCATCGCGGAATTGGGCAAACAGATGACCCTGGGTGTGCAAAGCGAAGGAGTGGCCGCCACTCTCAAACACTACGCTGTATATAGCGTGCCCAAAGGCGGCCGGGATGGCAATGCCCGTACCGATCCGCATGTGGCTCCGCGTGAAATGCATCAGATTTATCTGTATCCCTTCCGCCGGGTAATACAGGAAGCCCATCCAATGGGCGTCATGAGCAGCTACAATGATTGGGACGGAGAACCCGTGACCGGCAGCTATTATTTCCTGACACAGCTGCTGCGGAAGGAATTTGGTTTCGATGGATATGTTGTTTCCGACAGTGAAGCGGTAGAGTATCTCTTCAGCAAACACCACGTGGCAACTGATTATAAGGATGCTGTTCGGCAGGCGGTGGAAGCCGGACTGAATGTACGTACTAACTTCACCCCGCCGGAAGACTTTATCATGCCTCTGCGGGAACTGGTGAAAGAAGGCCGGCTGTCTATGAAAACGCTCGACAGTCGTGTAGCGGATGTGTTGCGGGTGAAATTCAGACTGGGGCTGTTTGACAAGCCTTATGCAGATCCCAGGCTGGCCGACAAAGGTGTACACACACCTGATGACGAAGCCTTTGCCCTGCAACTGAACCGCGAATCCCTGGTGCTGCTTAAAAATGAAAAAGAAACATTACCCCTGGATAAAAAGCAGCTCAAAAATATCCTTGTTACGGGTCCGCTGGCGGCAGCGTCTACCCATGCAATCAGCCGCTACGGCCCTTCTAATAATCCTGTTACTACGGTGCTGGATGGTATCCGTCAGCAGGCAGGCAAGGGGGTGAACGTGATGTATGCTAAAGGATGCGATATCGTGAATCCGGGATGGCCAGGCACGGAAATCATTCCTACACCATTGGATGCCAGCGAACAGGCGGCTATCACTGAAGTGGTGGAATTGGCCCGTAAGTCAGATGTGGTGATCGCTGTGGTGGGCGAGGATGAAAAAAGAGTGGGAGAGAGTCTTTCCCGCACTGATCTCTCACTGCCTGGCAGACAACTGCAGTTGCTGCAGGCCCTCCACGCTACCGGTAAATCGGTAATCGCGGTGCTGATCAACGGACAACCACTGACGATTAACTGGGAACAGCAAAACCTGCCTGCTATCCTGGAAGCCTGGTTCCCCGGCCCTCAGGGCGGTACCGCTATTGCAGAAACACTTTTCGGTGATTACAATCCCGGTGGCCGTTTGTCTGTTACTTTCCCTAAATCGCTGGGACAGATAGAACTCAATTTCCCCGTCAAACCTGGTTCACATGCAGACCAGCCATCATCCGGGAACAATGGTTTTGGCCGCACCAGCGTGAATGGTGCCCTGTATCCTTTCGGTTATGGCCTCAGTTATACCTCCTTCGCATACGGCAACCTGGTAGTGTCTCCTGAAAAACAACATTCACAGGGGGACATTCAGGTAAGTGTGGAGGTAACCAATACGGGCAAACGAAAAGGGGATGAAGTGGTACAGCTCTATGTCAAAGATAAAGTAAGTAGCGTGACAACCTATGTGATGCAGCTGCGTGGCTTCGAGCGGATTTCTCTGGAGCCGGGTGAAAAGAAAACTGTCAACT
Organism: Chitinophaga flava; assembly: GCF_003308995.1. NCBI lineage: Bacteria > Pseudomonadati > Bacteroidota > Chitinophagia > Chitinophagales > Chitinophagaceae > Chitinophaga > Chitinophaga flava. The sequence goes on along the minus strand of NZ_QFFJ01000002.1, from coordinate 3,888,939 downwards.
TTACACTCCATCCGGAACACCTGGCCCTGTTGGACAAAAATATGAACTACACTGTGGAGCCGGGCGAGTTTGAGGTATTGATCGGTAGTTCCTCAGAAGACATCAGGCTGCGTAAGGACTTCTTAATTGTGCAGGACTAAGCAATACTAAGTGATCAGCAGGATTATCAGGCGTTTATCATCTTCCCCCCTGATAATCCTGTAAAATAATCCTGCTGATCTTATCTTCCCGTGTATTCGTGCCCGTAATTTATTATATTGCCACCCCAAAACACCTTCCCTATGAAAAGATTAGCAAGTATGTTAATCCTTTTGCCTTTGATGGCATGTTTGTCATGTAATACCAATAACGGTCATGCCACTACGGAAGAGCATGCAGATACGGTCAAAACAGTACCCTTTAATTTTCATGCCTGGTCGAAGGCCCTGAAGGTGATCGAGAAGCCAATCGATATTTATTCCCTGGAAGATGTTACGAATAACCCCGGTCCCTTTGCCGCTGGGGGCTTTAAAAAAATCTCTGCCGGCATACTCTCCCGAAGTAAAAGTTATATGGCTATAATCGCCTGGTGCGAAACAAATGAGAAGGAATCCGGTTCTGTTACTCTGTTGCTCACCTATACACCTGATGGTAAAGAAATTGCCAGGCAGGAAATAGGCCGCGAAAAACAGGAGACCCGTGAAGATGAATCCAATTACCTGCACAAATGGCCGGAGATGAATAATGACTCCATTGTACTCGTGAAAGAGATCTGGTATACTGTCCGTAAAGGAGGAGACGATACCGGCGAAAATAAAGCGAGGATGAAACAGTATAAGATAAACCAGCGGGGCGAGGTCACTGTTATTCCGCAGGAAACGGAATCTTTTGATGCATTCACCGGACGTTTTAATGTGCTGACAACCCCGTTAAACATCACCATGCCGGACCTGGCCCAACTAAAGCCACTGTCGCTGCTTACACCTTACTTTGATTTCAGCGATGTGCTTTATTTTAATGATATCAGATTTTACCATTATGGTAAAATTCCTTTGCCTGGCAAAAGGATTTACCTCCTTTATGCTGCTGCGCAGATGTATGGAGATGAAGCAGAGAGGGATTCTACTGTACAATTGATTGCCTATACATCTGATGGAAAGGAAACCGGACGGGTACGGCTCAATGGAATTTACGCTTCAGAAGGCCTTTATGATGCCAGTAAAAACGCTGCCATTGCTGCTGATGGCACCATCAGTGTAACGGAGGAGTCCAATGAGGATCAGATGGGAGATGTTTTTTATTTTACATCAATGGTATCAGATAAGGTTATTTACAGGCCCGATGCCGAAGGAAAACTGGTACGGGAATTAAAAGCCAGGGAATACAATAGCAGTGATTTCTCAACGGCAAATCTGAAGGAGATGCTGGTCTCCAGGAGAAAAGATGCAGACAAGCCTGATACAGAGCTTGACCAGCCTCTGTTTACGATTCCTCAGGAAAAAAATATCTATGTACGGGTACACGTTTATGATAATGGTCAGGAACAACTGGTAGAGTTATATACCGTAGATGCTGAATTGCATGTGCTGGATCATCACGTAATATACAATACGCTGAAAAAGGTGTCTTATGAAAAAGCATCGGCAAAAGATAAAACCACTGTCGAAGGTGAGTCGGATCCTGACCCGGATAAAAAGACGTTGTTAAAAGGCCCTGCTACTATTCGCCTCAAGGATAAAATACTGCAGATAACACCGGAAGGCAAGTTCCGGGAATAATAAATACTTTTCTTTTAAACTGATGCGGGCCAGGGGCGGAAAGGATGACAACCTCTTTCCATCTTTGGCCCGCAATTCGTATTTTCACATAAAACCATGTAGTATGTCCGGAACATTTTCAAAATTGAAGAATGCCTATCATCTGCTGAAGAGCATCGATTTCAAAATGCTGGCGAAACTGTCTGAGAAGGTAGACCTGTCGCAGGTGATGGCTACTGTTGCTAAAATGGATGACCAGCAGTTGAATGGTTTGATGAAGATGCTTACCAGCAGAGGAGGAAAGAAAAAATTACCGCCGATTGACGGGGATTTTTATGACCTGAGCAGCAGGCTGAATGCAGAAGACCGGGCATTGCAGCTGAAGGTGCGTGCTTTTATGGAGAAGGAGATTCAGCCTATTGTTAATGAGTACTGGATGAAAGCAGAATTTCCGTTTGAAATTATCCCGAAGTTCAGGGAGCTGAATATCTGTGGTGTTACCTATGATGGTTATGGATGTCCCAACCGTTCTTATCTGATGGAAGGGATTATTGCGATGGAAATGGCCAGGGTGGATGCATCCATCGCTACGTTTTTTGGGGTGCAGAGCGGGTTGTCGATGGGGTCCATTTATATGTTGGGTTCTGAAGCGCAGAAAGATGAATGGTTGCCTGGTATGCAGCAGCTGAAAACAATCGGGGCATTTGGGCTTACAGAGCCGGAAGTCGGTTCCGGTGCTGCCGGTGGTCTAACGACCACGGCTAAACGGGAAGGAGACACCTGGATACTGAATGGCCGGAAAAAATGGATTGGCAACGCCACCTTTGCGGATGTGATCGTGATCTGGGCCAGGGATGTGGATGATAACCAGGTGAAAGGTTTTCTGGTGCGAAAAGGTACGCCAGGCCTGTCGGTAGAGAAGATGCATGATAAGATGGCCTTGCGTATTGTGCAGAATGGCCTCATCACGATGAAGGATTGTCGCGTAGCGGAATCCGACCGCTTACAGCGGGCCAATAGCTTCAGGGATACCAGCAAGGTGCTCCGCATGACGCGTGCCAGCGTGGCCTGGGAGGCAGTAGGCTGTGCCCGCGGCGCCTATGAAAATGCATTGGCGTATACCCGTACCCGTGAACAATTCGGAAAACCGATTGCTTCCTTTCAGCTGATACAGGGTCATCTGGTGGAAATGTTGTCCAATCTCACCGCTATGCAGACAATGGTATACCGGTTGTCTGAGATACAGGATGAAGGAGGGCTGAAAGATGAACATGCCTCCCTGGCAAAAGTGTTCTGTACATTGCGTACAAGGGATGTGGTAAGAGGGGCAAGGGAAGTAATGGGCGGCAACGGTATCCTGCTGGAATATAATGTGGCTCGTTTTGTAGCAGATGCAGAAGCCATATATTCTTACGAAGGCACCAAGGAAATCAACTCGCTGATTGTAGGCCGCGCTATTACCGGTATCAGCTCGTTTGTATAAAAAATCAGAATCTTTTTATAGATTTAAGGCTTTACGGGCGTGCCTGTAAAGCCTTCATCATTTTAAAAATCCGTTATGAATCACTCGAACCGTCGAAACTTCCTTAAAAACGTTTCCCTGGGGAGCCTTGCTGCTATTAGCATCCCTCAGATAGTGTCTGCTGCTGTGGTGGCGGATAAAATCAAAAAAATAACTATCAAAAAAGAAGGTGTGGTCCTTTTTCAGGGGGATTCCATTACAGATGTGGGCCGCAAGCGGGAAGCAGCCGATCCTAACAACGGTCAGGCGCTGGGAGGCGGATATCCGCATCTGGCAGCGGCTTCCCTGTTGCTGAAGCGGGCTGGCGATAACCTGAAGTTTTACAACAAAGGTATTAGCGGCAATAAAGTGTATCAGCTGGCAGAACGCTGGGATACTGATTGCCTTCAACTAAAGCCCGATGTACTCAGTATCCTGATTGGGGTCAACGATTTCTGGCATACGCTCAACGGAAACTATAAAGGTACTTCCAAAGTGTACCGTGATGACTACGATAAACTGCTGGATCGTACGAAACAGGCATTGCCTGACCTGCAGCTGATCATCGGTGAACCTTTTGCTGTAAAAGGCGTAAAGGCTGTAGATGAAAAATGGTATCCTGTGTTTAATGAATACCGCGCAGCTGCCCGTGAATTGGCAGATAAATACAAAGCAACTTTTATTCCCTACCAGGCTATTTATGATAAAGCCCAACAATCAGCTCCTGCTGTTTACTGGACACCCGATGGTGTGCATCCAAGCGTAGCGGGCGCACAGCTGATGGCGGATGCCTGGCTGCAATGCATAAAATAATTTCATCGTTTTCAAACCACAAAGGTGCAAAGTGTCTTTAGCTTTGCGCCTTTGCTGTTTCTATTGTGTTGCGGAAAGATGATTATACCGAATATTTTGCAGAGGGAGGCAGTCCTTTTATGTGCAGGAAACATTTGTTACATTTGTTGATACCCAAATTTCCCGTTATGAAACAGCTGTTTACCTTCATCCTGATATTTACGCAGTACGCTATGGTTTATGCTCAGCAGAAAGAAAAGATACATCTGTGGCCCGGCGCCGTGCCTGGGGAAACAGATGCCAGGCATCCGGCCGTTGTTACGCCGGATGGCAGCAGGAATGTAGTCCGGCTGACAGATGTGACCGATCCTGTTCTTGAAGTATATCCCGCTACCGGAGCACATCGTACAGGCGTTGGCGTAGTCGTATGCCCCGGTGGGGGATACAATATCCTGGCCATTAACCTGGAAGGCTATGAAATAGCTGCCTGGCTCAATAAGCTGGGGTATACTGCCTTTGTATTACAATACCGGGTACCTAAGAAAGAAACCGGTGCATTGCAGGATGCACAACGGGCAATGCGCGTGGTACGCAGCCGTGCAGCTGCATGGGGACTGGACCCGGAAAAAATTGGTATGATGGGCTTTTCTGCCGGTGGCAGCCTTACCGCCAGAGCTGCTACCCTATATAACGTACAAACCTATACGCCGGTAGACAAAGCAGATTCGTTATCTGCCCGCCCTGCATTTGGTATGCTCATCTATCCGGCTTATCTCGACAAGGGTGAAGGACGTAAACTCACTCCGGAGCTGGCCGTCAACAAACAAACGCCTCCCATGTTTATCTTCGCTACCGCCGATGATACCTATGGTAACAGTGCACTGGTAATGGCTGGCGCTATGCGGGATGCAGGTGCGCCGGCTGAACTGCATTTTTATGCCAAAGGCGGACACGGCTACGGACTCCGCCCGGGAAATACAGCTGCAGAGGTATGGCCTGTACTGGCTGCTAAATGGATGCAACAGATAATCCCATGATATAATCATGTAAATCTTTCCAGGGATTATATAAATTTCCCGGCTATATAATCGGCAATTTTACAACAATTAAACTATACAGTTGTAATACCTAAAACCGGTTACAGTTATGGAAAAACACCAGCACATGCATATGCACATGGACCATGATCATCACGATAAAGAGGCCATGGACCACGTACACGACCATACGAAAAAGGAAGAACATCATGATCATACTCATCATAAGGACCATACTAACCACAACGCCCACACGGAACATGGAGGACATGGAGTACACGGAGGGCATGCGGGCCACGACCACCATGCTATGATCAATGATTTCCGTAAAAGGTTTTATGTGGTATTGTTATTAACTGTTCCGGTAATGCTGCTGTCTAAGATGATACAGCACTGGCTGGGATTACAGATCAGCTTCCCTGGTGATCAGTATGTGCTGACGGTTCTTTCTTCCATTATCTTTTTTTACGGAGGGTGGCCTTTCCTTTCAGGCTGGTTGTCTGAGATGCGCCAGCGTAACCCGGGAATGATGACCTTGATAGGTTTTGCCATTACAGTGGCTTTTATTTATAGCGTGGCCACCCTGTTTGGTTTACGGGGCATGGACTTCTTCTGGGAACTGGCTACACTGATTCTGATCATGTTGCTGGGACACTGGATTGAAATGAAGTCAGTGGCCGGAGCATCCCGTGAGCTGGAACTGCTGGTGCAGCTGATGCCTGCGGAGGCGCATCTGGTGGAAAACGGCAGTATCAGAGAAGTGAAAACAGATAGCCTCCAACCCGGCGATGTGGTGCTGATAAAACCCGGAGAAAAAGTAGCTGCTGACGGTACTGTAACTGATGGTAGCAGTTATCTCAATGAATCCATGTTGACGGGCGAATCAAAACCCGTGAAAAAAAGTATAGGCGACAGGGTTATTGCCGGCTCCATCAACGGCAACCACGCATTGCACGTAAAAGTATCACATAACGCAGCATCTTCCTATCTCTCCCAGGTCATCAAACTGGTGAATGACGCACAGCAGGCTAAATCCAATACGCAGTTACTCGCCGACAAGGCAGCCCGCTGGCTGACGCTCATCGCCATTGTAGCAGGTATCAGCACTTTTGCATACTGGCGTATAGATGGACAGTCTATTTCCTTTGCTATGGAAAGGATGGTAACGGTGATCGTGATCTGCTGCCCACATGCTCTTGGGCTGGCAGTGCCGCTGGTAGTAGCACGTTCCACTACCATGGCTGCCAAACACGGCCTGCTTATAAAAAACAGAACGGCTTTTGAAAATGCCCGTAAAATCACTACGCTGGTATTTGATAAAACCGGCACCCTCACCATTGGTAAGTTTCAGGTGGTGCAGATGGAAACACTCGATAACAGTTACTCTCCTGAAGATATACTGGCTCTCGCAGCGGCAGTGGAACAGCAGTCTGAACATCCTATTGCCACCGGTATTGTAGACAAAGCCCGTTCACTGGGACTGCAGATTCCCGTTGCCTCAGAGATGCAGGCGATGGCGGGAAAGGGCATCCAGGCAAGTGTAGCAGGCAAACAGGTGATGGTGGTAAGCCCCGCTTATGTAAAGGAACAATTCCCGCAACAGCCGGAAGTGACGCAGAATGGCACCGGTACCTTATCCTATGTGATCATTAATAATAAACCTGCAGGTTATGTAGTGCTGGCAGATGAGCTGAGGCCTGAGTCTTTCCCTGCAGTGCAGACACTGAAGAAAGAACATATCGCTACCGTGCTGCTCACGGGCGATAATAAAAAAGTGGCAGCGGTAGTAGCGCAGCAGTTGCAGCTTGATAGTTATATCGCAGAAGTGCTGCCTCACCAGAAGCTGGAAGAAATCCGCAAATTACAGGCTGCAGGGCAGTTTGTAGCCATGACTGGAGACGGTATCAATGATGCACCGGCACTGGCTCAGGCGGATGTGGGCATTGCCATTGGCTCGGGGTCTGATATAGCTGCAGAAACAGCAGGTATTGTGCTGGTCAATAGTAACCCACAGGATATTGTAAGCCTGATACGTTTTGGTAAAGCCACCTATCGTAAGATGATTCAGAATCTGGCCTGGGCTACCGGCTACAATGTTATCACCATGCCGCTGGCCGCCGGAGTACTTTACCATTGGGGCGTGTTGTTAAGTCCAGCTGCTGGTGCGGTGCTGATGACAGTGAGTACGGTAATTGTGGCTATCAATGCCAGATTGCTGAAATTATAACACTTTATTATTAGTATTTCCAATAAATAATTCTATAAATTTGACCAGTGATGTTCTAAAAAACCTGTTATATGGGAATATTTGATAAACTCCGGAATGAATTTATTGACATTATTGAGTGGACAGACCCGTCCACAGACACCATTGTGTGGAAGTTTCCCCGTTACCAGAATGAAATAAAAATGAACGCCAAGCTGACGGTTAGAGAATCGCAGGTGGCTGTTTTTATGAATGAAGGTAAAATTGCCGATGTTTTTCAACCGGGCATGTATACACTGACTACCCAGAACATGCCTATCCTCACTACTTTACAGGGATGGAAATATGGTTTCAATAGCCCCTTTAAAGCAGATGTGTTTTTTGTAAGCATGCGGCAGTTCACCAACCAGAAATGGGGCACCAAAAACCCTGTTATGCTCCGGGATGCTGAGTTCGGACCAATACGCCTGCGTGCCTTTGGTAGCTATGCTTTCCGTGTGAAGGATGCAACCACATTCCTGAAGGAAGTTGCTGCCACCAACCCAGAGTATACTGTTGATGGTATCAATGAGCAGCTGCGTAATCTGGCTGTTTCCCGCGGTATGGATGCTATCGCGGAAGCGAAGATCCCAGTGCTCGATCTGGCTGCAAAGTATGATGAAGTATCTCAACTGATCACCGATAAGATCCGACCTGAGTTTAATGAACTGGGTCTGGACCTGACTAAGTTTCTCATCGAAAATATTTCCCTGCCACCAGAAGTGGAAGAGGCGCTGGACAAACGTAGCAGCATGGGTATCGTGGGTAACCTGGGCGCTTATGCGCAGTTCCAGGCTGCCAATGCCATGGAAAAAGCCGCTGCCAATCCTTCAGGTGGTCTGGCTGCTGCCGGTCTGGGTGCCGGTATGGGTGCTGCCATGATGGGACAGGTAGGAAATATGTTCCAGAACAACCAGGTTAATCAGCAGCAACAGCAGCCTGCCGCCGGGCCTGGCATGCCACCACCGTTGCCTGGTACAGAACCGTTTTATGTAGCTGTTGAAGGCAAACAGGCCGGTCCTTACAATATGGACCAGCTGAAACAACTGGCTGCATCCGGCGGTTTACAGTCACAAACACTGGTATGGAAAACAGGCATGGCCGCATGGGCCGCTGCCGCTACAGTACCGGAACTGGCCCCTGTGCTGGCTACCGTACCGCCACCACTGCCTTAAACCGATTCCCGATAATAATGTAAGTGAATGGCGTATATCCGTGAACGATATACGCCATTCATTATTCTGATGTACAAATTTTCCGCTATCATCTATGTCTTTTGAGGAAAAAACAAGTGAAACAGTATCCTCGCTGAAATGTCAGAATTGCGGCGCCATACTGCATTATGCCCCCGGTACCAACAGCCTGAAATGTGAGTATTGCGGCACAGTGAATACTATTGAAGAAGAAAATGCAGCCCCCGCAAGTATTCATGCATTCGACTATGATACTTTTATTGCAGATCTGCAAGGTCATACAGAAAATACAGAGCAGGCCGTAGTGGTGAAATGTAATAGCTGTGGAGCCTCCACTACCATGCTCCCCAATGTCACGGCCGATGCCTGTCCTTTCTGTGCCTCGCCACTGGTAGTGCAGCAGGGAACTTCAACTGCCATCCTGCAGCCACATTATGTATTGCCCTTCGTGGTGAGTGATAAGGAAGCCCAGCAATATTTCCAGCAGTGGATGAGTAAGCTGTGGTTTGCGCCGTCGGATATGGTAAGAAAAGTAAAAGATGCTTCCAGACAGCAACTGAAAGGGGTGTATATACCTCACTGGAGTTATGATACTAATACCGTGACTTCCTATCGCGGTCAGCGGGGAGAATATTATTACACTACCGAAACTTATACAGAGGAAGTGAATGGCAGAACGGAGACACGTACCCGTCAGGTGCGTCATACGGCCTGGTACAACACTTCCGGTGTAGTAGATAATTCATTCCGCGATGTATTGGTTACTGCCAGCCCTTCGCTGCCCCGTAAAATGGCAGAGATACTGGAACCCTGGCATCTGGACCAGCTTAAAGCCTACGATGGGCGCTATCTGAGCGGTTTCAGGGCTGAGCTCTATCAGACCAATGCAGAGCAGGGACTGACCATCGCCAAAAAAAGAATGGACCCTGTTATCCAGGATGAAATCCGTTCAGATATCGGCGGTGATGAGCAGTCTATTGACAGTTACAACGTACGGTATAACGACCTTGGACTGAAGTACCTGTTGCTGCCGGTATGGTTGAGTGCTTACCGTTATGATAACAAGCTGTATCATTTTGTAGTCAACGCCAGCACTGGCGAAGTGACGGGTGACCGCCCCTACAGCTGGATAAAAATAGCCGGTCTTATTATCACTATCATCATTGCAGCTATTGTTATCTACCAGTTTTTTGCCACCCAGCAATAATTTTATAAGGGGTTGATCAACTATATGATCAACCCCGTTTTTTATCTTCCGGTTATTTTACATACTGAGGAAATGCTTCTACAATAAAGCATTCCCGGCCGTTAGCCTGTCTTCACTACATCTTCTTCCTTAATAAATTAATGCAGCTTCCTCCGCACATGGTACCTTTTTTGTCGCATGCTGGGAGAGGAGAAACCTTGTATTTACCCAATAATTTCAATGGCCATGAAAAAGTCAATCTTTTTTGCAACGGCGCTGTTGGGTGCATGGATGTTGCATTCCTGTGGCAATAGACAAAATCCACAACATGAGAAACCGGAAGATTCTGCCAACGCTCTCAATGAAACAATGAGAAAGGTGGATGACACCTCTTCTGCGTTTGCTGTGGACGCAGCCGACAGAAACATGATGGAGATACAGTTGGGGAAACTGGCGCAGGAAAAGGCTGCAAACCCAAGGGTGAAAGCATTTGCCACCATGATGGTAGAAGAACATACCAAAGCCAATGATCAGTTAAAGACAATTGCCAGCAGAAAAGGAATTGTACTACCGACAGAATTGTCTACTGCATCAAAGAATTTTATCGATAAATGGAGTCAGAAAAAGGTGGAACGTTTTGATAAGGAATATATACGTGAGATGGTGGACCACCATGATCAGGATGTGAAGGACTTTGACAACGCCGCCAATAACCTGCAGGATGAAACACTGAAGGAATGGGCCAGAAAGATGTTGCCTGTTCTGATAGTACACCAGGACTCCGCCAGGGCTATTAGTGAATCCCTGTAGTCAAATACGAATTACGAATTCCTGCAATTTTCCATTCGTAATTCGTAATTGATAATTCGTATTTCATAAAAGATCGTTGTATTCCGGGTGTTTTTTCATATAGGCGTGTACGTAAGGACACAGCGGTTTTACCTTGAGGTGGTTGGCTCGTGCATACTCCAATACATATTTGGCCAGTTGAGAGGCGATGCCTTTCCCTTCCAGTTCCGGCGGTACTTCCGTATGTATATAGATGATGCCGCCGGGAAACAGTTTATAAACAATAAAGGCGGTGTGTCCGTCTACCACTGTTTCAAACTGGTGTTTAGTGGTGTTTTGCTGAATAGTAAGTTCCATATATTATTCGTTGTCTGTAAATCCTGTTTTAATATGTGTACCATCGCAGTAGGGCATATTGGAAGAGCTTCCACAGCGACAGAAAGCGGTAACTTTATACTCCTGTGTTTCGTGTCCGGATGTATCCTTTGTATGGATGCTGCCATATATCAGCCTCGGACCGTTGGGTACTATTTCTGCGAGGCTGCTTGCGGTTATCTCGGGTGATGATCCGTTTGCCAGCACTTCGTTGTTCATAAAATAAGTGAGGGCGCCGGAAGGACATTTATTTACCTGTTGTATGATCCGTTCTGTATTGCTGCCTGTAGCATTGATCCATGGTTTGGCATGTGGATCAAATACTTCAGGAAGCCCTCGGAAACATACTTCCGAGTGTTTGCACACTTCGGGTTTCCATACAATGGTTACTTCACCATTGGAGTATGTTTTGGTAATGTCTTTCATATCAATCTGCTTTAGTATTGATAATAATAGGGTTCGTCAGTACTTTATGAACAGGGCATGCATGGGCAATTTCCATCAGCCTTTTTCTTTGCGTTTCGTCAAGGTCGCCTGTAATATGTACAAGACATTCGATGACGGTTGTTTTCGGATCTGGTTTGGCATCACTGTCAAACCGGAGTTCAACATCTATCTTTTCTACCGGCCATTTTTTCCTTGCTGCATACATGGTGAGTGTGATGGCGGTACAGGAGCCCAGGCTGCTGAGTAATAACTCACCGGGAGTGGGGCCGGTATCGCCACCGGACACCTCTGCCGGTTCATCAGCCAGCCATCTGTGGTCTCTAGCTGCAATTGATACCTGATACGGAATTCCTTCGATACTTACTTTTACTTCTTCGTTCATTTTTATTACGGTGTTACCGGAAATTTTCTTTTACCCAGCCTGCTGCCAGGTCAATATCCTGTTGTGTTAAATGATGTCCTGCATTAATATCGTAGTTGCTTACCTGGAAGCCGTTGGCAGTCAGCAGGGTGGCATAGGCTTCGGTGGCAGCTGGTTTTACGGTGTGGTCTGTTTTCCCTGAGCTCATGAATACGGGTTGTTGCCGGGTGGTTTCAAACGGATCTTCAATACCATGCAACGGCTGCATCGGCCGGAAAAGTACGGCACCAGCCAACAGTTCGGGGTAGAGCATCAGCACAGCCCCGGCAATATTGGCGCCGTTGGAATACCCGGCAGCTACGAGCTGCTGCAGATCAAACCCTTCTTTAGCCGACAGTTCCTTGAGAAAGTGGACCATTTCATGTGTTCTGAAATGTACATCCTGCTCATCAAAAACACCCATAGACAGCCGGCGGAAGAAGCGGGGCATTCCCTGTTCCTGCACATTGCCACGAAGGCTTAATACATGGAAATGTGGAGCCATAGCCGGTGCCAGCGGCAACATATCCCGCTCATCACCACCGGTACCATGCAGTAATAATAACGTATGGGCGTTATGGTTAGCTGCCGGCTGGTAAATATAGTGCAAGGGTTGAAAGTCCATCTTAAACCAGTTTAATCAGTTTCTGCTCTATCTCTGCCCGTTGTGGTTCGAATTGAGCGGGCAACATCAGATGCGTGCCCAGTTCCTCAACAGACTCATCTACGGTGAATCCGGGCGTGTCTGTAGCCAGTTCAAAAAGCACGCCGCCTGGTTCTCTGAAATATACAGAGCGGAAATATTTCCGGTCCAGCTGAGGAGTGGCATTTAATCCAAGTGCTTCCAGTTTTTCGCGGTAGTGCAGTTCCATGGCATCATCTTTCATGCGGAAGGCAATATGATGAATACTGCCACCAGCCACATGGCCACGGAGTTCGCCCTTGGCTTCCACCAGATCTATATAATTGGCGGTATCGCCGGCAGGGCTGGCAAAACGGTACCGATTCGCATGATGTTTAATCAACTCAAATCCGAAAACGGATACCAGTAGATCGGCGGTGGCCTGTATGTCGTCCAGCGTTAGCGTTACATGATGAAAGCCACGGGTGGCGTTTTCAGCGCTCACCTCGGCTGTTTCCCAGGGTACGCGGTCGTCTGTTTTTTCAGGTACGGTCAGCTCTATCTTAAGTCCGTCCGGGTCCAGGAAAGTAAGGTATATCTCCCCGAATTTGGAAGAAGGCTTATTGTAGATGATATTGGCGGCATCCAGCCGTTTGAGCCAGAAATTAATGCTGCCCTCCGGTATGGAGTAGCCGATCTCGGTGGCCATATGGGTGCCTCTGCGTCCGGTCATTATATCTTCCCAGGGAAAGAATGTCAGAATCGTGCCGGGGCTACCTGTTTTGTCTCCATAATAAAAGTGATAGGTATGCGGATCGTCAAAGTTCACCGTTTTCTTAACAAAACGCAGTCCCATTATCCTCGTATAAAAATCATAATTTTTTTTTGCATTACCGGAAATCGCGGTAATATGATGCAGTCCTGTTATAGCTTGATCCATATGCCTTTTCATTTGAGGATTCTTTGATTTTCGATTTTCTGACGAATGTATAAGCATCTCAAAAAACCGAAAATCAAAGAATCAGTCGTCGGTATTATTACTGTTTCAGCAGTTGTACTTCACATTGTATCTTTACTTCATCGCTGACCATTACGCCACCGGCTTCTGTGGCGGCATTCCATGTCAACCCGAAATCCTTGCGGTTGATTTTGCCATTGATCGTAAAACCGGCTTTGGTATTGCCCCAGGGATCTTTTACAACGCCGCCGAATTCAACATCCAGCTTCACGTTTTTAGTGACATCACGGATGGTCAGATCACCATGTAGTACATATGAGCCGTCATTGTCCACGCTTTCAATTTTGGTGGCTGTAAAATTGATGTTCCGGAATTTGTTGACATCAAAGAAGTCCGGAGAACGGAGGTGCTCATCACGCTGTGTATTGGCTGTGGTGATTGAATCTACATCAACCGTAGCAGTAGCTTTGGCGTTCAGAAAGTCTTCTCCTTCTGTTTCAGCTTCTACCCGGAAGTTGGTAAACCTGCCGGTGACATTTGTAATCATCAGGTGTCTGATCTTGAAAGAGAGTTCGCTGTGATCGGCGTCGGAAACCCATTTTAGTTTTGCCATAATTGATGAGATGTTTTATTGATGATTAAATAGTTTGTCTTATTGACACTGCAAATTTCAGTTAAAGTACAGGGTATAGAAATGGATAAAATAAACTTAATGATGTACAAATTTTTCCTGAGCTCATTAAATATAACGCTTTTAGTAAGGAAGTATTCAGTATTAGCTAATGTTTGATTTTTTTTAAATAATATAAACATTATGCATGAAAAATTGTTCAATTGTGTTGATACTCAGGATTATCGGGATGAAATGATATTTTATGAGACATTTCCTGTTATTAACACGCTTACTGCCAGCGATGTTTGCTGCGGGGCAGGAGAGTGGAAAGCAGCTCCCCTTTTTTCTCATGTGTGGGTACGCGTGGCCATTTGAATCGATGCCGAAACCTTTACAGTGGCTGTCTTCGCTGCTGCCACTGACACCTTTTGTAAAAGTATAACCTGCTGCTGTTGTGGATTTTTTATCTTTTGCTGGCATTAAGGGGATTAAGAAGGTTGAACAAAAAGCAACAACCTTTATCTTTGTAAGGTGTACGCAATAGTAGATATAGAAACCACAGGCGGCCATGCCAGCGCCAACGGAATTACCGAGATCGCCATCTACCTGTCTGATGGCCGGGAAGTCACCCAGCATTATCAGACGCTGATTAATCCGGGTGTGCCCATTCCTTATTACATAGAGTCACTGACGGGCATCACCAACAGTATGGTGGCTGAAGCTCCGCCCTTTGAAGCGGTGGCCCCGATGATACATGAGCTGTTACAGGACCGGATTTTTGTGGCGCATAATGTCAACTTTGATTATTCCTTTGTAAAGCATCATCTGGCGGCAGCAGGCTTTGAGCTGCAATGCAAAAAACTTTGTACCGTAAGGCTGGGCCGCAAGATCTTTCCGGGCCTGCCTTCGTATAGTCTGGGTAACTTCTGCCGGCATATGAATATTCCGGTCAACGGCCGCCACCGTGCCGGCGGCGATGCGGAAGCTACCGCCAAACTGTTTGCTCTGATGCTGCAGCATGACACGGAAAAGGCCATAGCAGCCGCGCTCAAAGTAGGGTCCAAAGAGCAGTTCCTGCCTCCCAACCTGGAGCCGGCGGTGGTGAAGCAGCTTCCGGAAGTACCAGGTGTCTATTATTTTCATGATGTGAAAGGCAAAGTGGTATATGTAGGAAAAGCCAAGGATATACGTAAACGAGTTAACAGCCATTTCTCCGGTCATAGCGCCAGCAGGCAGCGACAGAATTTCCTCCGGACAATCGTTAATATTACTTATCAGGAAACCGGTACAGAACTGATGGCCTGTATCCTGGAGTCTGTGGAGATAAAGCGGCTCTGGCCGGCCTTCAACCGTGCACAGAAAAGGGTAGAGTTCCGCTACGGCTTCTACCTCTTTGAAGACCAGGAAGGGTACCTCCGGCTGGCAATCGAGAAAAGACGGAAGTTCAGCGCACCGGTACATGCTTTTAACATGCTGGTAGACGGACACCGGCTGCTGCGTGCCCTGATCAAACAATTTGAGCTCTGCCCTAAATTATGTTTCCTGCAAAAGGGTGATGGCACCTGTGCCGGTGTAACGGCTGCCACCTGCCATGGGGCATGTGACAAACAGGAAGCCCCTGAAACCTATAATCAACGGGTAAAAGCGGCTATTGCTTTTCTTCAGGAGCAACAACCATCTGTAGTGATCATGGACAAAGGCCGCAACAGCGATGAACAAAGTTGTATCCTGCTGGAGAAAGGCCGGTTCTACGGTATGGGATATGTGCCGGCACATATCCGGACCACCGACGCTGAAACGCTCAGACCACATCTCACTCAATACCCGGAAAATGAAGTGATCATTAGTTTGCTGCGGCCTTACGCCACAAACAGCAAACAATTATCATCTCCTCAATAAAAATCAGCAAAGGGTAAAAAAAACAGAAGAATTCGTTTGAATCATGCAAATCATGGTTACTTTTGCACCCGGTTACAATCGTATCATTGTGGAATTGAAATGGTTATTGTTGTACCTCCTAATTATGATATTCAATCCTTAATTAATAGTTCATGTTAGAATCAAATTTCAAATTCCCGGGTCAGACCGCCTTCTACAAAGGGAAAGTACGTGATGTATACACCATTGAGGACAGACTCATGGTAATGGCCGTTAGTGACCGTATCTCCGCGTTTGATGTGGTATTGCCCCGCCCTATTCCTTACAAAGGACAGGTACTGAACCAGGTGGCGGCCATCATGCTGGAAGCGACCAAGGACATCGTACCTAACTGGGTAAAAAGTACCCCGCTGCCTAACGTAACCATAGGTTTGAAATGCGAAACCTTCCCGGTAGAAATGGTAGTTCGCGGAAACCTCACCGGTCATGCGTGGAGAACTTATAAAACCGGACAGCGTGTACTCTGTGGCGTTACTATGCCGGAAGGCCTGAAGGAAAATGACTTTTTCCCAACGCCAATCATCACGCCAACTACCAAAGCACATGAAGGTCACGATGAAGACATCTCCCGTGAAGAAATCATTGCCCAGGGTCTGGTGAGCAAAGAAGATTACGAACAGCTGGAAAAATACACCCTCGCGCTGTTTGCAAGAGGTAAGGAGATGGCTGCAAAACGTGGTCTGATCCTGGTAGATACCAAATATGAATTCGGTAAAATCGGTGACACCATCTACGTGATCGATGAAATCCACACACCGGATTCTTCCCGTTACTTCTACGCTGAAGGTTACGAAGAAAATCAGCAAGCTGGTAAACAACAACGTCAGCTGAGCAAGGAATTTGTTCGTGAATGGCTGATGGAAAACGGCTTCCAGGGTAAAGACGGTCAGCAGATACCTGAAATGACCGACGCTTTCGTTAACAGCGTGAGCGAGCGTTATATCGAGCTGTTTGAGAATATCACCGGTCAGAAATTTGTGAAAGAAGATGTGACAGGGGAAGAAGCAGAAGCGAAAATCATCGCAACGCTGAAACAATTCTAAGCTGTCATTGACGCAAAATAAATTAAAGACCCGGGCATGATCTCCATGCGCCGGGTCTTTTCTTTGATGCATAATTCGATTGACTTATTTTTGCAAGAAAGATATCCGATTGAAACATTTAACCGCACTCAATAAATACTTCATAGCCCAAAAATGGCGCCTCATCCTGGGACTGTTATTTACCGCCATATCTATCGTATTCAGCGTTTTTCAGCCCATCATGGTCCGGCAGATCTTTGACCTGCTGTCGCATAACCTGGATGAGTACCGTATGCTCAGTGATACCGGACTTAAAGGCGCCTTCCGGTCCGACTTCTCCCATATCCTGGCATTTTACGGCGTCAGCATTCTGATCTTTGCGCTGCTGAGCGGTTTCTTTCTGTTTCTGCAAAGGCAAACACTCATTGTGATGAGCCGTCATATTGAATATGACCTGAAGAACGAAATTTATCAGCATTACCAGCGGCTTGACCTCAACTTCTTTAAAATGCACCGTACCGGCGACCTCATGAGCCGTATCACGGAGGATGTTTCCCGGGTGCGGATGTATGCAGGGCCTGCTATTATGTATGCTTCCCGTACCCTTTTGCTGATTGTGATTGTTGTGTACCTGATGCTGAAGGTAAACCCGTTACTGACACTGTATACCCTGTCGCCGCTGCCTTTTCTGGCCCTCATGATTTATTATGTGAACCGGATCATCCATCGCAAAAGTGAAAAGATACAGGCAGAACTGTCCAATATCACTTCTATTGCGCAGGAATCCTACTCCGGCATACGCGTGATCAAATCCTATGTGCAGGAAGAAGCCAGCGGCAGCCATTTTGAAAGTGCGAGTGAAGCCTATAAGATCAGCTCCATTAGTCTGGCTAAAACGGATGCCCTGTTTCAACCGGCCATGGCGCTGATGATAGGGCTAAGCGTTATCATCACTATTTTTATTGGCGGTATACAGGTGATCGCCGGTAATATCACCGTGGGGAACCTGGCGGAGTTTGTGATTTATGTGAATATGCTGATGTTCCCGTTTTTATCTATCGGGCTGGTGGCAACGATGATACAGCGTGCTGCCGCCTCACAGCAACGAATAAACGAATTTCTGCGGATTGAGCCGAGTATTAAAGATGAGTCCGGCGCCCGGTTGGTGGATCTCAATGGAGCCATCCGGTTTGATCATGTAACATTTACGTACAGTCATACTGGTATCACAGCGTTGAAAGATGTCAATCTGCGCATAGAACCAGGTCAGAAAGTGGCGATCATAGGCCGCACTGGTTCAGGGAAGAGTACGTTGGCGCAGCTGTTGATCCGTATGTTTGATCCACAGGAAGGTAAGGTGATGCTGGATAACCACGATGTACGTTATCTGCATCTGGAACAGCTACGTTCCCGGATCAGTTATGTGCCACAGGACGTGTTTCTGTTCTCTGATTCTATTGCCAACAACATCCGCTTCGGTGATCCTGCAGCTAATCTGCAGGCAGTCCAGCAAGCTGCCCGGCAGGCTTCTGTGGAGAAAGATATCCTTGGCTTTAATGAAGGTTTCGATACAGAGATAGGAGAGCGGGGTGTAACCCTCAGTGGTGGCCAGAAACAACGTATATCCATCGCCCGTGCCCTCATCAAGGACCCAGGTATCATGATCTTTGACGACTGCCTCTCTGCCGTAGATGCCCGTACGGAAAAAGAAATCATCGGTAACCTCTATGCCTATCTGAAGGATAAAACCGCGCTGATCATTACCCATCGTATCTTTTCACTTTTTGAGTTTGATAAGATCATTGTATTGGATGAAGGAAAGATAGTGGAAGAAGGAACACATGAGGAATTATTATCATTGAATGGTTACTACGCAGAGCTGTACGCAAGACAGCAATCCGGTGAAGACGAAAGTGTAACTGAGTAACAATCATATTCTTGTATAAGCCCGGCCATAGCCCGTTACAGGGAAGTTTTATGTTTTTTCAAAATCATTTAAAAATATTTTGATATTTGTAAAACAATAGTATATTTGTTCCTTATTGTAACAGGATTTGATTCGTTAACACTTAAATCTATCAACTGTGGCGTACGAAAACAACAATCAACAGGAAAGAAACAATGATAGCATCTTTTCTAAACGATTGAAAGCGGGCAAAAGAAGGACGTACTTCTTTGATGTAAAGACCACTCGGGGAAATGATTACTTTCTTACTATTACGGAGAGTAAGAAACGTTTTAATGACAACGGTTATGACAGGCACAAGGTATTCCTGTACAAGGAGGACTTCAACAAGTTCCTGAATGCATTAACCGAAACTATCAACTATGTAAAAACAGAGTTGATGCCCGATTTCGATTTTGATGCCTACAATCACGATTATGTGCAGGAAGACCAGGACGAAACAGACGGCGACAATGAGGTATCCCGTACCGCAGATGTAGCTGTTTCCGCGCCGATTACGGCATCCGCCCCCGCTTCACATAGCGCTGACGAGGTAGATAAATGGTAACGGTGATGCCTATGATGCCCTTCTGAAACCAACAAGAAAAATCATAGGTTTTCTTTAAGCTTATAAAGCGAATCGCCCATTGATACATATCAATGGGCGATTCGCTTTTTTATTGAGTGCTATTGTTTTCTTAACTTCTTGAATGCATTGATTAATCCGTTCGTACTGGCGTCATGGTTGGTAACAACCTCTTCGTTCTGCAGTTCAGGCAGGATTTTACCAGCGAGTTGTTTACCCAGTTCTACGCCCCATTGGTCGAAGCTGTAGATATTCCAGATAACACCCTGTACAAATATTTTATGTTCGTAGAAGGCAATCAGCATACCGAGGGAGCGGGGTGTGATTTTTTTCAGCAGGAAGGAGTTGGACGGGCGGTTGCCGGTAAATACCTTGTAAGGCAGTACCCGTTTGATTTCTTCTTCTGAAGTGTTAGCCTGCTTCAGTTCTGCCAGTACTTCTTCTTCGGTTTTACCGTTCATAAGGGCTTCCGTTTGTGCGAAGAAGTTAGAGAGCAGTTTCACATGGTGGTCGCCGATAGGATTGTGGCTGATGGCCGGTGCAATGAAGTCACAGGGAACCAGGCGGGTGCCCTGATGTATCAATTGGTAAAATGCATGTTGACCATTGGTGCCTGGTTCGCCCCAAACGATAGGACCTGTTTCATAATGTACAGGCTGGCCATTGCGGTCTACATGTTTACCGTTGCTCTCCATATTACCTTGCTGGAAGTAGGCAGGAAAACGGTGCATGTATTGATCATAAGGAAGGATGGCTTCGGTGGCTGCGCCCAGGAAGTTGCAGTTCCAGATGCCTGCCAGTGCCATGATAGCAGGTATGTTTTCGGCCAGGGGTGTTTGTGTGAAGTGGTTGTCGGCTGCATGCGCACCATTGAGCAGTTCGATGAAGTTTTCGTAACCGATCGTCAGTGCGATAGACAGACCAATGGCGGACCACAGGGAATAACGGCCGCCAACCCAGTCCCAGAATTCAAACATGTTATTAGGATCGATGCCGAAGGCTGTCACTGCTTTTTCGTTGGTAGATAAAGCTGCAAAATGTTTGGCAACGAATTTTTCGTCTTTGGCGTGTTCGAGGAACCAGTTGCGCGCAGTATGTGCGTTGGTCATGGTTTCCTGCGTGGTAAACGTTTTGGAAGCAATGAGGAAGAGCGTTTCATCAGGAGTGACATGCTTCAGTGTTTCCGCAATGTGTGTGCCGTCAACGTTGGAAACGAAGAAAGGCTGGATGCCTGGTTTCCAGTAAGGTTTCAGGGCTTCGGTTACCATTACCGGGCCGAGGTCGGAGCCACCGATACCAATGTTGACGATATAACGTATAGGCTTGCCCGTATATCCTTTCCATTCACCGGAATGTATCTGCCGGCAGATATGATCCATTTTATTCAGTACGCCCAGTACGTCTGGCATAACATCACGACCATCGAGCAGTACGGGTTTGCCGGAGAAGTTGCGCAGTGCGGTATGCAGTACGGCACGGTTTTCTGTGACGTTGATTTTTTCTGCCTGGAACATGGCTTTGATGGCGTTGCTCACGCCGCTCTCTTCTGCCAGTGCCAGCAGCATGCTGCGGGTTTCTTCGGTTATCAGGTTCTTGGAATAGTCAAACAGGGTGTCCTCCAGCTGAAGGGAAAACGTAGCAAAACGTTCTCTGTCTTCCATAAACAAGGTACGCATCTGTACCTTTTTCATTTCATCGGCATGCTTTTGCAATGCCTGCCACGATTTCGTGGCTACAGGACTGATAGTAGGAAACATAATTTCTGTTATTAATTGCGCCTCAAAAATAATCTTTTACTTTTTATGATTGCGTTATGATCGCGGTTTCCTGTACAATTGCCAGGAAATAGCGATCGCAATAATACCGATGGCAATGATGCAGGCATGGATGATGGGTTGTTGTTCCATCATGCCTGTAGCTCCTCTTTTGATGAGTATGCCGTAAAAAGCCCATACTGCTACCAGTGCATGAATGATATTGTTTCTGCGCAGTACCATGAAGATGCTGATCAGCGTGCCGAGTGATATCATGCTGACAGTCCATCCAACCTGAAACCCACTGCCGCCGGCCCATCCGGTGTATGTCAGCATAGTGCTGATGTTTGCAAGCGTAGCAATATTTACCCAGCCGAGGTAGAGACTGAGAGGAAAATAGACGAATAATTTTTCAGGCAGGGGAGCCGGTTCACGGGCAATTCCGAAATTGATGTGAATGATAAAAAGAGTTGCCAGCAGAATCAGTATAAGCCCAACAGTTACAGGTATCAGTTCATAATGCCAGGCGAAGATCCAGGTAGTGTTGGTCACACAACTGATCAGAAACCATTCTTTCAGACAGCTCATCACATGTGCGAGCAGCCGGGGTTGTTTGCCGGAGAAGGCCAGCCATAACTGATATACTATAAAACATAACAACGACAAATAGATCAGTCCCCAGATGTAGAAGGTGAAAGAGGGGGGTGTAAAGAGGGTGGGGTATTCATCGGAAACCTCCTTTATTTTTTTGCCGTTGATAGGAAGCAGCCACGCCAGTGCATTAGCGGCAAGCATGATGATAAAAGCCAAGGTATTAAAAACGGATTTGTTTTTATAGTGGAGGGTTTCATGGGATACCATCATGTAGCAGAAACTTTTTTTATATTAAGTTTTTTGATATTATGGATATGGTTACAGCTGATTCAGCAAAAATTATGCTAAAGCTGTGTTAAATGATAGCAGTATCAACCAGTAGAATTGTGTTGACATTAGCAGAATTGTACATTTTTCCTTACATTTGCCCGCTATGACAATAGAGCAACTTAAAGCTATGAGGGACCGTCTTTATGTCCTGGGAGGTTTTCTTTAACGTCCCTGACCGATTAGCTAAAATAGAAAACGACAAACAACTAAGCCTGGCCCCCGGTTTTTGGGATGATAATGCCAGAGCTACCGCTATCCTGAAGGAAATCAAGGTAAACAAATATTGGGTTGACCTTTATGATCAGGTACAAACTGCTATCGAAGACAGCAGCGTACTCAATGATTTCTTCAAAGAAGGAGAAGCAACGGAAGAAGAAGTAGCGCAGGCTTATGGCAACGCATTGTCTGCTTTGGAAGACCTGGAATTCAAATCCACCTTGAACCAGCCGGAAGATGAAATGCCGGCAGTACTGACGATCAACTCTGGCGCGGGTGGTACCGAAAGCCAGGATTGGGCTGAGATGCTGCTGCGTATGTATCGGATGTATGGTGAAAAACAAGGCTGGAAAGTTTCTGAAATCGATACCCAATACGGGGATGGCGCCGGTATTAAATCAGCAACCCTCGAGTTCGATGGAGACTTCGCCTATGGACATCTGAAAGCAGAAAGCGGTGTACATCGCCTGGTACGTATTTCTCCGTTTGATTCCAATGCACGTAGACACACTTCCTTCGCTTCCGTATATGTGTATCCGTTAGTGAACGACACGATTGAGATCGCTGTCAATCCTGCCGACCTGGAATGGGAGTTTTACCGTTCCGGTGGTAAAGGCGGACAAAACGTAAACAAGGTGGAGACAGCTGTGCGATTGAAGCACGTTCCTTCCGGCATCATTATCGAATGCCAGCAGGCACGTACACAGGGTGAGAACCGTGAAAAAGCGCTCACCATGCTGAAATCCCGTTTGTATGAAGAAGAACTGCGCAAACGCGAAGAACTGAAAAACGCTGCCAACGCCAACAAACGTAAAATCGAATGGGGCTCGCAGATCAGATCTTACGTATTCCACCCCTATAAAATGATCAAAGACCACCGCACCGACTATGAAGTAGGTAACGTGGGTCCCGTGATGGACGGTGAGCTGAATGGTTTTATCAAGGCTTACCTGATGATGCAGAAGGAAGAGGACAATAATTGATAACAATAGGTAAATAATGAATAGGTTTCTGCTGCAAATTGCTTTGTAAATTTGCAGCGGAAACTTTTTTTGTTATTAGTTGATTCTTAATTGATATACCAACAAAATCTGAGGAAATGAATACAGGATATTTTGAATATGCAGCACCTGCGAATGAGCCAGTACTGAGTTATGCACCGGGCTCTCCGGAAAGGGCTGCGCTGAAGAAGCAATTGGCAGCCTTTAAAGCTGAAGTGGCAGATATTCCGATGTATATCGGTGGTAAGGAAGTTCGTACCGGTAATACTGTGGATCTCCGTCCGCCGCATGAAATCAAACATAAGTTGGGCCATTTCCACCAGGGCGATGCTTCCCATGTAAAAGCCGCTATCGCTGCTGCACTGGAAGCCCGCGAAAAATGGGCGAACATGGACTGGGAACAACGTGCCGGCATCTTCCTGCGTGCAGCAGATCTGATCGCTACCAAATACCGTTTCCACATGAACGGGGCCACTATGCTCGGTCAAAGTAAAAATGCCTTCCAGGCAGAGATCGACAGCGCCTGCGAACTGATCGACTTCCTCCGTTATAATGTTCACTTCCTGAGCGAAATCTACCGTCAACAGCCTGTAAGCGCTCCCGGCATCCACAACAGAATGGAATACCGTCCGCTGGAAGGTTTTGTACTGGCTGTAACACCATTCAACTTCAGCGCTATTGCCGGCAACCTGCCTACTTCCGCTGCCATGTGTGGTAACGTAGTAGTATGGAAACCTGCCAACACACAGGTATTTGCGGCGAATATGATCATGAAGATCCTGATCGAAGCCGGTCTGCCTGAAGGTGTTATCAACCTCGTATACGCCGGCGGCCCGCTGATCGGTGATATCTGCTTCGCTGATCCGCATTTCGCAGGTATCCACTTCACCGGCTCTACTGGTGTGTTTCAGACCATGTGGAAAACCATCGGCGAAAACATCCACAAATACAAATCCTATCCCCGCATCGTAGGTGAAACCGGTGGTAAGGACTTTGTGGTTATACACAAATCCGCTGACGTGGACATCGCTGTGACCGCACTCGCCCGTGGCGCTTTCGAATACCAGGGCCAGAAATGCTCTGCCGCTTCCCGCGCTTATATACCAAGCAATCTTGCAGACGAAATAAAATCAAAACTGGTCGCTGAAATTAATACCATGAAAATGGGTACCACCGAAGATTTCAGCAACTTCATCAATGCCGTGATCGATGAAAGATCTTTTGATAAGATCGCTCAATACATCGACAACGCTAAAAACGATCCTAAGGCTAAAATCATTGCCGGCGGTAATTACAACAAAACAGAAGGTTACTTCATCGAGCCAACTGTGATCGAGGCTGCTGATCCTAGATACGTGACCATGTGCGAAGAAATCTTCGGACCCGTATTAACGATCTATGTTTACGAAGCAGATAAATTTGAAGATTTACTGACTACCGTTGATACTACTTCTGAATACGCGCTCACCGGTGCTATAATTGCTCAGGACCGTTATGCCGTAGAACTGGCTACCAGAAGACTGGTGAACAGTGCAGGTAACTTCTACATCAACGACAAGCCAACCGGTGCAGTTGTAGGCCAGCAGCCTTTTGGCGGTGCCCGTGCTTCCGGTACCAACGATAAAGCAGGTTCTATGCTGAACCTCTACCGTTGGCTGAGTGCAAGAAGCATCAAGGAAACTTTCGTTCCGGCTACTGATTACCGTTATCCGTTCCTGAAAGAAGCTTAATATATAATATTCATGACTTGATATAAAGGCGGTGAATGCATATTCACCGCCTTTTACTTATTTTGTAAGCGAAAACAATATGACGATATGGAGGCTCCAAAGGAAGATATAGTAACCATCGTGAAGGGATATTTTGAAGAACGCCACAAAATATGGCGGGTAGGGGATCTTGAGCAGCGCCTGATAGCTAAGGGTTACCAGCCACAGGAAGCCAGCCGCCACGCATTTATGGCTTTTGAAAATTTTTTCAAAGCGAAGAAAAGGAAAGATGGTGTCAGGGTATTGGTTTACCTGGGATTGGCCGCCGTATTTCTGATTAGAATATTAGTGATGAGCAACAAGATTGGTAACATAGCGGCGGTGTCCGGATTTCTGGCTCTTACTGCGTTTGCGCTGGTGATGGGGCTGATCGGATTGCTGAAACTGTTTCAGCTGAGAGAAGAGATTGTTTCTTTCAGAGATCTGCGCAAACTGTAGGCTGCTATTGCGTGTATGATCGCCGGCAGGATGACACTACACTGAATACAATCACCCTGCACTATGGACAAGGTAACGACGTCCCGCTGCCGGACAGTACTATGGAAGTTTACCACCTGCAACGGGACGGCTGGATTACCCAATAAAAAACATTACATTTTCTTTAATGCATCCAGTGCTTCCGTGACGTGTTTTTCTCCATCACGGAGACTGTTGAATTCATGCACTACAATACCATTTTTGTCCACCACATAAGTCACGCGGCCCGGGATCACAAAGGTTTTGGGCACCCCAAATAATTTCCGGACTTCGTTTTTCGGATCACTCAGCAGCGTAAAAGGCAAATTGTGATGCGTTGCAAAACTTCGGTGGGAAGCCACGTTGTCTGCACTGATACCGATCACCATCGCACCGTATTTCTGAAAATCCTGGTATGAGTCCCGGAAAGAACAGGCTTCTTTCGTACAAACACTGGTTTCATCTTTCGGGTAAAAATAAATCACCAAAGGCTGTTTGCCCAGCACAGTGCTGAGATCGAAGGTTTTACCATTCTGGTCCTGCAAACTGAACACAGGCACTTTGTCTCCGGTTTTTATTTGTCCCTGGGAGGAGGTACCCCAGAACTGTAAGAAAGCGGCCATAGTAATGATTAGCTTTAACGTTTTCATAGCTTCTATTTGCTACGACTAAAGTACGACAGATGCGGGTAAATCAGGACAACTAATTTCCCCGATATCAGAAGTGAAAATTGACCCCAAACTGTATATTGTTAATACCGAAGCTTTTGAAGAGTCCTACATTCGTGAAATTGTCTTTATTGCCCTCTTTATCGATCGTAGTCCGGTTGGCGCTGAAAACAGGTCCCAGATTCATGGTCGCAGAAAAGGCCGGCGTTATATGAAAAAGCAGTCCGGGTGTGATGTTCAGACCAAAATTTGTCTCTTGGGTTTTGGGATAGTAGCTAGTGCTATTCGGCCAATCGGAATGCCCTTCTATGGAACCAAAAGTAGTGCCTAGTGAACCGTCCGCATATACTGATAATTTATTCCAGATGGATTGTTCGTACCGTACAAAAGGGCTGATAGTCCAGAAATTTGTTCTGTACTGCGACATTCCTTGTTTGCTGCTGGAATAGGAGAGTTGAATACCCAGTGCCCAATGCTCATTTAGATAATAGCCATAGGCAGGGGCTACACTAAAACCGGATGAGTGTACATTTCCGGGATGGCTCACCCATTCCGGTGTTTTGGTATTGGAGTCGTAATAATTAAATCCAACACTGATGAAGTTCTTTTTTTGTTGGGCCTGCAGGGTATGCGAGTACAGGAAGGCACTTAAAGCCAGTACAGATAAAAGGATTCGTTTCATAAAATGGCGATATTTTATATAATTTCTTCGCTATTTATATCAATTCCATGGCAGTAAAAAATAAAAGAAGGGGAAGCTTATCCAGTAGTTTTATGATATTCATCTTTTTATGTGTGGCATTAATCATTATTTTTGGCGTCTAAAAACGTTGTGTTTTGAAAACCATACTAAACGGTAAGCAGCTGGCTATCACAATAGACAGGCTTTGCCATCAGCTGATAGAGAATCATTTGCAGTTTGAAAACACGGTGCTGATAGGACTGCAGCCGCGGGGCATCTACCTGAGCGACAGAATCTATGAAACATTAAAAAAATTGCTGCCGGATGCTACTATCCATTACGGAAAGCTAGATATTACTTTTTACAGGGATGATTACAACAAGGGTAAAACCCTGCATGTACCCAGTGAAACCAACATAAATTTTTCCATTGAAAACAAGAAGGTGGTGTTGATAGATGATGTATTGTATACGGGGCGAACCATTCGTTCGGCGCTGGATGCAATGCTCGACTTCGGCCGGCCTGCGTCGGTGGAACTGCTGGCCTTGATAGACCGGCGTTTCAGCCGTCAGCTGCCCATTCAGCCCGATTATACCGGGCGCACCATCGATGCCTTTATTTCCCAGAAAGTAAGGGTATTGTGGGAGCAAAGAGACGGTAAAGATGAAGTAATTCTGGTTGATTAACATAAACCGGATTTCACAATTCAGATTTCACCCTTTATATTTGCACATTAATGTCACTTTCTGTAAAACACTTACTCGGAATTCGCGATCTGCAGCGCCAGGATATAGAACTTATTTTTCAAACAGCCGACCAGTTTAAGGAGGTTTTACAAAGGCCGATTAAAAAAGTTCCCACGCTGCGCGATACTACTATTGTAAATTTATTTTTTGAGAACTCAACACGTACCCGTATCTCTTTTGAGCTGGCGGAAAAACGACTGGGTGCAGATACCATTAACTTTTCTGCTTCCGGCTCGTCCGTTTCCAAAGGAGAAACGCTGATCGATACGGTCAACAACATCCTGTCCATGAAGGTGGACGTGGTGGTGATGCGCCATTCTGCCAGCGGTGCGCCACACTTCCTGGCCAAACATATCAACGTGCCCATTCTCAATGCCGGCGACGGTATAAACGAGCATCCTACCCAGGCCCTGCTGGACGCTTTCTCTATCCGGGAAAAACTGGGCAGCGTGGAAGGTAAAAAAGTAGCCATCTGTGGTGATATCATGCACTCCCGTGTGGCCCTTTCCAATATCTACTGCCTGAAAAAACTGGGTGCTGAAGTAACAGTCGTAGGTCCTCCCACACTGATTCCAAAATACATGGCAGCAGCGCTGGGCGTTAATGTTAGTTATAATATCCGCGAAGCCCTGCAATGGTGCGATGTGGCCAATATACTACGTATACAGCTCGAAAGGCAGAACACACCACTGTTCTCTTCCCTGCGTGAATATTCCCTGGCCTACGGCGTCAACCGCCAGCTGCTCGACAGCCTGAACAAGGAAGTCGTGATCATGCACCCAGGCCCTATCAACCGCGGTGTGGAAGTAGACTCAGATGTAGCGGACTCCGGTCAGTCCATCATTCTCGACCAGGTAGAAAACGGTGTAGCGGTAAGAATGGCTGCATTGTATCTGCTGGCAGGTAAGAAAGGGGAACTGTGATGTAGTTTGATGCTGCTGATGTTCCTGATGAGCGTAGATTTGCACAGATTTTCAATTAAAACATTTTATAAAATAAAACAGGGTGTATCATCGATACACCCTGTTTTATTTTAAGCTATTATTCTTCCCATTAATATTCACATAAATCTCCGCTCATCAGGAACATCAGCAGCATCAAACTACATCACAGTTACATCACTGTTATGTTAAGTCCAATTGTATACGACCTGAAAAACGGATAGGCGTTACCGATATATCCTCCTGCTTGTTCGGGGTCGTAATATCTGATCTTCATTTTAGTAGTTTCCCAGAGATCCTGACCAGAGAAATAGAGGCGTAAATTTCTGACACTGATTCTTTTGAGCCAGGCGGCTGGAAGGCTATAGCCTATCTGTAGATTTTTAAGACGAATGTAAGCACCGTTCATGGCCCAATGGCTGGATGGAACTGTGTTCTGTACATCCCGTAGGTAAAGACGGGGAAATAATGCATCGGGATGATCCGGTGTCCAGTGGTCCAGGTTGATATCCCAGGGTTGTTGCCAGCCGCTGGTGAATGGAATATTATAACGGGGATCCGGCATTACTTTCCGGTTGCTGACACCCTGGAAGAAGACAGAGACTTCTATACCTTTCCAGGAGAAACCCGCGTCTATGCCGTAAGCCAGCTGAGGATCCGTGCTGCCGAGGTAAACGAGATCCTTGTTATCAATTCGTTTATCACCATTGATGTCGCGGTAGCGGAGGTCGCCAGGTCCTGTATTATTGCTCTGGAAGGCGTGTTGCTGTACTTCGGCTGTTGTTTGGAAATAGCCGTCGGCTACGTATCCAAACAGAGAGGAATATGGGTAACCCGGTATGCCCAGATTCCAGCCTGGTTGAGGATTTACGCCATCATTGCGCAATACTTTTGTCTGGTTGTTAAACAGGTTGGCGTTGAGGTACCAGGTAAAAGGTCCATGACTGCTTCTCCAGCCGGCATTCAGTTCCCAGCCCCATGATCTCATCTCACCGGTATTAAAGCGGAGAGGCCATGCACCTGCTGTAGAAGGTAGCTGTACCGGTATACGCATATCGCGGTTGTGTTTCACGAAGTAGTCTGCTGAAAGGGTCAGTCTGCCCCGGAACAGCGTGGCATCCCAGCCGTAGTTGTTGGTAGAAATGTTTTCCCAGCCGGAAGCCTGTGGAATAGGGTTCTTATAAACAAAAGGAGAGAACGGGTTATTGAAGCCGAAAGTAAAAGTACTGAGTCTTTCATCATTATCAATCGTGTTCCAGCTGTTGACATTGCCAAGTCTGCCCCAGGACCAACGCAGCTTGAACTCGTTGAAAAAGTGCAGTGCGTGGTTAAACCATTCTTCGTTGTTGAGCCGCCATCCGGCGGAGAAAGAAGGGAATACCTGCCATTGCTCCACAGGTGCAAATGCACTGCTGTATTGTGATAAACGGGCGCCGATCAGGTTTGCTTCCAGCAGGTAACGGTTGTCATAGTTGTAATTGAATTTTCCGAACATAGACATCAGCGTACCACTGGCCAGTTGTGTCATATTGTATTGCGGAGGGTTGCCAAACCGGTATGCGTCCACTTCTACTTTGGTGATATTGTAGGAGGCAGCAGTATACTGGTCTGTGTTATAGGTCTCTTGCGTATAGCCACCAAGGAGATGTATATTATGTTTATTGATTTTGGTATCGTAGTCGGCCAGCAGTTGCAGATTACCGCCTTTGGCTTGTAGTCTGCTTTTCTGCAGCAGATTGTTGTTTTGTACCGCGTCTACTGGTGCGATCTGATTCCAGAGCTCAATCGTATTGCGTCCGAGGTTATCGTGCAGGGTATGTTTCTGCGGACTATAGATCAGCCGTAGTGTAAGGTCTTTGGCAAGGCTGTCTACCCGCAGGGTAAACACGGCATCTATGTAATTGTTTTTTTCTTCACGGGTGCCGCCATCATGGAGGATAGCATAAGTGGGGGCACCACCGAATGCATAATGTTCTGTACCCGGTACAAAAATGGGTACGTTGCCCGGACCGCGGTAAAGCCCTGCCAGCAGCCCTTGCGGACCTTCTACCGGCTGTGAAGGAGACAGGGTATTGGTTTGAGCATAAGAAAGGCGGGTTTCCAGGCTGAAGTGTTTACTGAAGCGGTTGTTGAGATTGACACGTGCATTGACGCGATGGGTCCGGTCGGGCCCTACTGCGAAAATGCCTTGCCTGCCGAAGTATCCGAGAGAAGCAGAAAACTGGGTGAGGGAGTCTCCTCCTTTTACAGAGAGATTGTAGTTCTCTACGCCGGTTTTTGTTTTGGTGAGCAGCGGCAGCTGATTAAAATTATAATAGTATTTATAGTATCCGGGATGAGCATAGTCCAGTGCATAGTGGTTGCCCGTTTTCATCAGCTCAATTTCATAGGGCTGCCAGGGAGCAGGACTACCTGCGTTTTCCGCTGCTTCATTTTCCATGGAAGCCTGCACATAGGAGGGCAGCCGTTTGGGCACACGGATAGGGCTTTCAAAACCGGCGAGCGTATTGAAGTCGATAGACAACTTACCGGGTTTGCCACTGCGGGTGGTGACAAGCACCACGCCGCTAGCTCCCCGGGCGCCATAAATGGAGGCTGCAGAAGCGTCTTTAAGAATAGATACGGATTCGATGTCGTCTGGATTGAGTACGGCGAGTGAACCGGGCACTCCGTCTACGATAACAGGAGTATTGTTGTTGCCGGAGTTTACGCCACGTACCTGTATATTAAAGCCTTCCTTGCCAGGTTGGCCATTGCTTCGGGTGACCACCAGTCCGGTAGCGGTTCCTTGCAGGGCAGCGATGACGTTGGGTACGGGCCTGCTTTTGAGTCTGGCGCCGTCTATCTGTGCGATGGCGCCGGTGATGTTGGCGCGTTTCTGCAGGCCATAACCCAGCACTACCAGTTCATTAAGTTTTTTCAGGTCTGGTTGCAAGGTGATGCTGATATTGTGTCGGTCTCTTACGGATATTTCCCTGGTTTCAAAGCCTATCAGGGATACGGTAAGGACAGCCTGTCCGGAGGCTAGTTCCAGTTTGAAGTTGCCGTTTTCATTGGTCGCGGTGCCGTTGGATGTCCCTTGTTCCCGGAGGGATACGCCGCTGAGGGGGACCAGTCCGTCGGTGATGGTGCCTGTAAGCAGCCAGCGGTTGGGACTGACGACTCTATCAGCCGGATTACGGGAGAGGTCAGTGGGAGCTGAGTTTTGTGGTATGACGATGATCTGGCCGTCTCTGATCTCTACGCGGTAGCGTGCAGGAGGGAACAGCTGCCGTAATACGTCAGTCAGGGGGGCATGATGTACATGGATACTAACGCCCCTGCGGGTCTCCAGTTCATCACTCGAAATAGCAAAAGTGTATTTGGTTTGTTTTTCGATGTCCCGGATCACGGTTTTGAGGCTGACACTGACATATTGGAGGGACACCTTTTTGGAGAGGGCATCAGGCGTCTGGGCGGCTACTAATGTGCCGGCCAAAACCAGGATAACAATGAAAAAAAAATATACAGGCACGCACCTGGACCTGGTGTGAGGACGCGGCGCCTGTTGCATCGTATGCTGCAGCATAAGCGGGAGGTCGGGCGCCGGTTAGTGGATTTCTACCAGGTTGTTTTTATAGGTGATGTTGATTTGAAGTGTTTTCCGCATGATGTCCAGCACTTCCTCCAGCGGCATATTGGGGAAGGTGGCCAGCAGTTTTTTATCAGCCAGTTGCTGGTTGCTGATGATAACCTGTACATTGTAGAAATCAGATAATGCAGCAGCTACTTCGGTGAGCGGAGCATCATCGAAGGTGAGGCATCTTGTTTTCCAGGCCAGGATGTTGTTCTTTTCTTTATGCAACCGGGTATCGATGCTGTTGCCGTTGTGCAGAAGGGAAGCTTCCTGACCAGGTGTCAGGATTACTTTCTTTTCTGTTCCTTTATAGGCGGCGCTTACTTTGCCGGATTGAACAAATACTTTGACACCGGCTTTGGCGGCTTTTACATTAAAGGCGGTACCCAGTACCTGTACTTCCACATCCGGCGCATCTACTTTAAAGGGAAGAGCATCATTTTGTACTACGTCAAAGAAAGCTTCTCCTTTATCGATTTTTACCTGCCGGTTATTCTTGCCAAAAGAGCGGGAATAGCGGATCGTACTGTGTGCATTTATATATACCATGGAGCCGTCCGGGAGGTGAAGGCTGTCAAGGTTTTGTGCGGTAGTGATGGTTTTATAGCTGCCGGGTCCGAACCATGTCCAGGTGAGGCCTGCAGCGAGTACTGCGGCTGCTGCCCACCAGTAGCGTGATTTCATTTGGATCACGCGGGATTTACGGGAAGTGGTTCGTGTAGCCGTGGCCGTAGTTTCAGCTGGCAGGGTTTCGAGGGCGGTATTCAGTTGTAGCCACTGGCCCTGTGTATCAAAAGCTGATGCGGCTGGAAGGGGATCACCCTGCCACATAGCCTTCATGTCCAGAAAGATATCCAGATTTGCGGTATCCTCCTGAATCCAGTCGTTGAGCTGCCTTTTGAGCTGCTCATTGTCCGGATCTTCCAGATAACGGATCACTATATCTATGTCTGTATTCTTATTCATGGCTACTTATTAACTATACAATCGGAAAAGGGTTTACCATTAAGCGGGCTCGAAAAAAAATCCGGCAACTTACTCTTTGTTAATTAAAACAACTCGCAGTTTTTTCAGGGCGGTGGTAAGATGCGCGTATACAGTATTAATAGAGATATTCAGTTGTTCTGCTATTTCAGCCGGGGACAGGCCTTTAAGACGGCTCATTTCAAACACACGGCGGCATTGTTCCGGTAATTTATCGAGGGCAGATCGGTACTGTGCTTCCAGTTCCTTATGTTCCAGCAGGGAATGGGAGTTATCAGCAGGAGAGGCTGTCAGCATTTGTTCTTTTGTATATACTTCTTTCCGTTGTTCTTTTTTAATACGGTTCAAACAGGTATTCACAGTGGCGCGGGCCAGATAGTGATTAATAGGAGCGCGCTCATCCAGATTTTCCGCACCTTTCCACAAATTGAGGAATACGTCTTGCACCATATCGTTTGCGTCATCTTCATCTTTTACATAACGATAGGCAATATTATACATAGAAGGGGCGAACTGTTTAAAAACAGCTTCAAAGACCTCCTTGTCCCTGCTTCTGATGCCTTTAACTATTTCGTCGTTACTTAGTTGCAACATGCTTTGATCTTTTGTTTCCGCCAGTGCGAAGATAGATTTTAATCCCCTTTGCACTTAGTAATTCTTGATTTTTTTGTCTTTAACATTTCTTTCACTAATGGTAAGTGCATTGTCAGATGTATTGTTATTATACGGCGGTTGAATAATGCTTGCCTTATAACAAAAACCATGCACAATCAACTGGTTACAAGATAGTAATCATAAATTTTAACCATACAAAAAATTGAATGCCATGAAAAAAACAATCACAGGAATGTTCGCTTTAGCTGCAATGGTAGTAGGAATGTCTTCGTTCAGAAGCGCGGATGCAACGACTGTCAGGTCTTTGGATAGTGCTTCAATCAAAATTGATTCTCTGTCTGCAGCAGATTCATTAGCCCGCTTTGGATCTCTTTCCCTGGCAGGACTGGATTCAGCGGCGCGTATTGATTCGTTCACCAGTGTAGATTCCATTTCCCGTATGGACTCTCTTTCCCGTGGCTTTACAGGCCTGGATTCTGTTAAGGGTATGGACTCCCTCCGCGCAGTGGAAGGTGGTTCTATCACTGGTAAAGTTACACCTGCCGAAGGCGCTATTGCAGTAGAAGCCGATAACGGTAGTGAAAAACTGAAAGGTGCCGTTTCCAGCGGTTCTTTCGCAATTCCGGCTGCCAAAGCTGGTACCTACACCATCACTATCCATGGTAAGGCGCCTTTTAAAAACGCCGTTATCAAGGATGTAAAAGTAGAAGATGGTAAGGCTACCGACCTCGGCGAAATCAAGCTGGAACAATAAGATCGTATAGCATCCAACAATTCAATAGCATCCTGAAATGGGGATCCCATTTTGGTTTGATCTCAGGGGAGCTTTCTCGGCCCCCCTTTTTTTATGCCTGTAACTCAACGTTACAGGCATAATTTTTTTACTTATAAGCGCATAAATTGAATTTAAAAGAAAATATTTTATTGAAAAATTGATTTATAATGCAATAAATATTTTTTCAGTTTGAAAAACTTTCTTACTTTAGTGATCGTATTGATGTTTAAGTAAATTTTTATTTCATCCATGTCAGTTTGTAAAAACCCGAAAGAGCCGGAAACGGCTCTTTCTTTAATTGTTCTTCAATTTTTGGGATGTTTATAATTTACTTTTAAGCTATTTGTTGACGTTTGTCTTTCAACCATCATCTCTGGTAAGTTAACCAGTATTCATTACTGTCATTATTTGTATCCAGATACAGTTCTGTCAAGAGTTTTATTTTCTGTACAGTTAAACCCAAGCAGTTTACGTGAATTACGAAATTATTGAGATGCAGCAGCTATCCGGAAGGAAAGCTGGAATTTATTCTGTCATGATCGCTAACGACAATCTGAGCTTGTTTGAGCATTTTGTGAAGGACCATATCGGAGAGCACGCCATGGAAATAAGAAGCATTACCCAGTATCTTTCTTATATTGGCAACCGTTATGGAATGCAGAACAGATTTTTTAATGTGAAGCGGGGGAGAAAGGCCGACAGTGTGTGCGCCTTGTTCGACCACCCGGAGCAAAAACTCCGGTTATATTGTTACCGGGTAGGGACGGTGGCGCTGATCATCGGAGGAGGAACTACCAGGCCCGGGAAAAAGGGAGCGGCAGGGCTGCCTGAAAAGTTGCTGGCGAGTATCTCCCGGGATATTAGCAGCAAGATCCGGACAGGGGATATCTACTGGTCGGAAAAGGAAGCCCGATTATCAGGAAATTTAATATTTACAGTAGATGGAAAACAATCATCAGGGGGCCCGGAAATACAGCAGTGAATTTATTGCTGATGTTATGGCCAGTATTACACCGCTGGAAAGCCTGCAGGTAGAAACGAGGTTTGTACTGGCAGGCCGTATCGCCGGTATTATGGACTCCCAGAGACTGAGCAATAAGGAACTGGCCGCCAGAATGGGGAAAAACCCGTCGGAGATTTCCCGATGGCTGAGCGGTACCCACAACTTCACCATCGATACGCTATCGGAAATAGCTATCGCGCTGGAAGTGCCTGTTATGGAGTTTTTTATACCTTCTCAACCCAAAGTTATCCAGGACGTACAATTGACAGTCAGCTCCGAAAATATTTCTTCCAATAGTTCATCATTCTATCCGGTCTATCATATTTAATGACTACTTAACTGAAATCATTGCTTATTCACGCTCATGACTAAACGATCACCACAGACCAAACCAACGCCACAGCAGCTTGCGCTCCAGAGCATAGACCTGCTTGAGAGTTCCCTTCATTATCCCGGGGAACATCCTCCTTTCAGCAGCTTTCATTATAATATACATATTACCAGCAAAGCTGATGATGAAAAGAACCTGGTGCTGGTTACCGTAAAAATTGCCGTACATAATGAAAATATCCATCAGCAACTGGGAAGCCTTGCTGTTAACTGTGTTTTTACCATGAGTAACTTTGCAGAAGTGGTAAGACTTAATGCAGCGGGCCAGCCGGACATGCCGGATGACCTGGTGGAGCATCTGCACAGCACTGCCCTGTCTACCGCCAGAGGTGTCATGTTTGCCACTTTCAGAGGGACCTTCCTTCATCATGCTGTACTGCCACTGATCGCACCCGGTGCTGTTACAGAAGACAAAAAATAGCCATCTTAACTATTCAATGTATGCGCACAGTCATTCTGCTGACCATCTCCAATACCTTTATGACCTTTGCCTGGTACGGACACCTCAAACACCAGGATGTTGCACTGTGGAAAGTAATCCTGATCAGCTGGGGTATCGCTTTTTTTGAATACTGCTTTATGGTACCGGCCAACCGTTTTGGAGCGATGGAAGGATTCACCGGGTTTCAACTCAAAACAATCCAGGAAGTGATTACCCTTACCGTATTCAGTGTGTTTGCCGTATTTTTTCTGAAGGAGCCCTTACGTTGGAATTATCTTGTATCATTCATGTTTCTGATCGGGGCAGTATACTTTATGTTTAAGAAATAAAGTGTGGCTGGAAAATGGCTGTCTGTAAATTCCTGGAATTTTTTTTCCTCTTTTTATGCAAATGTTTTCTGACTGATTTGTTAAAATACGGTTATTCCTGATTATCTTTAGCCACTTTATTTCAACCCAACCAAATAACCGGCTATTCATTGAGGGAGGACGTGAATATACAACTGCTGGCGGAACGCATTGCATCGCTGGGCGATGAACAGGCTTATAAAGCGCTGTTCCGGCTTTTCTACAAACCACTTAGCCAGTTTGCCTATTCTATCGTGAAATCCTGGGAGTCAGCAGAAGAGGTGGCGTCCGATGTGTTTGTGAACATCTGGAAACATCGTGAAAGACTGCTCCAGGTACAGAATCTGAAGGTATACCTGTATGTGTCCACCAAAAATATTGCGCTCAACTATTTGACCCGTGCATCGAGAACACAGCATTTCAGTTTGGATGAGCTGGAAGTGGATTTCAGTACCGGTTATGCCACACCGGAACAGATCTTTATCTCCGGGGAAATGGTAAAACGCATTGAGGCCGCAGTCAACCAGCTTCCTCCTAAAAGAAAAATGATCTTCAAACTTATCCGGGAAGACGGGTTGAAATACAAAGAAGTAGCGCAGATACTGGACATTTCCGTGAACACCATCGATGTACACATGGCCCAGGCGCTAAAAAAAATCAGTGAGGTGATCAACCTCAATTTTACCCAATCAAAATAGTTTAAAATTTTTTTTGTGATAGAGTAGTAGATTACTCCAATCTGCTTGTCCTACTATTACAATCATGCTTTTGCAATATTGACATGGAACAGGAAAGAATTTGGTTATTGCTTGGAAGAAAGGTATCGGGCGAAGCCACGATGGCTGAACTGCGCGAGCTGGAAGAGCTATTGGTGCAATATCCGGAGCTAAGGTATAAATTTTCGGTGCTGAGCAACTGGCCCGTGTCTCTGATGCAGGAAGCATGGGAATCAAAAACGGAAAACGCCTGGCAAAGGCATATGGCCAGAATGGAGCGTGATTTTGTTGCAGATGGCCAGGAGCAGGAACAACCCGCTACGATCAGAAAAGGAAAAAGGGCTGGATTGCTGGCAGCCTTATCAGTGTTGGTCATATTGCTGGCTGGTTTTTGTGCCTTTTTGCTCAATAGTAAAACCAAAAGAGAGGCTGCAGCTGAAATGGCTGAAATACAGACCCGCAACGGTTCCCGGTCCCGCGCTACACTGCCGGACGGAACAGAGGTCTGGCTGAACGGCGGAAGCCGCATCACCTACCAGCGGGATATGAATAACCAGCAGAAAAGGGAAGTATTGCTTTCCGGTGAGGCATTCTTTAAAGTAGCAAAGGACGCAGACAATCCGTTTATTGTCCGTACCAATCATATGGTGGTCAATGTACTGGGGACTTCTTTTAACGTTAAAGCATACCCCAACGAAGATCAGTCAGAGACATCCCTGATCACAGGGGCCGTGGAAGTGATGCTGGCAGATGATCCGGCCCGCAAAGTGAAGCTGATACCTCACCAGAAGATGGTCATCTCCCATACACAGGATGGCAATCCCAAACCTGGACTGGGTTATAGTATGGAACAAGTGAAAATAGACGATCAGGATGATATGATCCATGAAACGGCCTGGTGCGACAACTTCCTGGTGTTTGACAATGAAAGTTTTGCTGCCGTGGCGTTGAAAATGGAACGCTGGTTTGGCGTAAAAATACATCTTACGGATAAAAAGCTGAAGGCATACCGGTTTACGGGCACCTTTAAAAATGAATCACTTCCACAGATATTGGAAGCGCTGAAGGTTACATCATCATTCCGTTGCCAGATAAAGGGCAACGAGGTATTTATCAACCAGTAGAAGTTTATATGTCTGACAAAAAAGAAAAGATACCATTGGCATAAAAAAAGGGCAAATGCTGGAAACATTTACCCTTTTGTTCAGATCCAACGGCAGAATGCTTCACTTGCAATGTAGTACTGTCGTCGTTTTATTGACCTTTAACAACCTAAATGTATGTAAAAAAATCATACATTTTGTCATCCTTTTGCACACAAAACTGAAGGAAAAGTTGTACAGCTAATGAAACTGGTGTCCTTTATAATTCTGATTACCTCTTTACATATAACGGGTCATGTGTTCGGACAAAGTGAACAGATATCGGTGAAAGCGGATCAAATGCCCCTCACACGCCTGTTAAAATTGATTGAGAAAAAAAGTCACAATCGTTTCGTATATCGGAGCGACATGATACCCGCGTATACACGGGTAACGGTAGACCTGCATCAGGAACCGATGGAAGAAGTGATGAAACGGGTTTTACATAATACCGGTCTCACCTTTAAAACATTGTCTGATGGCCTGATCGCCATTATTCCGGATACAACGATTGTAACTACCGATATCCTGGTCAATGGCCGTGTAACTGATATCACAGGTCATCCGCTACCAGGGGTAAGCATCCGCATTGCCGGCATCAATAAAGGCGCCACCACCAACATGGAAGGAGTTTTCCGGGTAAAGGCACCTTCAACGGCAACACTGATATGCTCTTTCATCGGATACGAAGAACAGAAAATCGGGATCAACAACAGATCCGCATTAGATATTGTGCTGAAAGACGACGCCAGAGGATTGAATGAAATAGTAGTGGTAGCTTATGGCGTTCAAACAAAAGGCTCTTTGACAGGTTCAGCTGTTATGGTTAACACGGCTTTATTTGATAAAGCTCCCCGTAGCAGCTTCCAGGAAAGCTTACAAGGAAATGTCCCGGGACTTCAATCTATGAATGGTTCCGGTCAACCCGGATCGGTACCCAGTATCCGTATCCGTGGTATAGGCTCTATTACTGCCGGCAGTACCCCGCTCTATGTAGTGGACGGCGTACCGGTAGTGACAGATGACCTGACAGATTTTAATGTGAATTCATTGGCCGGTATCAACAGTGCCGACATTGCTTCCATCTCTGTATTAAAAGACGCCGCTTCCGCTTCCATCTATGGTTCCCGCGCCGCCAATGGCGTGATCCTGATCACAACTAAAACAGGCAGACCAGGCAGTACCCGTATTGGTGTCAACGTACAACAGGGCGTCAATAAACTCACCATCCCCAAAAGCAACTACCCGCTCAATACCAGCGAAATGATAGAACTGCTCAGAGAGGGATGGTACAACAAAGGAGATGGCAGCGGAGAAGCCGGATTCCAGAAAGAATTACAGGCCCGTGGCATCGATACCACCATTAATACCAACTGGATGGATTTGCTTACCCGCTCTGGCAGCTACACACAGGCTAATCTTTCTGCAGCCGGTGGTAATGAGAAAACAAAATTCTATGTGTCCGGCGGGTATTATGATTGCAAATCTGCGCTGAGAGGTGTGGACTACCAGCGAATGACAGGGAAGCTGAATCTTAGCAATAATGCTACTGATAAACTTTCTTTTAATGTCAATCTTTCGCTGGTCTATCAGAAAGCCAACGCTGTAGGAGATGTAGGATTGCTGGCCAATCCGGTAAGGTCGCTGGCCCGTATGCAGCCATGGCTGAAAGTCTATAATGCAGACGGTTCCTACGACTTCAGTTATAACACCACATTTAATCCGGTAGCCGTGCTCGACGAGGTAACCCGCATTGGTTCCATTTATGGCCTGCTGGGTGGGGTCGGCGCCAAATACAAATTGAAAGAGGACCTATCGCTGGAAACGAGGATTAGTCTAGACCTGAACTATGCCCGTAGCAATTCATTCTACCCTCCGGGATTCGGAGACGGCAGAAATACCAACGGACGGGCTTATGTCAATAACAACCTGTGGAACAACTGGGTATCCACCAGTATCCTGCGATATAATCACCGTTGGGGTTATCATGGACTGAGTACATTCGCAGGATTTGAGGCGCAACGTACCGGTAATACCGGCAACTCTGCTTCTGCCACCAACTTCCTGCCCGGCAAAAACGAACTTGCCGATGCATCCAAACCGGAAACCATTAGTTCTGTTAATGTTGCCAACTCCCTGACAGGTGTATTCCTCAATACAGGATATGACTATCAGCAAAAATATTATGTCTCCGGCTCCATCAGAAGGGACGCTTCCTCCAGGTTTGGCAAGGAAAAAAGAGGTGCCAACTTCTGGTCACTCGGAGTTGCCTGGAATATCTACAAAGAAGCTTTTATGCAGGATATTCCCGGTATTAACGAATTAAAATTACGTGCTAGCTACGGCAGCAACGGGAACCAGGCTATTGACAATTACGCCTCGTTGTCATTGTACAATCCGGCAAATGATTATGATGGGAAACCGGGGTATGTTTTGAGTCAATACCCCAATCCCTATCTTACCTGGGAACAAAATAAACCCTTCAATGCCGGTATCGATTTTGCCATACTTAAAAATCGTATATCCGGTACCGTAGAATATTATAACAGGGTCACCTCCCGGTTGTTACTGAATGTGCCGGTATCATCCACCAACGGAATTACCACGGTATTCCGCAATAACGGTGAGATGCGTAATACCGGCTGGGAGTTATCACTCAGCACGCGTAACATCGTGGCGCATAATCCGCAGGCATTGTCATGGCGCTCGGACTTTAATATATCTACCTTAAAGAATACCATTACCAGGCTGGACAATCCAATGACCAGTACTATTTATAAGAGGGAAGTAGGCGGCGATTTCTATCAGTTTTACCTCGTGGGGTATGCTGGCGCTGATCCGCAAACGGGAGAAGCACGCTGGTATACCAATGCCGACAAGACCACTACCACTCGTGTCTTCGGGGAAGCGCAGCGCTTCAATCAGGGCAGCGCTCTCCCGAAGTTTTATGGAAGTCTGACGAATTATTTTAGTTATAAAGGCTTTGAGCTCAGCTTTCAGGTTTATTACAACTGGGGCAGCAAAGTATATGACAACTGGGGTTCTTTCACGGAATCCGACGGCAGCGGCGGATTCGGTGCTACCTACAAAATGTCCAGGCGTATTTACGAAAACCGCTGGCAGAAACCCGGTGATATCACCGATATCCCGAAAGTGGTGTTTGGCGGCACACAGACAGGACTTAGCAATCAGGCTTCTTCCAGATTCCTCTATGATGGCAGCTTTATTCGCCTGAGAGATCTGATGCTGGCCTATAACATGCCCAGATCATGGCTGACCCGAACAGGATTGAGTGAAGCCCGGATCTATCTGAGAGGGAACAACCTCTGGACATATGTAAAAGATGCTCAACTAACCATGGACCCGGAAGTGCCGGTGACTGGTGACTATGATCAGCGACCACCCATATTCAAAACATTCCTCGTCGGGGTAGACGTCAATTTTTAATACAGTTCATGTTGCAACGATATAAATATATTGCCTGGATATTAATAGCTACACTGATTGCCAGTTGTAGTAAGGATTTTCTTAACCAGGACCCTCAGTCGGCTACAGAAACACGACATACCATTAAAGATCTGGCAGGGCTGCAAGCAGCCATTAACGGGGTGTATTCACTAATGCAAAATGAAAACTATTACGGTCGTACCATGTTACTGTTGCCGGACCTTCGGGCAGACAATGAGTATATCAGTGTCGTCAACAGTAACAGGTACCGTAATCTGGATCAGTACATCGTAACAGCGAACGATGTCTATATCACCGATGCATGGAACCTGCTTTACAGCGTGGTGGCCAATGCTAATATGGTGATACAGAAAGGCCCTTCCGTATCACTGCTGCCTTTTACTGCAGACAGCATCGAAGCCAGACAGATTGTGGCGGAAGCCTATGCCGTGAGAGGACTGGTGTTTTTTGACCTGGTACGATTGTATGCACAGGCTTACAACTATACACCGGATGCCTCGCACATGGGAATTCCCCTCGCCACTACTACCAATATAGAAGAGGTACAGTCGCCTTCCCGCAGTTCTGTAAAAGACACTTATATACAGATCATCAGTGATCTGAATAAGGCAATCAGTCTTTTCCAGGAAAGCAAAAGTCCGGCCTTCTCTTCCGGCAGGCTCAATATCCTGAGTGTAAAGGCCCTGCTGGCAAGAGTATTACTGTATAAAGGAGACTGGGTAGGGGCAGAAGCTGCTGCCAGCTTGGTAATCAGCTCCGGCAAGTATACATTATTGCCAGGGGACAAGCTGGTGAGCGATTTTAGCCAGACAGGCAACAGTGAAACAATTTTTGAAATCATCAATACAGCAACAGATAATCGTAGCACCGATGCGCTGAGTTATATGTTTAGCCAGATGGGCTACGGAGATGTATTAGCTACTGATGATATATGGAAAATATATAATGAAAAAGATGCACGACTGGGATTTATAAAGAGAGACAAACGTGCGGGGACCGGAGGTGAAAATCCGGCCAATATCATCACCAAATACAGAGATGTGGCCACATTTGCAGAAAGTATTAAGGTGATGCGGCTGGCAGAGCTGTATCTTATCCGGGCAGAAGCGCTGGCTCACCTGGGAAGAGATACAGATGCGCAACAAGCACTGAATGATATTGTAAAAAGGGCTAATCCTGGTGCAGCGCCAGTGGTGGCCACAGGCCAGGCCCTGTTGGATGCTATTGCACTGGAGAGGCGCAAGGAGCTGGCCTTTGAAGGACATCGTCTTTTTGA
Source organism: Chitinophaga flava (assembly GCF_003308995.1). Taxonomy (NCBI): domain Bacteria; kingdom Pseudomonadati; phylum Bacteroidota; class Chitinophagia; order Chitinophagales; family Chitinophagaceae; genus Chitinophaga; species Chitinophaga flava. The sequence goes on along the minus strand of NZ_QFFJ01000002.1, from coordinate 3,845,623 downwards.
TCTGGGCCGCACCGGAGCACCATTTGTAAAGTATCTCGCCAACAACAAAACTATTTCCGTGGCTTTGCCCGGACCTAAGATAATCTTACCCATTCCCCAAAAAGAGCTGGATGCCAATCCTAATATACGCCACCAGCAAAACGAAGGATACAACTAATCTGAACCGCCTTTGTTAATAATTGGTTTTTGCGAGCTGGTTGGTTTTTGCTTGTAGGGTCCCGGTAACACACCGGGACCTTTTATTTTATCGCCGTTCAACCCAATTCTCTTCCTTCACATGAATTTATTCCTATTTTTGGCGACTCTGTAAAATCACGTTCTATTCATGTTTTTAAGAATCCGCACTGCACTGGCTTTCCTGATCCTCCTGATTGCCAGTATACCTGCACTGGCACAACCATCACCCGTATGGAACGCCGCTGACATAAAACTGCAGCTGAAAAAGCTGGATACGCTGGGAAGCGTATTGTATCTGGCTGCCCATCCTGATGATGAAAACACCCGTTTGCTGGCTTTCCTGGCCAAAGAAAAACTCTATCGTACCGGCTACCTATCACTCACCCGTGGTGATGGTGGTCAAAATCTGGTTGGCAACGAACAATCCGAACTACTGGGATTGATCCGTACCCAGGAACTGCTGGCAGCCCGTCGTGTTGATGGAGCAGAGCAGTTCTTCACCCGGGCACAGGACTTCGGGTTCTCCAAAAATCCCGCAGAGACATTTACCATCTGGGATAAGAAAAAAATCCTGGGTGATGTAGTATGGATGATCCGCAAATTCCAGCCGGATGTAATCATATGCCGTTTCCCGGCCGACAGTCGCGCTGGCCACGGCCATCATACCGCCTCCGCTATGCTGGCGGCAGAAGCCTTCACCGCTGCCGCTGATCCCAAACAATATCCCGAACAACTCAAATACGTACAGCCCTGGAAAACAAAGAGGCTGTTATGGAATACCTTCAATTTCGGTGGTGCCAATACCATTTCGGAAGACCAGTTCAAAGTAGACGTAGGTATTTACAATAGCCTCCTGGGAAAAGGTTATGGAGAAATTGCTGCTGAAAGCCGCTCCCAGCATAAAAGCCAGGGTTTTGGCGTTCCTGCAGGCAGAGGTTCCAGTATGGAATATTTTCAGACTATCAAGGGAGATGCACCCCGTCATGAACTACTGGACGATATAAATACCAGTTGGTCCCGTGTTGCCGGTGGCACTGCCATTGGCAAAATGGTAGACAAGGTTATCCAGTCTTACAGTATGGAAGATCCAGGTGCTTCAGTACCTGTGCTGCTGGAAATACGCAAAGCCATCCAGGCTCTGCCTGACGGCTATTGGCGCAATCAGAAGCTGAAAGAAACTGAACAGCTCATCTATGCCTGCGCCGGCCTCTGGGCCGAGGCTTACAGCACCTCCCCGAGCGTAGTGCCAGGATACAGCATGGAAGCGACTGTACAGTTGATCAACCGCGGACATGTCCCTGTTAATCTTCGCAAAGTAGACCTGCCCGGTAAGCCGGACGCCATCGGCGCTCGCGAACTGGCGTACAATAAATTCAACAGCATCTCCCATACGCTCACAGTACCGGCAGATACCAAAATCTCACAGCCTTACTGGTTGTCTGAGCCACATCCGCTGGGTACCTACGAAATCCCTGATCCCTTACAGGTAGGCAATCCGGAAAATGTTCCGCCACTCGTTGCCGGAATACACCTGGAAATAGGAGGGCAGGAGTTCCTGTTACAACGTCCGCTCCAGTACAAATACACCGACCCGGTAAAAGGAGAATTATACGAACCACTCGTAATAGCACCTCCTGTAGTGGCCAACCTGAATAACCAGGTATACATCTTTACCAGCAATCAACCACAAACAGTGCCTGTAAAGATCTCCGCTATGGCTGATGGGGTTGCAGGCAACGTGCACCTTAAACTGCCCGCGGGCTTTGCTGTAAAGGAAAGCAGCCTGCCCTTCAAACTGGAGAAAAAAGGCGATGAACTGGAACTGCGCTTCAGCATTCAACCGAAAGCTGCAGCTACTACCAATCAGGTAGACACGTTTACTGTAGTGATGGACTGTAACGGTAAAGCCTATACGCAAAGTATACAGCATATCCGCTACGATCATATCCCGCTGATCACCCTTTTCCCTGAAGCCTCCGCGAGACTGGTAACCGTTGACCTGAAACACAACGGCAACAAACTGGGATATATTCCCGGTGCCGGTGATCTCGTGGCTGCTTCCCTCAGACAGGTAGGCTATGATGTAACTGAACTGGGTGAAAAAGAAATCATGGGTGACCAGCTGGCCCAATACGATGCCATCATTGTTGGCGTACGGGCATATAATACCAATCCCCGCATGAAGTACTGGCAAAACCACCTGATGGACTATGTCAGCAAAGGTGGAACCCTGCTGGTACAATACAATGTAAACAATCCGCTGGTAACGCAGGATCTGGGACCATATCCGTTTAGCCTTTCCCGTGACCGGGTAACAGATGAAAAGGCCGCGGTGACCTTCCTGCAGCCGGATAGTCCTGTACTGCATTATCCCAATGAAATCAGCGCTGCTGATTTTAATGACTGGGTACAGGAGAGAGGATTGTATTTCCCTGTTAATATTGACAAAGCATATCAGAAACTGTTTTCAATGAACGATAAGGGAGAATCACCACTGGATGGTTCTACCATTGTGGCGCAGTATGGCAAAGGCAGGTATGTGTATACAGGCCTGGCGTTTTTCCGTGAACTGCCAGCCGGTGTGCCCGGTGCCTATCGTTTATTTGTGAACCTGATTTCTGCTAAACAGCACTAGGCGAGATGGCAAAAAAACATGTACAGAACCGCCCCAGGCTGAGGATTGCAGCAATACTCTGCATCCTCCTGGGGCTGTTTATCGGATTTGAAATCAAAAGGGTCCATATCGGACTACTAATTGGAATTGCACTGGGACTACTGACTGGCAGCATGTGGTCCAAAAGCACAGATGATTGAATGTATAAATACTGAAGCATGACAGAAAAAGACCTGCAGGAAGAGAAACCACCACTGTTCCCGGCTTGGAGTTACTGGTACGTACTGGTGATTGGCTGGCTGGGGATGTTGATCATGTTCTTCTATTTATTCACCAAAACATATTCATGAGTTCTTTAGACTGGGTAGTACTCATTTCTACCCTTACGATTATCATACTATATGGCATCTGGAAAAGCCGGGGAAAACAGAACATGGAAAGTTATTTCCTTGGCAACCAGGCTATGCCATGGTATATTGTCCTGTTGTCTATTATAGGCACCCAGGCCAGCGCTATTACTTTTATATCAGCTCCCGGTCAGGCCTATACGGACGGGATGCGGTTTGTACAATACTATTTCGGACTGCCACTGGCCATGGTAGTGCTTTGTATCACTTTTGTTCCCATCTTTCATAAACTGAAAGTATATACAGCTTATGAGTTTTTAGAGAAGAGATTCGACCTGAAAACCCGTACGCTGGCGTCTTTCCTGTTTCTGGTACAGCGGGGCCTTTCTACTGGTATCAGTATCTGTGCGCCCTCCATTATTTTATCATCACTGTTGGGCTGGAATCTTTACTGGACCAATATGATCATGGGCGGTATGCTGATCATCTATACGGTGGCTGGCGGTACACGGGCCGTTGCCTATACACAGACTTTACAACTGGCCATCATTTTTGGAGGTATGTTCCTGGCAGGCTGGATGGTAGTGCATTTGCTGCCGGCGGATATTGGCTTTAAACAGGCATTGCAGGTGTCGGGCAAAATGGACAAACTGAATGTGATTGTAACCAAATTTGACTGGAACGATAAGTACAATATCTGGAGCGGCTTGATAGGTGGTTTTTTCCTGGCACTGTCCTATTTCGGGACTGACCAGTCGCAGGTAGGACGTTATCTGACAGCCCGTTCCATAAAAGAAAGCCGTATGGGCTTGCTGATGAATGGCCTGGTAAAAGTTCCGATGCAGTTCCTGATTCTGTTGATCGGTGCTATGGTGTTTGTGTTTTACCTCTATTTCCGCGCACCTATTTTTTTCAACGAATCTCAGTTGGCCCGTGTGCGTAACACCTCCCAGGGGCCTGCCTTACAACAGCTGGAAAACAAGTATAATTCGCTGAGTACACGTAAACAACAACAGGTGAAAGACCTGGCCGCAGCCCTGGAAACAAAAGATGCCGCCAGTACTGCTGTCGCCAAAAAAGCATTGCTGCAAACGGATGAACAGGCACTGGCTATCAGGAAAGAGGCACTTACGCTGATGAAGAAGGCTGATCCTACTGCCGATACCAATGATACGAATTACATCTTTCTGCATTTTGTAGTCAACAGTCTCCCTAAGGGATTGGTGGGCTTGCTGGTCGCTATCATTTTCCTGGCAGCATGGGGTAGTATTGCTGCTGCGCTCAATTCGCTGGCATCCACAACGGTGATAGATGTATATCAGCGTTTGTATAACGGTCACGGCACTCCGGAGCATTATATGCGGATCTCCAAATTATGGACTTTGATATGGGGCGTATTTTGTATTGTGGTAGCGCAGTTTGCCAGTGGGCTGGGCAGTTTGATTGAAGTGGTGAATATATTGGGTTCCTGGTTTTATGGCGTTACACTGGGAATTTTTATGGTAGCATTTTACCTGAAGCGGGTAGGAGGTACGGCTACCTTCTGGGCCGCCATTGCCGCTGAAGCAGTGGTGCTGGCGATGTACGGGTTGGAGCAGGTGTCTTTCCTATGGCTCAATGCTATCGGGTGTATACTGGTAATTGTTTTTGCAATGATCCTGCAGCCTTTCATAAAGAAACCGGCACTTTCATAAAATGACAGCGGGATTTAAAATAATGATATTTTAAATCCCGCTGTTTGTATTTAATTCAGGAGAATTATTTCAATGTGGCCAGCAGCTTGTTGTTGAGAGCTACATAGTCATCATTTTTAGCAGCTTTCGCCAGCTCGATGGATTTCAGAGCAGCTTCTTTGGCGCCTTTCACATCTTTTGCTTTCGCATAGATTCTGGCTTTCTGATAGAAAACCCAGAATGCGTCCGGGCTCTGAGCAGCGGCCTGGTCTATCCATGTTTTTGCTTTGTTGATGTCCAGGTTGTGTTCCAGGTAATAAAATGCAGCCTGGAAGTATGGTTTTTTGTCGCCGGGAGCAGCCATGGCTTCTTCTATCTGTCCTACTATCTTGTCGTTGATGTCGGCAGTGATTTTTACCGGTACTTTAACTTTTTCCCAGCTGATAGCTAATGTCATAGAGGATTCCAGCACATCTTCAAAACCGATGGTGAAGCTTTCCTGAGATGCAGGAAGTGCTACTGGCTTTACGTTAACACGGGCAACGTCATTTTCCTTTTTGTACATGGAAGGGCTGCTAACATCGAGGCTGCTGGAGAGGATCACGGTCCATTCTTTGGCACCGGGGATCGTGAGCAGTCCGTATTTGCCGGCTTTCACAGGTACACCGCCGAATTTCACATCTTCACCGAAGGTAATAACGGTAGGGGAATTGGCGCCGGTTCTCCATACTTTGTTGTAGGGAACTACGTCACCCATGATCACCCTGCCTTTTGTTACCGGACGGGAGTAGCTGAGCTCTACATTGGAAAGAGCAAAGTCCTGTTTTACAGTCTGGCCCGGGCTGGGAGCTGGCATTTTGATTCCCTGCGCTACGGAAGCTCCAGCGTATAACAGCAGCATGGCTGCGGCAGATGCTGTGAAATTTTTAACAGTTTTCATATTAGGTTGTATTAATTGGTGGCAATGAAGGGAAGAGGGATGTTATTCGATTAATCCATTACGGAATGCGTATAACACCAGTCCTACGCTGTTTTTCACGTTCAGCTTTTCCAGCAGTTTTTGCCGGATACCTTCCACGGTACGGGGGCTCAGGTATATCTTCTCAGAAATTTCCTGTGTCGTGTATTCGTTGCAGATAAGCTTTAATACTTCCTGCTCCCGGTCGTTGAGTTGTATTTCATTCTTAAGCGTAGGCTTGAATTGTTGTTTATTCTTGTGTAGAACTTTCTTTAATAGTGCCAGATTTACGTTTTCATTAAAATAAAAGCCTTTCTCATAGGTAGTGCAGATGGCTTCATATATTTCTTCCGGATCAGCGTTTTTCAGGAGGTAGGCGTTGGCGCCGTTTTCTACCAGATGAACGATAAAGTTGTCGTCTTCATACATGGTAAGGATGATAATCTTTACGTCCGGGTATTTCTCCTTTACTTTGATGGTGGCTTCTATGCCATCCATATTAGGCATTTTCAGGTCCATCAGGATAACGTCCGGTTGCTGTTGTTCCATGATTTGCAGCAGGTGAAGGCCATCATCTGCCTCAAAGATAAAGCGGATATTTTCGTACGGAATCAGCGTGTTGATCACTCCACTGCGGAAAATCTTGTGATCATCCGCAATGGCCACTTTGATGTGCGCCATAGTGAACAGTTTATAGAGAGGTAATTATAATTATTTTATTGTTAATAAATAGCTGTAAGTCATGTTGTTACATAGGTGTACAACAAAACCGGATGGCAATTTAGTAATAAAACAACATATACATCAACTATTCTGTGCCGGCACTTGATAATTTTCTACATGGATGGTAGCAACAGTACCTTTCGGAGCACCAGAAGTGAATTGGATATCTCCGCCAATGATATTAAGCCGGCTTTCGATGTTTTTGAGGCCCAGGCTACCGTTTTTCTTTTTACTGCTTTCCAGAGAGGGCAGCAGCTGGCCGTTTCCATCATCCGCAACGGAGATGGTAAGCAGGGAAGGGGTGGTCTGGTAGGTGATGGTTACCTCCGAGGCCTGGGCATGTTTAAGAATATTGTTGATTAGTTCCTGCACAACGCGGTAAACGTTTAGTGCTTTCTCTTTGTCTACCGACTGGCCATTACCAGCTACTTCAAAGTTGATTTTAACCTGTTTGTTTTTGTTCATCAGGCTACAGAAAGAGTCTAGTGCATGGGCCAGTCCAAGATTTTCCAGGGCCTGTGGATGCAGGCTCTGAGAGATGAACCGGAGTTGTTGTATTATAATGTCGGTGAAGTCTTTGGTTTCCTTCAGCCGTTCAGCTTCACCATTGCCGGTTTTGAGTAATGGTAAGAGGCCGCCCAGGCTTAGCTTGAGTACAGATAGTTGGGCACCTACTTCATCATGAAGGTCTTCAGCAATTCTTTTTCTTTCCTGTTCCTGTCCTTGCAATACTGCTATCAATCTTTCCCTTTGCAGTTGAAGATCTTTATCTCTGATAAGCAATTTGTGTTGAATAACCTGTTTTTGCTGAAACATCACCAGCAGAATCACGATGACTCCAAGGATTAACATTACTGTAGTACCAATTACAATAATATCAATTGTCTGCATACCCGAACCTTTTGTTTTTTGAGAGCCCAATATACAGCAGAAACATGGTAATCATAGCAACTACATAGTTAATACTTAATAAAGTAAGAATCATTGCCTGGGCATTGTTCTGATTAGTGTTCTGGATGAGGTTATAACTGATGGAAAACAGAAAGGAGCTGCAGAAATATATAAAGATGGCAGCATTGTACCAGAATACAGGAAGGGTATTGATGTAGATGGCTTTTTCAATAAGTTCTTTATCAGTCATTAACTGAAGGAAAAAGATGATACCATAAGCAATGATAATACCTGATTTGAGGCCTGCACTAATGGAGTTATAAGATTGGAGGCCTTCAATCATCCCGGCATCTGCCACACATAGGCCGAACACCAGTATGGGAAGCAGGGTGATTGCCTGTTTGATAGTAGGATGCTTGATAATTCTGAGATAGAAAAAAGACAGGATAATAAACTGAACAAAATTCATCAGGCTGAAAAACCACATATTGTTTAGGCCCGCCTGGGAAAGGGCAGCAGATCCTGCTGCAAAAAACACACTGCTGACGATATAAAAGCAGGCCCATTTACCGGGAACATCCAATGTTTTATATCTTAATAGGAAGGGGATCAAAATTAAAACTTCGATCCCCGTCATAGTGTAAAATATACCAAGAAATATATTCAGATTCACGATGTGATTTTAGGGTTGTGTAGGTGGTTTAGTTGTGCCTCCTCCTCCTCCAGAGCAGTATTGCGGACAAGGAAGTCCCTGGTCGAGTATTTTGGCAGATACCATACTTTTGGCTACAGAACCGGTGGCCGGATCACCTGCCGGAGGCAGAATGTCGTTGCCATCGCTGTCTACAGCTACCAGTACCATTTTCTTTTCTTTAATGCCATCACCATCTGTATCGATTTTCAGGCCGTAGTAAATTCTCAGCGCTGTGCAATCGGGATGGTCCAGCAGTTCCATTACTTTGTCTTTACCAAAGCACATAGCTTTAACATGTCCACCCAGCGCTTTTTGCTGTGCATGCTCGTCATCATGGTTTTTGGTCAGTATTTCCATTTCCTCCCTGGAAATAAAGCCACCTGCATCTGCAGGAATAGGTCTTTGTGTAGAATCACTCATAGTGGGTAGTTTAAGGTTTGGGGTAAAATTATCACAATATTACACTATTACAATATTGAATATATTATGGCTGATACAGTCCTGGAAAAGTCCCTTTCAGGCAAAGTCTTACTGACAGGGAATTGTATATACATAGAGGTTATGGAGAGTTACTGAAATAACGTAACACTCACTGTAAAATACGTAGAAATACGCATTCTTACATTTCAGGTTTCCAACGCTTGACACCTTACAGATTGTTATTAATCTTTGTGGGAACAACCGTGTTATTTTTTAAAGATACATTGGATCTGTAGATACTACCAGGCCTTTCTACCATGTTTGTTTTTTATTTAGTATGCAGAGGGTTTTACTCATTACCCCCTTTCATAAATTTAAAACCATGAGTTACCTGTTAATTGGAAACATCTCTGCGCTTATTTGTGACGATTGCATAGAGCCCCTGGCAAACGCACGGATACGCGTATACCTGCCGGATACACGGTATCCAGCTACATGCCAGCCGAAAGGTATTTTTAATGACCTGCAGCCATTATCTGCCAAAGATGTATTGATGAAGGCTGATCGTTTGCTGGCAGAAACTACACTGGATGATCAGGGAAACTTTACCCTGGCCTGGCAGGAAGTACACCTTTTCACCGAACCACTTGAACTGGACCTTTGTCTGGATACCCTTCCCGGAGGTACCGGTTCTATACAGCCCCGCAACTTTCATCTCTGCAGCGCCGTCTTACACTGGAAGCGCGGAGCAGATGGTTATATCGGAGCCTACGCTTATGTGGTGCCTTCCGCCATGTGGAGCAAAATATGTGGTGATGCAGGGGCATGGGTAATCACCGGTACCATAAAGCGGCACCGGCCCGTCACCCAACAGCCCATCCTCAGAGTGGAAGCTTATAATGCCATCTCCGGTAAAATGATCGGCCATGCCTATACGAACGAATATGGCCGATATACCTTGCGTTTTTCCAGGAAAGACCTGTATAATGGTACACTACAGCCTGTAAAGCAGGGGCGTTGCCATATGGGGCCCGATGTGTATTTCCGGATTTACCAGCAGGACCGGTTGGTGTTGTCTGAAAATGAAGAGCAGGCCGCTGCACCGGAACGCCAGGACCTTGCGCCCTGTAGTTGCGTGAATCTCCGCTACCGGCCTTCAGTAGTCAAATGGGCCTCCGGACATATACAGGGATGGATCAACGATGTGATCACCCTCTCCGGTGGCAGAAGTAAAAAGAAACGGGAACAGTTGCGGCTCACCAATGCCCTTCTTTAACCGGATACGTTTGTTGTAAGAAGTCATTGTTTAGAATGCCTCTGAAGTAATTTCAACAAGTCCCCTTGTTTGAAACCCTTCCATGGTCTGACAGCTGCCCCGTAATGGCGGCTGTCTTTTTTTTAAAACCGTGGATGATAACGGGAGAGGGTATCCCGCAGGTATTCCCTGTCGAGATGTGTATAAATTTCTGTAGTGGCAATGCTTTCATGTCCCAGCATCTGCTGTACCGCTCTGAGATCAGCCCCGCCCTCCACCAGATGTGTGGCGAAAGAATGCCGGAAGGTATGGGGGGACACATTTTTCTGGATGCCGGCCAGCTCCGTTAGCTCTTTAATGACCAGGAAAATCATAACCCGGCTCAGTGGTCCGCCACGGCGGTTGAGGAACAGGGTATCTTCTTCTCCGTATTTAACGGGCAGGTTTACACGAACATGGCGACGGTAAGTATCGATGTGCCGCATGGCGTCCCGGCCGATAGGTACCAGCCGTTGTTTGTTGCCCTTGCCTACCACCCGGATAAATCCTACATCCATATGCAACTGCGTGATCTGCAGGTTAATGACCTCACTTACACGCAGGCCACAGCTGTACATCGTTTCCAGGATAGCCTTGTTGCGATGCCCTTCCGGTGTATCCAGCTTTATCTGGGCGATGATTTTTTCGATTTCTTCAAAACTGAGTACATCCGGCAGCTTACGTTGCAGCTTGGGAGCTTCCAGCAACTGGGTAGGGTCTTCCTGAGTCATGTCTTCCAACAGCAGGAATTTATAAAAAGCCTTAATGCCCGAAATGGTACGGGCCTGTGATGCCGGTGTCATCCCCAGTTTACTGACCCACTGTACGCAGCCTTGCAGGTCTGCCAGCGTAACATCCTGCGGACGGAGTTTTTCACCGCCATGGGCCTGGAGGTACTGCTCCAGCTTCTCAACGTCCCGCAAATAAGCCTCTATCGAATTGTCTGACAGAGACCGCTCCAATTTCATATATCCTTTAAACAGTTTACGGAATGATGGCCACATATTGTGGGCAAGTTAAAAGTTTTCCCCTATTTTTAAATCATAACTCCATGATATGTCTACCCCTTCCTTCAAAAAAATATCCAAATTGCTGGTGGCCAACCGTGGCGAAATCGCGGTACGTGTACTCAGGGCCGCCGCCGAGCTGCGCATCAGGACGATCGCTGTTTTTACTTATGAAGACAGATATTCCCTCCATCGTTATAAGGCCGACGAGGCATACCAGATAGGGCGTGATGACGAGCCACTGAAGCCCTACCTCGATATTGAAGGACTTATCAACCTGGCTAAAAGCCAACAGGTGGATGCTATCCATCCCGGTTATGGTTTTCTGAGTGAGAATGTACACTTTGCCCGTCGCTGCCAGGAAGAAGGTATTATTTTCGTAGGTCCGTCACCGGAGATCATGGCCCGGCTGGGAGATAAGGTAGCTGCCAAAGCGTTGGCCCGTGAAGCGGAAGTGCCACTGATAGAGGACAGCAGACTTCCACTGGATGATGTGGCCACTGCTTTGCAGGAGGCTCGTCGTATAGGCTTTCCGGTGATGTTGAAAGCGGCGGCCGGCGGAGGCGGGCGGGGGATGCGGATGGTGCCTGGCGAAGCAGCCCTGGAAAGGGCTTTCCTGGAAGCCCGCAGCGAGGCGGCCAAGGCTTTCGGTGATGATACCATCTTCATAGAAAAATTTATAGAAGAACCCAAACATATAGAGGTGCAGCTGATGGGAGACCATTACGGTAATATTATACATCTCTATGAGCGGGATTGCTCCGTTCAGCGCCGTTTCCAGAAAGTCGTGGAAATCGCTCCCTCACCTAATCTACCCCAGCACACCCGTGATAAACTATATGAATACGCCCTCCGCCTGGCACACCGGGTGGATTTTAATAATGTGGGCACGGTGGAGTTTCTGGTAGACAAGGCTCACCACATCTATTTTATAGAGGTGAACCCACGTATACAGGTAGAACATACAGTAACCGAAGAAGTGACCGGGATCGATATTGTTCGTTCCCAGATACTGATAGCGCAGGGGCACCGGCTGTCTGACCCGGAAATATTCCTCCGGGGGCAGGATGATGTACAACTCAATGGATTTGCCATTCAGTGCCGTATCACCACTGAAGACCCTGAGAATAATTTTAAACCCGACTATGGCACCGTCATCGCTTATCGCAATGCCGGCGGCTTCGGGATACGGCTGGATGAGGGTAGCACCTATTCAGGTGTGAAAATCTCGCCGTTTTTTGATTCCATGCTGGTAAAGGTGACAGCCTGGGGCCGCACATTATCTGGTGCTGCAGGCAGGCTGCACCGGACTTTACGGGAATTCCGTATCAGAGGGGTAAAGACTAATATCCGCTTCCTGGAAAATGTGATCACCAATGATGTTTTCCGGAAGGGGAATTGTACCGTGGCTTTTATAGACCAGCATCCGGAGCTGTTTAAACTATCGCAGATACGGGACCGGGGTACCAAAACACTGATGTACCTGGCCGATGTGACGGTCAATGGTCATCCCGATATAAAAGGGAGGCCGGAGAGCAGGACCTTCCGTACGCCCGTCATTCCTTCCTATGAACCACTGAAGCCTTATCCGGCCGGTATGAAAAACCGTCTGGAAGAAATGGGACGGGAGGCTTTTGTACAATGGCTGCGACAGGAGACGCCGGTCTATTATACAGATACCACCTTCCGGGATGCGCATCAGAGTTTACTGGCCACACGGGTGCGTACCAGGGATATGCTGGCGGTAGCAGAGAGTTATGCCAAAAACAATCCGGAGATATTTTCCATGGAGGTATGGGGTGGGGCTACCTTCGATGTGGCCATGCGTTTTCTGCATGAATGCCCCTGGCGGCGACTGCAGCTGTTACGCAAAGCGATGCCTAACATCCTGTTACAGATGTTGTTCCGGGGATCTAACGCTGTCGGCTACTCGGCATATCCTGAAAACCTGATAGCGACTTTCATAGAAAAGGCGGCAGAGAACGGGATCGATATATTCCGCATCTTCGACTCTCTGAACTGGGTGGAAGCGATGGCGCCCAGCATCCGGTTTGTACGGGAACGCACCAACGCTCTTGCCCAGGCAGCCATTAGTTATACCGGCGATGTATTGAGGCCGGCCAATAATAAATATACGTTGCAGTACTATACAGACCTGGCCCGGAAACTGGAAGATGCCGGTGCACATATGCTGGCTGTCAAGGATATGGCCGGCCTGCTGAAACCTGAGGCGGCCACTGTGTTGATCGGAACACTCCGCGACGCTGTGAAGTTGCCGGTAGTGTTACATACACATGATACGGCCGGAGTACAGGCGGCCACCTATCTCAAAGCTATAGAAGCGGGTGTGAGTGTGGTGGATACAGCCATAGCCTCTCTTAGTGGCCTCACTTCCCAGCCCAATCTTAATTCCATGGCAGCTGTGATGGATACGCATGCCCGCGGCAGCCGGATGAACCTGGCTTCCCTGAATGAGCATAGCAACTACTGGGAGGATGTGCGGGAATATTACTATCCTTTTGAGTCAGATATGAAAGCGGGTACGGCACAGATCTATGAAAATGAAATCCCCGGCGGGCAGTATTCCAACCTGCGTCAGCAGGCGGAGTCGTTGGGACTGGGTGACAAGCTGGAAGAAATCAAACAAAACTATGCTGCTGTAAACCAACTTTTTGGTGACATCGTCAAGGTAACCCCCAGTTCCAAGGTAGTAGGTGATATGGCCTTGTTTATGACCAGTAACCAGCTGACTGCGGAAGATGTATTGGATGAAACCCGTAACCTGGCATTTCCTGCCTCGGTAAAAGGTTTTTTCCGGGGAGAGTTGGGTGTGCCATATGGCGGGTTCCCTCCGAAGCTGCAACAGATAGTGTTGAGAGGGGAGCGACCTTTGGCGGGCAAGCCTAATGAGCACCTGGCGCCGGTGGATTTTGAGGCGGATTTTGGTGCTTTCCGGGAAAAGTATCCGCACACAGAGTTTCTGGACTACCTGAGTTACCATATGTTCCCCAAGGTGTTTGATGAGTACTATCAGCATGCGATGGTGTTTGGTAATGTAGAGGCGATCCCTACGCCTGCTTTTTTCTACGGACTGAAACAGGGGGAGGAAATCCTGATTACGCTTAGTAAGGGTAAGACGATTATTGTCAAGCTGTTGTATATATTACCGGCAGATGAGCATGGTATGCGTACGGTGGTGTTCGAGCTGAATGGCTATGCACGTAAGGTGCAGGTAAGAGACCATTCAGTGAAAAGTGTGGTGGCGGAGAATAAAAAGGTAACCAATTCTGCGGTGGAGATAGGGGCACCTTTGCCGGGGAAATTGTCGAAGGTATTGGTGCGGTCAGGTGATGTGATTACACCGAATATGCCATTGTTTATAATTGAAGCAATGAAGATGGAAACAACGGTAACGGCTACTCGTGAAGGAAAGGTGAAAGAGGTGCTGTTAGGGGAGGGCAGTATGGTGCAACAGGATGATTTGGTGATTGAAATTGAAAAATAGTAATTTTTTTGAAGTAGTAGATTAGGTGGATTGCGTATTTTTATTGAAAATCAATTGTTTGTAATATTACATTTTGTAGCTTTTAAACCTGCTATTTTGTAACAAAAGCTGGAATTTATAGCTTGAAAATCAAGCTCTGAATCTGTTTTGCCGATTAAAATGTGCCAAATGTCTGGCTATCTGCTATGGTGCTTTAAGTATACTTGTATAAGTTGCTTGGAATCAGTTTTTTAGAACAAAAAAATAACCTGATTTCTTACAAGCGGAACCAAATGTCCGTCATGGTTTGAAATCAGGTTATTTATGCTTTCAAGTGACTATAAAAGTCACCGGCAGATTAGAATTTTTCCAGGGCGCTGAAGAAGAAATCACCTTCGATCAGTGCATTCTCGTTAGAGTCGGAACCGTGAACAGCGTTACGACCGATAGACTCAGCGTATTTTTTACGGATAGTACCTTCTTCTGCATTGGCAGGGTTGGTAGCTCCGATCAGGGTACGAAAATCTTCTACTGCATTTTCTTTCTCCAGGATAGCTGCTACAATGTGCCCGCTGCTCATGAATTCAACCAGTTCACCGTAGAAAGGTCTTTCTTTGTGTACTGCGTAGAATTCGCCTGCTTTCGCTGATGACAGATGGGTCATTTTCATGGCTACGATACGGAAACCTGCGGCATTGATCATGTTCAGGATGCCACCAATATGCCCGTTTGCTACCGCATCAGGCTTAATCATTGTAAATGTTCTGTTGCTCATATATGTTTTATTCCGAATTACAGATTAGGCCGCAAAAGTAATTACATTTTCTTTAGTGGTAAAAAATTTTGAAATTCTGCATCAAATAAAGATCTTCGCACTTCGTTTTCTGTTGCAATTTATTGGTTGTGACCAGAAATTACTCTTAACATTACAGTTTTTGAATGAAGTCGATCGAGGAAATTAAACCTTTACTGGAAAATCCTAAGAAAGTGGTAATAACGATGCATCAGAAACCTGATGCGGACGCAATGGGATCTTCACTGGCATTATACCACTATCTGGTACAAAAAGGCCACCAGGTGACGGTAATATCTCCTACCAATTTTCCGGATTTTTTAAAATGGATGCCCGGAGCGGACAGTGTGATTGATTTTGAGTCTTCTACCGACAAAGCACTGGAAGCACTGAAAGGTATTGAACTGCTATTCTGTCTGGACTTCAATGCATTGTACCGCACCAAAAATCTGGCGCCCCACCTGGAAAATCTCAACTGTATCAAAATACTGATTGATCATCACCTGGAGCCTCATCCCAGTTTTGATTACGGTGTCAGCGATACTTCCGCCAGTTCCACAGCACAGTTGGTTTATGAAACCATCTACAAGCTGGGAGACGAGCGGTTTATCAATCTGAACATTGCCGAGTGCATCTACGCCGGAACGGTAACCGATACCGGATCCTTCCGTTTTGCCTCTACTACTGCCCGCGTTCACCGGATGGTAGCAGACCTGATGGACAGAGGATTGAAGCATGAACTGATCCATCAGGAAATATATGATAACTTCCTGGAAAACCGCCTCCGCTTCCTGGGCCACAGCCTCCTGAACCGGATGGAAGTATTCTATGAGTTTAATACGGCTATGCTCGCCATCCCTTATTCCGACCTGAAACGGTTTGACCTTCAAACCGGTGATACAGAAGGACTGGTAAATTTCCTGCTTTCTATCCAGGGCATTAAGATGGCTGCGTTGATCATTGACCGTAACTCAGAAGTGAAATTGTCTTTCCGCTCCAAAGGCAACTTTGATGTAAACACTTTTGCCCGGAAATACTTCGACGGAGGAGGACATTTCAACGCCTCTGGCGGCAGAAGTACCGATTCTTTGGAGAAAACAGTGAACCGATTTATTAAGGCAGTAGAAGAAAACGAAACACTTTTGCAATAGTATAACTGTTACTAAGTATATCAACTACTAATACAATCAAATGAAAAGAAACAATCAGTTATTAGTTGCAGCGTTAGGCTTATTGATAGCCAGCTGCGGAACAGGTGTTAAAAAAACACCAGGCGGTATTGAATATATCGTTCACAAATCCGGCAGCGGAGCACAACTGAAGCTGGGAGATACCGCCCTGATGAATGTGACTCAGCGCATTAACGACTCTATCCTGGGTGAATCCCGTAAAATCGTGGGAGCTGCTATTCCCGTACTGATTTCCAAACCTCAGAACAAGTACGACCTGATGGAAGGTCTGGCCCTCCTGCACGAAGGTGACAGTGCTACTTTTGTAATTCCCTGGGATTCATTACCAGCTAACGAGCGTCCTCCGTTCGGTAAAAAAGGCGACAAGCTGAAAATCACTTTCGCAGTTGAAAATAAATTCTCTGCTGCAAGCCAGAAAGAGAAAGATGAGAAAGCGATCAAGGAATACATGGAGAAAAACAAAATCAACGCTACTAAAAACCCTGATGGTGTATACATCGCTGTTACCCAGGAAGGTACCGGCAGCACACCTAACGCAGGTGACACCGTAGTAGTACACTATACTGGTAAACTGACTTCCGGTAAAGTATTTGACTCCAGCCTGGATTCTACTCTGCGTCCTGGTATGCCTTTAGAACCTATCAAATTCCCAATTGGCCGTGGTTTCGTAATCAAAGGCTGGGATTCTGGTCTGAGCGGACTGAAAAAAGGTTCCAAAGCTACCCTGCTGATTCCTTCTACACTGGCTTACGGTTTACAAGGTAGCCCTCCGGCAATTCCTGGTAACTCTATCCTGGTGTTCGACGTTCAGCTGGTTGATATCAAACCTGGTGCACCAGAACCAGCAGCTCCGGTAGCAGCTACTCCTGCTCCAGCTCCTGCTAAGAAGAAGTAATTACCCTGCCTCCGGCAGATAAATTATAAAGCCTCATTATTAAACTGTTGATGTTTAATAATGAGGCTTTTAGTTTGGCGTTTTCCGAAAGGCCTGCCTGGAAATTATTGCAGAAACCTACCCCTGATTTCAGGGGTAGGTATCATACAACTGTCTTTTTTTCCGAACCAACGGTAACGGTTACGCGCAACAAGAGAATAAACAGCATCGCGGATAAAGCGGGGTATTATAATGAAGGCATACATTCCTCTCCAGGGAAAGGGGAGTTGCCTGGCTACCCGGAGGGCTGCCGTACTTTTCGTATACACTTTTCCGTTTTGTACCAGTACAAACGTCTCCAGCCGGCTGGTGTCGAAATGGAGAGATGTACCTAATGCCACAGCAGTTTCTGATTGTAAAGGGGCAAAACGAAAGCGCCCTTGCCGGTCATGACGGATCACGAAATTGATGCTGGCATTACAGAAATTACAAACCCCGTCAAATAAGATAATGTCCATCGGTTGTCATTGTGGCGTTCACGTTATATGCTCATGCATAACCATCAATCAACACTTCATACAGTTTTACTTTAAGGTCTTCGAGTGAAACCTCGGTCACCAGATTACCGTCCTGCGCGTAGGAAATGGTACCTCTTTCTTCCGAAACGATGATGGCCAGGTTGTCACTGTGCTCAGTGATACCTACTGCAGAGCGGTGGCGCAGACCTACTCTTGTAGGCAGATTGGGATTTTCCGAAACGGGCAGGATTACTTTAGCTGCCAGTATTTTATTGCCTACAATGATCAGGGCACCGTCGTGCAGGGGACTGTGTTTTTCGAATATACTCTCGATCAGTTTGGAACTAACGTTACCATCAATGGGAATGCTGGAAGCGGTGTCAAACTTCAGACGGTAGGTGGTGGCAATTACGATCAGGGCACCGGTATAGGTGGCCTGCATGTGGCTCACAGCTACTATCACCTCATTAATAATATTTTCTTCGTCCTTATAGCTTTTAAATTTGTCGGGCAGGAACAGTTTGGTCAGAAAACTGTCTTTGCTTAAAGGGGTCTTCTTGCCAAGTACCAGCAGGAATTTGCGGATCTCCGGCTGAAAGATAATAATGATGGCGATGATGCCCACATTAATAAAGTTCTGGAGGATGCTGGTGAGAATAGGCATCTGCAGAGCCCTGACCAGAAAAAAAACAGCATATACCATCAGAAGCCCGACAAAAATATTGAAGGCCAGGCTACCTTTTAATAAACGATACAGTTGAATGATTAAAAAAACGACTATCAGCAGGTCCAGTACGTTCAGCCAGCGAAACTCATATCCATATAATTGTATTACTTCCTTCATAATTGTAAAAATAGTAAGATTTAATTGCCTTTCATTTTCTCTGTAATCCTGACTGCTTCCACCGCTGCTTTTACATCATGCACCCTCAGTATGTGGGTACCATGTAGCAACGCAATGGTGTTGAGTACTGTTGTCCCATTTAATGCTTCAGAAGGACTAATATTTAAAAACTTGTGAATCATTGATTTGCGGGAAATGCCAGTAAGTACTGGCGTCCCCAGTATCTGATGAAAGAGCGAAAGATCTTTCATCAGTGCATAGTTATGTTCCAGTGTTTTCCCGAATCCGAATCCGGGGTCGGCAATAAAATCGCGGATCCCGGCTGCCCGGCATTCGGCCAGTTTTTTTGCCATATAGTCGAGTACATCCTGCACCACATTTTCATAATGAGGCTTCTGTTGCATGGTAGCGGGTTTACCCTGCATGTGCATGGCAATGTAAGGGACCTTCAGTCGGCCGGCTACGGGTATCATGTCTTTATCCAGGTCACCTGCGCTGATATCGTTGATGATGGCGGCGCCGGCGTGTATGGTTTTTTCCGCTACTGCGGCATACCAGGTATCTATAGAGATGATAGCCTGCGGGTAACGGTTTAAAATAGCATGAATAGCTGGTAACAACCGTTCCAGCTCTTCTTCCGGTCCTATCAGGGTAGCGCCGGGTCTGGTGCTCTGTGCGCCAAGGTCAAGGATCGCAGCTCCTTCCTGCAGATGTTGTCCGGCTTTCTCTACCACCTGATGCAACTCATGCATTCTGCTGCCTTCATAAAAGGAATCTTCTGTTACATTGATGATGCCCATTACTACCGGCCTGGCAAGTGAAAGTAGTTGCCCCCGGCAGTTAATAGCAGGTTCCGTTAGGGTATTGATATGGTGTGATCTCATTTAATGGTTTTTATTCTTTATTTTGCCACCTGAATCGCTGTTCACAAATTTAAGTAATGCAAAATAAAGGAATTACGCATGCAAAGGAACAAAGAAGACAAAGTTTGACAAGGACTTTATATGCCTTCCTCTCCCTGATATGCACGATTCCCTGTCAATAGGATCATGAGTACATTAGCACAATACGAAGCCGCTATCGCTGGCTGCAAAGACATCTTCCTGAAAAAAACAAAAGATTACGGCACTTCCTGGCGGGTGTTACGTCCCATTTCAGTGGTAGACCAGATTTTTATCAAAGCCCAGCGTATTCGTAATATACAGGAGATCGGCGCACAAAAAGTAGAAGACAATATTGAAGGAGAATTCAAAGGCATCGTAAACTATGGCGTTATCGGATTAATCCAGATGGAGCAGCACGGTAACCCCTATACGGATTTGCCTGTAGAAGAAGTAGAGAATCTCTATAATCATTATATTTATGAGATCAAAACGGTCATGGAGGCCAAAAACCACGACTATGGAGAAGCCTGGCGTGATATGAGCCAGGAGTCTTTTGTAGACCTCATCCTGACCAAATTGCTGCGCATAAAACAGATCCTGCGTAACCAGGGACAAACACTGATATCAGAAGGAATAGATGCCAACTATGTGGATATTGTAAACTATGCACTGTTTGCGCTGATCAAGATCAGCGAAGCATAACAAATGAAGTTATGGGCTAATTCATCACTTAACCATTAAACTATTTTATGAAAGTTATCCTGAACCTATTGCGGATTATTGTTGGAGTATTGTTTATTTTTTCGGGCCTGATCAAAGCCAATGATCCGCTGGGCCTCAGCTATAAGATGGATGAGTTTTTTGAGGTGCTGCATCTCACTTTTCTGTCACCCTATTCCCTGGCATTTTCTATCATCATGAATGCCTTCGAAATTATTGCCGGTGTAGCAGTACTGGTGGGCTATCGTATGCGTATATTCTCCGTACTGCTGCTGTTGCTGATCATCTTCTTCACTTTCCTTACAGGTTATGCCCTGTTCAGTGGCACCATCCGGGAATGTGGTTGTTTCGGAGACTGTATCAAACTGACTGCAGTGGAAACATTCTGGAAAGATGTGGCCCTGCTGGTGATGATACTGGTAATCTACTTTTTCCGTGGCCGTATACAACCATTATTCAAAGGAGCAGGCATCGTATTATTCATCGCTGCGGTGTTTTCATTTGGCGTACAATGGTATACCCTCAAACACTTGCCGTTTATCGATTGTCTCCCTTATAAAGTAGGCAACAATATCCCGGAAAAAATGAAACTGCCCCCGGGCGCTACTCCTGACGTATATGAGATGATATTTATCTATGAGAAGAATGGCGAGAAAAAGGAATTTACTGCCGATAACTATCCCTGGTCAGACAGCACCTGGAAGTTTGTGGACCGTAAAGACAAACTGATCAAAAAAGGTAATGCCGAACCAGCTGTGAAGGACTTTATTCTGACTGACCTCGACGGCGTTAACCAAACAGAGGCCATCCTGAGTGAAACCAAACCAGTATATCTCTTCCTGGTACAGAATGTTGAAAAAGCAGGAAAAGGATGGGATGATAAAATGAAAGTCCTGCAGCAAAAATGGAAAAACGGTGAAGTCCTGATATATGGTGTGTCTGCCTCTACCAAAGACCAGATCGCTGCCTTCGAAAAACAGCACGGACTGGAATTCCCCTTTGTGCAGATGGACGGTGTGGCCATTAAAACTGCCGGTCGCAGCAATCCATGTCTGATGCTGCTGGACAAAGGCACAATCAAAGGTAAATGGCATTATAACGATATTCCGTAAGCTTCTATGTTACGTTTTCTTCTCCGGAAAACAGGATATGGCCTGTTGGTATTGCTGGGTGTGGTGGTGTTGGTGTTCTTCCTGTTTAATGTATTGCCTGGTGATCCGGCCCGGCTTACTCTCGGACAGCGTGCCGACGTATCTTCGCTGGAAAATGTCCGTAAAGAATTGCACCTCGACCAGCCGGTGGGGGTGCAGTTCCTGCTCTATCTCAACGATCTTTCACCTGTAGGGGTGCATGAACAGGCCGATGCTGCAGAAAATCTGCACTATGTGACGCTGGCTCATCTGTCAGCCGGAAAAATACTGGTATTAAAAACTCCCTATCTGCGTCGTTCCTATCAGGGAAAAAAGCCGGTATGGGAGATCCTTACCGAAGCATTGCCTGGTACTTTATTGCTGGCCACTGCAGCGATGCTCTTTGCTACGGTGGTAGGAATAGGCTTAGGGGTACTGTCTGCGGTGAAACAAAATACCTGGATGGACACCAGTGCTGTTTTTGCCAGTGTGATCGGTATATCAGCACCGTCTTTCTTTGCCGGCATTGTGCTTGCTTATTTGCTGGGTTTTGTGTGGAGCGATTATACCGGTCTGCATATGACGGGCAGTCTCTTCGATGTAGATCCATTTAAGGGGAGGGTGCTCAACCTGCGCAATCTGATACTGCCTGCGATCACATTGGGTATACGACCGTTGGCCATCATCGTGCAGCTGACGCGCAGTGCCATGCTGGACGTACTGCACCAGGATTATATCCGTACGGCTTACGCCAAAGGACTTTCCCGTTCCCGGGTGATCTGGCATCATGCACTCCGCAATGCACTCAATCCGGTTGTTACCGCGATCACCGGCTGGTTTGCCGAACTGCTGGCAGGTGCTTTCTTCGTAGAGTACATCTTTGGCTGGAAAGGAATCGGAAAAGTTACCGTGGATGCGCTGGACAAATTCGACTTCCCGGTAGTGATGGGCGCGATCCTGTTTACCGCCGGAATTTTTGTATTAGTCAATATCCTGGCTGATATGCTTTACTCCGTGATTGATCCTCGTATTAAATTATAATTATTTAGATCCCAGGGCTGAAGCCCTGGGCTATTTTTTGAGGGAAATGACGGTGCTTTTAGAAGAATTGCGAAGCCACTATTAAATATTATACTT
This sequence comes from Chitinophaga flava, assembly GCF_003308995.1. Classification (NCBI taxonomy): domain Bacteria; kingdom Pseudomonadati; phylum Bacteroidota; class Chitinophagia; order Chitinophagales; family Chitinophagaceae; genus Chitinophaga; species Chitinophaga flava. The sequence continues at coordinate 3,823,251 of NZ_QFFJ01000002.1, read as the reverse complement.
ATTGTAAGTTGATTATATATAATATAAAAATATAATTAATAGAAAAAATTTATTTCCTCCAACAGCTGTAAAACCAATTTTAGCCCAGGGCTTCAGCCCTGGGAATTTTTTTTTAAGATTGTTGTAACATCGTATTTGCTGAGTCGTCTTCTTATTACAAAACGCAATATTCCGCATGTCAATGGACTTATTTCTTACGCAGGTAGTTCCCGTCAGGCAAAAGCTTTATCGCTTTGCCTACCGCCTGCTGGGTAATGAGGAGGATGCACAGGATGTGACCCAGGATGTGCTGATGAAGGTCTGGAGCCAGCAGGAGAAAATGACTGAACTGCAGAACATGGAAGCCTGGTGTATGCGGATTACGCGTAACCTGGCGCTGGACAAGATCAAATCGAAGAAGTATCGCCTGGCCGACGAACTGGACAGGGCTGGTGAAGTGCCGGCTACACAGCATAGTCCGCATGCCATAGCGGAAAAAAACGATGTAATGATCAAAGTAAGACAGGTAATCAGTGAATTACCGGAGAAATACAGGACCATCATCCAATTAAGGGATATGGACGGTTATTCCTACCAGGAAATTGCGGATATCCTGGAGCTGGATATGAATGAGGTAAAGGTTAACCTGCACAGGGCACGCAAAGCGGTGCGGGAGAAACTGCAAAACATACAGGTATATGGATTATAACGAAATCATCGTACTACTGGAAAGGTATTGGGAAGGAGAAACCTCTCTGGAGGAGGAAGCGCTGCTACGCCGGTTTTTCAGCGAGCCACATCCTGACATGCCGGAGGCTTTACAGGAAGCAGCCCCTTTATTTAGTTATTTCCAGGAAGAAATAGAACGGGAGTATGTAATGCCTGAAAAGCCGGAACAGGTGCCGATACCTGTTGCGACTACCGCTAAAGTGGTGCAGTTGTCGCCTTTCCGGCACTGGATGAAATATGCAGCCGTGCTGTTGATGGCGGTGGGCATGGGATATGCGATGAAGCAGCATCAGCGGCAGGAAATGAAAGCCCGTATTGTGGCTGCACAACAGCTGAAGATGGAGGAAGAAGCCCGGTTAGCCTATATGGAAACCAAAAAAGCCTTGCAGCTGCTGGCCAAAAACCTGAATAAGGGAACAGACAAAATGCAGAAGCTGGCCTATTTCAATGAAGCCGCCGGTTTTATAGAAAGTTCTAATTAATCAAAGGCCTATTTTAAAACCTGATATAAATTTTAAAACAATGAAACGTTCACTTTTATTGCTGGTAGCGGTTTTTGCCAGTCTGCACCTCTCAGCGCAGAGTAGTATAGACCGCTTTTTCCAGAAGTATGAAAACGACCGGAACTTTACACTGGTCAGTATCACTCCTAAAATGTTCTCCATGTTTTCCAAACTGGATCTTAACGATCCGGATTCCAAAAACCTGATGAGGGTGATACAGAAACTCAAAGGGCTGCGTATCCTGGCTAAGGAGAACACCAGAGATGGGCAGCGTCTGTATAAGGAAGCCGCCGTTTTCCTGACTTCAGATTTTGAAGAACTGATGACGGTGAGGGATAAAGACAGCGACCTGAAATTTATGGTGAAAGAAAACAGTCGTGGCAGCATCAACGAGCTGATTATGCTCGTAGGCGGCAACAATGAGTTTCTGGCCATGAGTCTTGTTGGGGACATTGATCTCAACGAAATATCACAGATTGCCAGCTCTGTCAATATTCAGGGTATGGACAAACTGAAAAATCTGAAAAAGAAATAATCCTTAAATCCAGAACCCATGAAATCATTATTGTTTGGTTGTTGTCTGATGATTGCCGGCACTTCAGTGACCATGGCGCAAGACAAATCACTACGTGAGTTTCGTAAAAACTACCGGGGTAAGGCAGAAGTACATAGCATCAGTGTAGGCTCCATTCCGTTGCGTTTCTCAGCCTGGGTGCTGAAATTTGGTGAAGCCGGCGATGAAGATGTAAAGCAGGTACGTCAGCTGCTCAGAGGCGTCCGTAAAGTAAAACTGCATACTATCGAAAACCCCGAGGGCCTCAACATTACCAACAGTGATGTAGAAGCATTAAAACAAAAGTTGCAGACCAAAGATCATTTTGAGACCCTGATGGAAGTAAGGGAAAAAGGAAATATGGTACATGTGCTCAATAAAGGAAAGGATGATGAGCTGGGCCATGTGGTAATGCTGGTTCAGGAAGAAAATGAATTCCTGATGGTAAACCTGCAAACTAATCTCAAAATAGAAGATATCAACCGTCTTATCCGTCAGTTCGCTTCCAACTGATTATTATCTGATCATCACTTCCTTGACAATATTCTCCCCCAGCGTTTCATTCACCAGTTTGATGATCTTGTCTTTAGAGTAAGTTAATTCCTGTTTTAAGGGTGCTACAGTAGTGGTTATGATAAGCTTATGGTCTATCAGCTGGATGCTTTGTGTGTAGCGCGCAATGGTTTTACCCATTATTTTTTCCCAGTTTTCCTGAATTCTGACTTCAGTAAGACGGGGTTTGAGCCTGCTTTTGTTCATAAATTCCCGAAGGGCATCTCCTATACTGGTAGTTCCGTGGCGCATGGGGGCGAAGCTATGAAATATTTAGGGATATTTTGATTTGGTTATTTAGGGATTTTATCACTGAGGGATTGTGTTTTTCAAATCCCGCCATCCCAAAATTCCCCAATCAAAAAATCCCTAAATTTTGAGGAGTTGAATGGTTTGTCCGGTAGCCTCAAAACTATGTTGAAGTCTTTCGGCATGTGTATCTGTAATAAACACCTGGCCATAGGAATCACTTGCCACGAGGGAGATGAGCCGCATCACCCTTTCCTGGTCAAGTTTTTCGAACACATCGTCGAGAAGAAGGAGGGGAGCAAATTGTTTATGCTGTCTGATGACTTCAAACTGGGCCAGCTTCAGGGCGAAGAGGAAGCTCTTACGTTGTCCCTGGGAGGCACTGTTTTTCATGGGGTGTTCATTGAGGAGGAAGAGGAGGTCATCACGATGAATGCCGGCAGTAGTGCGTTGCAGTTGCAGGTCCTTGTACCGGGCAGTATTCAGCTGAGTGGCGTAGTCTTCTTCCTGCAGGGTGCACTGATAGCGGATATTGACGATTTCATGGGTGCCGGAGATAAAATCGTATAGTTGTTGTACCTGCGGAATGAAAGCGGTGAGGAAGGCCTTCCTTTGTTCAAATACGGGAATGCCATGTTGTACCAGTTGCTGGTCGAAGACGTCCAGGAGGCTATCCTGGTGTTGTCCGGTCGCAGCGATATTTTTAAGCAGGCTGTTACGCTGCAGCAGTATTTTCTGGTATACGATGAGATGCTCGAGATAGTCAGGGTAGAGCTGAGACAGGAGAGTGTCCAGCCATTTGCGGCGTTCTTCGCTGCCGCCAAGGATGATTTCGGCGTCGTCGGGGGCTATCATGACGGCTGGGAACTGGCCTATGTGCCGGGAAAAGCGGTCGTATTTTTCATCGTTGAGGGATACTTCCTTTTTCCCGTCTTTAACGGTGCAAACGATTTTTTCTTCCTGGCCCTGTTTTTCGAGGAGGCCTTCTATGCGGAAGCCATTGGTATGGTACTGGGTGTTCTGGCTTTCGCTGCTGGTAAAATAGCTACGGGTAAAGCAGAGATAATAGATGGCGTCGAGCAGGTTGGTTTTACCGGAACCATTTCTGCCGGTGATACCAACGATCCGTTGTTGAAAGCGGAAGTCCTGCCGGGTGTAGTTTTTGAACTGTACGAGTGATATTGTCTGTATATGCAGCAAAGAAAAAAGTTATGTGTAATTAATAATATGCAAATTCTGCAATATCTATAAGTGATAAAGATCCCTGTCCGGTGGGCCTTCTCACTCGGGAAACTGCAATTAAATGCAAAACTGTTTGAAATTGATGAATTTGCATAATTTAATAGTAATTGGATTTGATATTTACATTTTAGGATTTTCCTGTTATATTTGCCAACAAATTTAGAAAGAGTGCAAACTAAAACAGACGTGAAGACGAAATTCACCAAAGAGACATATCTGTACTGGTATGAATTGATGCTTTTGTTGCGCCGCTTTGAAGAAAAGACAGGCCAATTGTACGGAATGCAGAAAATTCGTGGTTTTTGTCACCTGTACATCGGACAGGAGGCAATTGCTGCTGGTGCGATCACTGCGACGAAGCCGGAAGATAAATTCATCACCGCGTACCGCGACCACGCTTTGGCTATAGCTAAGGGTATTTCTGCTAAGGCTTGTATGGCTGAGATGTTTGGTAAAGCAACGGGATGTTCAAAAGGTAAGGGAGGTAGTATGCACTTCTTCTCCAAAGAACACAACTTCTTTGGTGGTCATGGTATCGTAGGTGCACAGATCGGCACTGGCGCGGGCCTGGCACTGGCAGAACAATACCAGGGCACTGACAACGCTGTGCTGTGCTTCTTTGGTGATGGTGCTGCCCGTCAGGGTATGCTCCATGAAACCTTTAACATGGCAATGACCTGGAAGCTGCCTGTTGTTTTCATTTGCGAAAACAATATGTATGCAATGGGTACTTCTGTAGAACGTACTTCCAACGTATTGGATATCTATAAGCTCGCTGACGCTTACGAAATGCCGGCCGATTCTATCGACGGTATGAGCTGCGAAGCGGTACATGAAGGTGTGGAAAGAGCCGTAAAACGCGCACGCGAAAATGGTGGTCCAACCCTGCTGGAAATCAAAACATACCGCTACCGTGGCCACTCTATGAGTGATCCGGCTAAATACCGTACGAAGGAAGAACTGGAAGAGTATAAAGAAAAAGATCCGATCAGCGAGGTACTGAGAACCATTCAGAAGAACAAATGGGCTACTGAAGCAGAAATTGAAGCGATCCATGAACGCGTTAAACTGGAGGTGGAAGAATCTGTGCAGTTTGCTGAAGAGTCTCCATGGCCTTCTGATGATGAGCTCCTGAAAGACGTTTATGTTCAGGAAGATTATCCGTTCATCGTTGACTAAAGCTTAATAGACCGCAACAGTTAGCTTTTACCTTTGACCAAAAGGCGGAAGCTAACTGTTGTTCATTGATACCTATTAAATAACCAAGCAATCACAATTACCTTTTAAAATGGCAGAAACTAAAGATAAAGCCACCACACCGCAACCTGCAACAAATTTTGACCTGGAGAAGTCCATGCACAAAGCGGAAGACTTTTTCATTAAAAACAAAAACGTCATTACTATTGCATTGCTCGCAGTAGTAGTGGGCGTAGGCGGTTTCTTCGCCTATAACCATTTTGTTAAACAGCCCAACGAGAACAAAGCACAGGAAATGATTTTCCACGCACAGAACTACTTTGCTGTGGACTCCTTTAAACTGGCTTTGAACGGTGATGGCAATAACTATGGTTTCTTACAGGTGGTAAACAAATACGGCGGCACTAAAGCTGGTAACCTCGCAAAATACAGTGCTGGCGTATGTTACATCCGTCTGGGTGAATACCAGAAAGGTATTGACATGCTGAATTCCTTCAGCTCTGACGATCTGCTCCTGCAGCCTACTGCACTGGGTCTGATCGGCGACGCTTATATGGAACTCAACAAAACTTCTGAAGGTATCGAGGCTTACAAAAAAGCAGGTCACTACAATGATAATGAGCTGACTTCCCCTGTTTATCTGTTCCGCGCAGGCATGGCCCTGGAAAAAGCAGGTAAACCAGCAGAAGCCATCACTATCTATAAAGAAATTAAAAAGAAATTCCCTCTCACAAACGAAGGTCGTGAAATGGACAAATATTTGGCGAGACTGGGAGACGCGAATAACTAATCTATTTATGAATAACGGATTACGTGTGAGATTAACATCCGCCGTAATCCGTTCTTCGTAATTATAAATTGAATGTATGTCTGAGCACAATAAAAGCTTGTTAAATGATACTGGCATTCTCAACCTGGAGGATGCCAGTGTTGTTATGGTATATACCGAATGGAATGATACCATTGTGAATGAACTGGTAGCCGGATGTGAAAGGTCCCTGGAACAATATAAGGTGGCCAAATCCAATAAGATCATTGTACCCGGCGCTTTTGAAATCCCTTACGCCTGCAAGCAATACTGGGAGAACACCAAAGGTACCGGCAACCAGCCTGGCGCTATTATTGCGTTCGGTTGTGTGATCCGCGGAGAAACACCTCACTTTGATTACGTGTGTAAGGCTGTCACAGAAGGTATCCTGCAACTGAACCTTCAATTACCCGTTCCCGTTATATTCGGCATATTGACGGTAGATAATGAACAGCAGGCCCTTGACAGACTGGGTGGCGCTCATGGCCATAAAGGCGAAGAAGCTGCTATCACCGCATTGAAGATGATTTCATTACAAAGAGACCTGGCGAGAGGACTTTAGCACCAGACCAATGGTTGTCAGCCCTGCCGGTCCCGTTGTCAAAGAGTTTGCCGCTGAACAACTAAAGGTCAACCGCTAAATATTATTCAGATGAATGTACAGTTATTTATACCGTGTTTCGTAGACCAGCTGTTTCCTGAAACGGCCTTTAATATGGTGAAAGTGCTGGAGAAACTAGGGTGTAACGTGATGTATAATCCGGAGCAAACCTGCTGCGGCCAGCCAGCTTACAATGCCGGCTATCAGGACGAATGCAGGACCGTTGCTACCAAATTTGTGAAGGACTTCAAAACTTTCGACTACATTGTTGCCCCCAGTGGCTCCTGCACCGGTTTCGTTCGTAATTACTATAATAAACTGTTTGATAATTCAGCAGCACATAACGATGTGAAACTGTTGCGCAAAAACCTCTACGAATTCACGGAATTTCTGACGGAAGTATTACATGTGACAGATCTGGGCGCCACCCTCAACGGGGTAGGTACTTACCACGATGCCTGCGGAGCTCTGCGTGAATGTGGCATCAAGGAAGGCCCCCGGAAACTGCTGGAGAAAGTAAAAGGCCTGGAATTAAAAGAGATGAATGACTGTGAAGTGTGTTGCGGTTTTGGCGGTACCTTCTCCGTGAAGTTTGAACCCATCTCTATGGGTATGGGCGAACAAAAAGTCCACAACGCTGTCAACAGCGGAGCCGACTATCTCATCTCCACAGACCTTTCCTGCCTGATGCACCTGGATGGCTACATCCGTAAGCATGGTACCAATATTAAAGTGATGCATATCGCCGATGTACTGGCGAGTGGCTGGTAAAATCCAAAAACGTTACAAATGAACTATTGGCTTGTCAAATCGGAACCCTTCAAGTATTCCTGGGACCAGTTTGTGAAAGATAAAGTGACCTTCTGGGATGGTGTGCGTAATTACCAGGCACGCAACAACCTCAAGGCGATGAAAAAAGGAGACAAGGTATTGTTTTACCACAGCAACGAAGGCCTCGCCGTTGTAGGTCTGGCTACCGTAGCGAAAGAACATTACCAGGATCCTACCACGCCAGACCCGAACTGGGTTGTGGTAGATCTGAAGCCTGTCAAAGCGTTTAAAGTACCAGTAACCCTGGCACAAATGAAGACAGAGAAAAGGCTTGCAGAGCTCTCCCTGATCAGACAAGGCCGCCTGTCTGTATGCGACGTCACGAAAGAACAGTTTGACGTAATTATGGAAATGGGAGGCATGGAATAATACTTGTTTACCGGGCTGTTGATTTTTTTGGAACAGCCCGGTAATCTATTATGGAATTTTTCGCCTGGCTGCATCCTACCGGAAAATTCCGATTCCCATGAAGTACATAGTCCATCTCATCGTCGTATGCTTCCTGTTTTCCTGTGGTAAAACATCTTCCCCAAGTATCGCCAATCAGGCCTCAGCAATTGCTCAAAACGAAACGGTAGCTGCAGTGGCAGCAGAACGTCACGCTTTTGCAGAAAAGGAAGTCAAGAAAGACAATACCCCGCCTACACCCGCCGAGCCGGCATCCCAGAAAATTATTAAAACAGCAAGGATCAGTTTTGCCGTAGACGATTTTGCAGCTGCAAAAAAACGTATAGCCGATATCGTTAGTAAGACCGGCGGCTATCTGTCATCAGAAGTAGAGAGCCGCGGCAGTACAGAGTGGCGTAATCATCTGGAGATAAAAGTACCTGCCGCAGCATTTGATAGTTGTGTGGGAAGTCTTACCAGCGGCGTTTCCCGGCTGGACCAGAAAAACATCACTTCCCAGGATGTAACAGCAGAATATGTTGACCTCGATGCCCGCATGAAAACAAGGATAGCTACCGAACAACGTTATCTTGATATCTTGAAACAAGCCCGCAACGTAAAGGAAATACTGGAAGTGGAAGTGCAGCTGAAAACAATCCGGGAGGAGATTGAAGCGGCTAAGGGGCGTCTGCAGTATATCGATCATCAGGTGAGCTATAGTATTATCTATCTTGATTATTACCAGACTTTGGCGCTGTCTGCGCCGGAAGGTCCCGGTTTCCTGCAGCGGTCCTGGCTCTCGGTCCGTGAGGGCTGGAATAGCCTTCTGGGCCTCGCTATAGAAGCATTGGGCCTGTGGCCGTTTGTGCTGATTATCATTTTTATTTTTATATTTATAAAAAGGCGGCTGAAAAGAAACAGGAAACAAGCGATAACGTCCTGACAGCGCCTGGTTATTAAAACTATACATATGAAACCAAGATTAGTGGTGCTGACCGGAGCCGGCATCAGTGCAGAAAGTGGCCTCCGGACATTTCGTGACTCAGATGGCTTATGGGAAGGGTATGACGTATATGAAGTAGCTTCCCCCAAAGGCTGGGTAAAGAATCCCGGCCTGGTACTGGATTTTTACAATGTCCGCCGCCAGGACGTGAAGGCGGCTATGCCCAATGAAGCCCATATCGGGCTGGCAAAACTGGAAGAAAAGTATGACGTGCGTATTATCACACAAAACATAGATGATCTGCATGAAAGAGGTGGTTCTTCCCGGGTACTGCATTTGCATGGCGAGATTTTCAAGATGCGTAGTGTTACCAATGAACAGCTGGTGTACGACATCCACGAAGACATCCGGCTGGGAGATGTGGCAGCGGATGGAGGGCAGTTGCGCCCGCACATCGTGTGGTTTGGCGAGGATGTAACGATGATGAAACAGGCGGTGATGGAAGTGTTGTGGGCAGACATCTTTGTGGTAATCGGGACTTCGCTGCAGGTATATCCGGCAGCAAGTCTGCTGGACTATGTGAAGCCATATGTGCCCATTTATGTGATCGATAAAAAGATCCCGGAAGTAGAAACCAGAGGCCGGGTGGTGCGTATCGAAAAGCCCGCTACCTCAGGTGTGGCAGAACTCTTATCATTATTATAATTATAAAAAAAGCTCCCCGTTGACGGGGAGCTTGTCACAAGTCCTTCTTCTCCGTGAGAGTTCATCATAGGAAACAATAACTTCTACTCAAAACTTTCCTCAAAGCGGATATCGTGTTCTTCGAGTTCCTTTAATACCGGATTATATACTTCAGGCATCACTGGTATCTGCAGGCCAGTGAGCGTAATTTTCTCCTGTAGCAGTAGTTTGGCCATGATGCCAAGTGGCAGGCCGACAGTTTTGGCCATGGCAGTACGTATGTTGTCTTCTCCCTGCGCGATCATATAGCTGTGTATGCGTGTGGCCATATTACGGCGTTCGAATTCAATTTCGTGCATCATCACAATCATGTCTTTATCAGACGGCTCCATCTTCAGTTTATCTTCTACCAGATGTTGCAGAATGCCTGCATTGGTTTGTTCGCCCAGGTTGATGGTATCACCGTTGAGCAATCCGAGGAAACGCAGCTGGCGGATCACCTTTGCTTTGCTGCTGACGCCCAGGAATCTGGCCATCACTTCCTCGTGTCCGGCCTGTTTGTCGGCACCTTCGATATGTTGGGCGGCCCAGTCAAAGTAGGTGAGATGGTCGGTTTGTAGTTTATTGGTATCGTTGGTAAGGCCTAATTTGATGAGTGCATTCCAGCCTTCACAGAAATCCGGAAAGCGGAGTGTTGCCCGCATAAAGGTCGCAATATTTTCCAGTTTGTAGGATTCCATATATCCCAGGGAGTCGCGGTTGGGATAATAGGCTAGTTTGCCTAGTCCCGGTACCGGGATGGTTTTATTATGGTCAAAGAGTTGTTCGTAGGAAACTTCCCTTGTTTTGCCTTTTTCACGGTAGACGGCGCCGGAGCTGCCGGCCAGCACTACGTTGCGGGCGTTCCAGGAGATTTTGTACTGCCATGGATTATCGATACTGTCGGGGGAGATAAGGCCGCCGCAGTAGGATTTAAAGGAAAATATCTGTCCGCCTTTTTTCTCAATGGAATGAATGAGTTTCATGGCAGACATATGATCGATGCCGGGGTCGAGGCCCATTTCATACATGAACAGGAGGCCTGCTTTTTCGATGTCTTTTTCGAGTTTGCGTACTTCAGGGTCTATATAGGAAGCGGTGAGGAGGTTTTTTTTGAAATGGAGACAATCTTTTGCTACGATGATGTGCAGATGGGGAGGGAGCAGGGAGATAACGAGGTCTGTTTCCTGTATCAGTTGCTGCCTTGCAGCCTGGTCTTTGATATCGATAGCTGCCGGGGTGGCGTAATACGACTTGCCGGTTTTTGATTTGATTAGCATCAGGTCGTGGTCTGCGACAGTGAGATGCCATTTTTGTCTAGGGGCATTGGCCAGCAGATAATCGATCAGGCTGGTCGCCGATTTTCCGGCCCCAAACAACAGTATATTCTTCATAGTCTTCTTTAGAAAAGGTTAAGAATCAGGGGAATAACAGCATTTTAGATACTTATGTTCGAACTGATAGTAAAATTCGGTGCATATCCCGCCCAATCTGTAACTTCAGGTGATTCGATGGATTGATTATCAGTCAATTAAAAACAAATTCTTTGCCAATATTTAAATTCTGATATATTTCCCTATTTATACATATTTTAGATAAAGTAAAATTAAACCATTACACGTATTAACGCAGAAAAGCAAAAAATGGTTGTTGGTTATAAAAAAAATCAGTCATATATCGATAGCGCTATATAATTGATTTAAACAATGATGTTTTTATTCACATTTCTGCAATTTTCGGCCGTAATAAGGGCTGAAATGGCTATATTTGCCTCTATCTGTTTTCAGCAGAAAAAACTGTAAATCAACACACAAAATGACAGAGCACACGGAAAATCAGCAGGAAGGGAGGATTGTTCAGATAAACATCGAGGAACAAATGAAGACGGCTTATATCGATTACTCCATGTCAGTAATCGTAGGTCGTGCCTTGCCCGATGTGAGAGATGGTTTAAAGCCTGTACACCGCCGCGTTTTATTCGGTATGAATGAGCTGGGCAACACCAGCAGCAAGCCATACAAGAAGTCAGCGCGTATTGTGGGTGAGGTAATGGGTAAGTACCACCCGCATGGTGACGCCTCTATCTACGACACCATTGTTAGGCTGGCCCAGCCCTGGAGCATGCGTTACCCCATGGTGGACGGTCAGGGTAACTTCGGATCGGTAGACGGCGATATGCCCGCTGCGATGCGTTACACCGAGATCCGTCTTCAGCGTATTGCAGAAGCTATGCTGGAGGACATCGAAAAAGAAACGGTAGATTTCACCAACAACTTCGATGACACCCTCGAAGAACCTACCGTATTACCTACCCGTATTCCCAACCTTCTTGTAAACGGTGCCTCCGGTATCGCGGTAGGGATGGCCACCAACATCATGCCTCATAACCTCAGCGAGGTGGTAGATGGTGCCGTAGCCTATATCGACAACAGAGACATTACCATTGAAGAACTCATCAAATACATCAAAGCCCCCGACTTCCCTACAGGAGGGGTGATATATGGTTTTGAAGGCGTTAAACAAGGCTTTGAAACCGGAAGAGGAAGAGTAGTGGTAAGAGGTAAGATCAACGCTGAAACGGCTAAAAACGGCCGCGAAAGACTGGTGATCTATGAACTGCCTTACCAGATCAATAAAGCTGTACTGCACCAGAAGATCGCTCAGCTGGTCAATGATAAAATCATCGAAGGCATCACCGATGTGCGCGACGAAAGTGACCGCGAAGGAATGCGCCTGGTAATCGATCTCAAAAAGGAAGCTATTTCCAACGTGATCATCAACCAGTTGTTTAAATATTCTGAACTCCAGACTTCCTACGGTATCAACAACGTTGCGCTGGTAAAAGGTCGTCCACGTATCCTCAATCTGAAGGATATGCTGGCCGAGTTCATCGACTTCCGTCATGAAGTAGTGGTGAGAAGGACCCGCTTCGATCTCCGTAAAGCAGAAGAAAAAGCACATATCCTCGCAGGTTACCTCATCGCACTGGACCACCTCGATCAAGTGATTGCCCTGATCCGTGCCTCTAATACACCAGATGTGGCCAGAGACGGACTCATGACCCAGTTTGGTCTTTCCGAGATCCAGGCTAAAGCCATCCTGGAACTTCGTCTGCAACGTCTTACCGGCATGGAACGCGATAAGATCCGCGCTGAGTACGACGAGATCATGAAACTGATCGCTTACCTGAAAGATGTACTGAATGATGAGGCACTGCGAATGAATATCATCAAGGAAGAACTGCTGGAAGTGAAAAAGAAATTCGGTGACGAACGTAAAACCGAAATCCAGTACCTGGCCAGCGAAATGAGGATCGAAGATATCATCGCAGAAGAAGACGTGGTAATCACCATCTCCCACCTGGGATATATCAAACGTACTTCTGCCTACGACTATCGTCAGCAGAAACGCGGCGGCCGCGGCGCCATCGGCGGCAAGACCCGTGATGAGGACTATATTGAACATCTGTTCGTTGCCTCTACCCACCACACCATGCTGTTCTTCACCGAAAAAGGACGTTGCTACTGGCTCAAAGTATATGAGATCCCTGAAGGTGAGAAAAGCGGTAAAGGACGTGCTATACAGAATATGATCCAGCTGCCGGCCGATGATAAGATCCGTGCGATCATCGATATCAAGGATCTGGGCGACAAGGATTTTATCAACAATCACTATATCATACTCTGCACCAAAAAAGGTATCATCAAAAAAACACTGTTGGAAGAGTTCTCCCGTCCTCGTCAGAACGGTGTAAACGCTATTACCATCAACGAAGGTGATCAGCTGCTGGAAGCAAAACTCACCACCGGCGACAGCCAGATCATGATGGCTATCCAGAGCGGCCGTGCTATCCGTTTCCCGGAAGCTACCGTGCGTGACACCGGTCGTGGTGCTATCGGTGTAAGAGGTATCGAAGTTGACAGCGAGAAAGATGAAGTGGTTGGTATGATTTGTGTTAACAAAGACGACGAATCACGGACAGTGCTGGTGGTATCTGAAAAAGGTTTCGGTAAAAGAACAAATATTGAAGAATACCGTATCACCAACAGAGGTGGTAAAGGGGTGAAAACCATCAATATCACAGAAAAAACCGGTAGCCTCATCGCCATCCTGGACGTAACAGAGAAACATGACCTGATGATCACCTGTAAGTCTGGTATCACCATTCGTATGGCGGTATCCGATATTCGTGAAGCTGGTCGTGCTACCCAGGGGGTACGCCTGATCCGCCTCGACGATGCAGATGAAATTGCAGCTGTAGCCCGCCTCGATGAACAGGAAGAAGAAGAAATTGTAGAAGGAATGGAAGGCGAAACCGGTACTGAAGCAAATGAAAGCACAGAAAGTGCAGCAGACCAGGAAACTGTAGCAGAAGGTCCTGATGCTCCGCAGGAATAGTCACAACAAACCTGAAAAATAACTGCTTTTAACAGGAGGCCTCCAAAGGGTCTCCTGTGCCAATAAAAAAATTACAGCCGGCTTTAGTGGTAACGATGAGCCTGATTGTATTTGACTATTGGGAGCACCATACTCTTATTGTAATCAGCAACTAAAAACTAGAGACATGAAAAAATTATTGGTATCTCTTCTCTTTTGTACGGCCAGCGCGTCGGTGATGGCCCAAAGGGCAAAAGTTAGCAGCGCAGATGAGAACCTGAAAAAACAAGATCTGGAGAAAGCCAAAGCGGATATCGATGCAGCGTTACAGAACGAAAAAACAAAGAACGATGCAAAGACCTGGCTGGTAAATGGTAAAATCCTCGAAGCGATGGGCACCAAACAAAAGAGTGCAGCACTCGCCCTCGAAGCTTATACCTCCTTCAAAAAAGCATTGGAGATAGATCCTAAAATGAAAGAAGCCATTCTTGAAATGAGCGGACCTATGTTCAACGTATACGCTACTATAGCCAACGCTGGTTACGGTTTCCTGAATGAACAGAAATGGGATTCTTCAGTAGTAGATTTCAAACATGCCTTCGAAATTGCTGACTACTATAACAGCAAAAACCTGGGTACTACCATCCCTACAGATACAGCACTCACTTTTTACACCGGTTATGCTGCAAACATGGCCAATAAAAAAGATGATGCATTAACCTTCCTGAAAAAAGCTGCCGACCTGCAGTTCAAAGGCGAACCTGCACTGTACGTTGTACTGGGTCAGCTGTATGAAGAAAAAGGTGACCAGGCCAACTGGCTCAAAACCATCGAACAAGGTAAAGCTTTATTCCCTAAGGATAAACGCTTCAACGATATGGAAATGGCCTTCTACAGCAAAACCGGTAAAACCAACGAGTTACTGTCTATGCTGGAAAAGAAAATGGCTGATAATCCAAATGACGAAGCAGCCATCCTGGATTACGCTATCCGCGTAGATAACCTGGCTAATCCCCGCGACGAAAAAGGTAACGACGCTCCTAAACCAGCTAACTACGAAGAACTGATCGGCAAAGCAGAAGGTGCTTACAAAAAAGTACTGACTTTAAACGCTAGCGATGCTACTGCTAACTTCCAGCTCGGTGCCCTGTACTTCAACAAGGCCGTTGTGTTCAACAAACAACTGAACGATCTGGACAGCAAACAACAGACTTCTTCCAAAGCAAAAGAACTGCAGGGTAAAGTAGAAGGTCTGATGAACCAGGCGTTGCCTTTCTTCGAGAAAGCTGATGCCAGCTTCACCGCTAAAGCCAGCAGCCTCGATGCCAGCGACAAACAGACTTATGAAAGCTGCCTGTACGCACTGCAGAAAATCTATGCTATCAAAAACCAGACTGCGAAAGTAGAAGAAGTGAAAAAGAAACTGGACGCACTGAAATAGTTAATAGCTAAATATTATAATTGAAAAAAATCCGCTCGTTAGTAGCGGATTTTTTTTTGCTCCCAGGGCTGAAGCCCTGGGCTATGCTTGTTTGAGGGGGCTTGCGTATATTAGAGTGCTTAAAATTTCGTAAAGAGTGTAAGGAATAAGATAGGCTTAGACATGAGGTGGCTTGCTTGTATTGGAGTGCTTAAGTTCTGTAAGGCTGCAGGAAAAATATAACCTGGAACTAGTGTACTGGGCTTGTTGGGTAAGTAATTTTTGCTTGTACAAGAGTATTTGATAACCGTATCCAATTCCGCAAGGCTACGATCAAATCAGAGGCCACAAACATAGCCCAGGGCTTTAGCCCTGGGATTATGGGAAAAAAAATAGCTCCGGGAATCCCGGAGCTATTTTAACTCAAACGCTGTATAATTGCGAATTATGCGGCTTTTTTAGCAGCTGGTTTAGCTTCAGCTTTTTTGTGAGCAGGAGCTTTTTTAGTTGTGTCAGCAGCTGGTTTAGCGGCTGGTTTAGCTTCTGCTTTAGTTTCAGTTTTAGCTTTTTCTTTCTTAGCTGGTTTAGCAGCAGGAGCTTGAGCGAAAGAAGCAGCAGAAATGCTCAGTACCAGGGCAGCAGCGATGATTTTTTTCATGATGATTGTCTTTTAAAAATGATTAATTAAAGATGTTGTTCAGTATTGTGATGTAAAAATAAGACGGGTTGTGCAGTGATCCGGGGAGGTTTCGGTGAACTGGTTATTAGTGTCGTTGAAAAAGGAAAAATAGACGGTCATGCAATCAGACCGCACTGTCAGATCGTGATATCGATAGCTTCCTGGATAGCCTGTAAACACAGCTGTTTCAGTGTATAGAACAACTCCTGCACAGTGGTGGCGTTGTAGGTGTTTTCATCTATCTGTTCCAGCTGTTCGAGGATAGGGTAGAGATGGGTTTCCAGCCCGGTAAATGACACGGTTGTTTTGAGATTATGGGCCGTGGCCCGAATGCTTACAGGATCGTTGATCATGATGGCATTTTTAAGCATGGAAAGGTCTTCGGGCAGCTGCGTAACAAACTGCTCCAGCATACTTTTTTCGAAGGCTTTATCACCTTTGGACAGCTCGCGGATGTATTGCATATTGAGCAGGTGAGTATGACCATTTTCGCCATTATATACTGGCGGTGGCGTTACTTCCCTGGCGGCAGATTTGCCGGTATATACCTGTACCATGCGATAGAGCATATTCTCATCGATGGGTTTGGAAATATAATCATTCATGCCCATCTGCAGGCATTTCTCCCTTTCTCCTTCCATCGCGTAAGCCGTCATTGCAATCACCGGGATATTGGAATGTAATTCCTTCCTGATTTTGGTAACGGTAGTATATCCGTCCATCTCCGGCATCTGGATATCCATCAGCACCAGGTCAAATACTTGTTTTTCGAGTGCCTGCAGGGCTTCCCGACCATTATTGACAACCCGGTATTGCAGTTGCCAGCTGCTGAGCAAATGACGCAGCAGGTTCTGGTTCATGCGGTTGTCTTCTGCCACCAGCAACCTGATATTGGGATGAATAGGAAGGTCGTTTTCAGCATATAAGTTATCCGTATCTTCCGGCATCATTTCTCCCAGCGTGTAAGGAAGTTCGACCTTAAAAGTAGACCCCTGGCCGGTTTTGCTTTCTACAGAGATGAAGCCGTTTTGCAGTTCTATGAGTTGTTTTACAATGGTAAGCCCCAGGCCTGTACCTCCGTATTTGCGGGTGGTGGAGACTTCTGCCTGGTTAAAGCGATCGAAGATACTGTCCAGTTGTTCTGCTTCTATACCGATACCGGTATCTCTAACGGTGAACAATAAACGAACATTTTTTTCTTCAGCCCATATCCTGGCCACTTGTATATTGACTTCCCCTTCCGGCGTGAATTTGATGGCATTGCTGGTAAGATTGACGAGTATTTGTGTCAACCGCATTACATCGCCGTAGAGAAGGTCGGATACTTCTTCATCGGCTTGTATGCTGAAGTGCAGGTGTTTTTCTTCTGCTTTGGCTCTGAATAGGGTATCAATGGAATGCAGTACGCCGCGCAAACTGAAGGAGGTTGCTTCAATGCGCATCATACCGGATTCTATTTTCGAAAGATCAAGTATGTCGTTGATAATTTCCAGCAGATTACGGCCAGCGCCGGCAATGGCGTTAACATATTCTTTGGATTTTTCGTTGAGAGGCTGGGCTTGCAGCAGGTGCGTAAAACCGAGTACGGCATTCATGGGTGTCCGTATTTCGTGGCTCATGTTAGCGAGAAACTGGTCTTTTACGGCAGCGAGATTTTTTTCCTGCCGCTGGGATTCGTCCAGGGCTTCTATGAGCTGTTCCTGGCGATGGATACGGCTGGTGATATACAGAAATGCCAGCAGGCTGGTAAGGCATGCAAACAATACCAGCACGGTGCCCCAGCTCTGAGCCTTTTGTCCGCTGGTATCAATGAGGCGGGTGGTCCTGTTTACTTCTGTCTGCCGTGTGGTGTCCAGCTGATGTAATATGTTGGTGATAGCTTCTCCCAGCCGTTTTCCCCGCTGATTGTTGATCATCTTCTCCGCGGCACTTTTACCACTGCTGTAGAAGGTGTCCAATACCAGCAGATTGTAGCTGTTTTTCTCATCTACCAGGTAATTGAGTTGGGTAAGCAGTTTTTCAGTACTGTCGTTTTTGACAATTTTATTGATCTCCTTCAGATCAGATTTGATGATGGCAATCTCCACTTCAATGCCAGTGACATGGTTGGTGTCCTGAGAAATCACAGCACCCCGTACTTTGCTGTCTGTCTTTGCCAGCGAAGTTTGCAGCTTCTGTATTTCATTCTTTACGTTGAGCTCCTGTAACAGTTGCTCGTTACCGGAAATAAGTTTGCGGATATTTTTAGCGGAGTTAAACTGCAGCACGACGAACAGGATCATACCTGTAATGAACAGGCCAAGCAGATAATATTTTATTCTTTTCGGCTGCATGACATTATTAACGCTGATGAAGGAAAGGCGGTTCAAAATACGATAATAAAGGTCAGTGGGTATAAATTATTGTTAAACGGGCGATAGGTATCGGTCAAAACGGAGAAATGGTCGTTAAGTCTGTTAAAGAAGATTTAATTTATTGTTAAGAGCGGCTTTATACGTATCGGCCACTGGTATAGCATTTTTTTGTATGATGATATTGCCGTCTTCTATGGCTTCTATTTTGTCGAGAGCCACGATGTAGGAGCGATGTACCCGCATGAACCTGCTGGATGGTAGTTTTTCTTCCAGGGCTTTCAGTGTGGTGTGTATGGCATGGAACTTCTGGGAGGTATAGAGTTTTACATAATCACCCATTGCTTCCATAAAGAGGATATCTTCAGTTCTGATTCTTTTGAGAACACCATTATCGCGGATAAAGACAAATTCAGTATCAGACACCTGGAGCTCCCGGCTATTGCTGTCAATGATTTCACGGGCTTTTTCGATAGCCTGGATAAAGCGGGCAGGGGTAACCGGCTTGATCAGATAATCGGCCACATTCAGTTCAAAAGCTTCTACAGCATAGTCTTTGTTGACCGTCGTAAAAATGATGACCGGTCTTTTTTTGCCCAGGTTGCGTGTCAGCTCGAGGCCGCTCATACCCGGCATCTCGATATCCAGCAGCAGGATATCGATTTTTTCTTTCTGGAGAAGGTTATAGGCTTCCATGGCGCTGGCGCATTCACCGGTCACTTGCAGCTGCTCTACATGGCTGGCCAGCTGTTTCATGGCACTGCGTGCCAGTTTATTATCATCTACGATCAGGCAATTCATGCAGCTAATTTAATAACAAATCATAATATACAAACATCACACTCGCAACGGAGATGCAGTTTTTCCTGTACCATTTTATTTTTTAATTTTTACATTTGCAGACATGAAATGGTTGATTTACATAATGAGCCTCTATATCCTGGTGTTGTCCTGCATCCCCTGCAACGACACTCAGGCTGTGGCCATGTACAACCATACCGAAGTTACAGCGACCCACGAACATAACCACGAAACGCAGGTGGATTTTTGTTCCCCTTTATGCGTATGCAGTTGTTGCAACGTACAGGTCACGCCAGCTACTTCGGTCATCCTTCCCTACCATATGCATCAGGTACAGGTAATTTTCCCTGTTTTACCGGTGACACCCCTTCCTTTATCGTCCAACACCATCTGGCAGCCACCCCGGTTGTAATCCTCTTTTTACAGGTGTTTTTGCTATGAGTTGAGGTTATGCCCTTTCCAGGTATAACTACAGCTTAAGGACCTCTTTTTATTTCATACCAACCCATTATGCTTGATAAGATCATTCGTTTCTCTATCAGAAACAAGCTTATTATCGGGATACTCACGCTCGCACTGACCGTTTGGGGTATCTTCTCACTGACACGGCTACCCGTAGATGCGGTGCCCGATATTACAAATAACCAGGTGCAGGTGATAACGCTGTCGCCTTCTCTGGCTGCACAGGAGGTGGAAAGGCTGATTACCTTCCCCATAGAACAGACCATGGCTGTTATTCCGGAGTTGAAGGAAGTACGCTCTATTTCCCGCTTTGGATTGTCTGTGGTCACTATTGTTTTTCATGATGATGTAGATATTTACTGGGCCCGCCAGCAGGTTAACGAGAAGCTGGGCGAGGCTAAAACCAATATACCACCGGGAATAGGCACACCGGAGATGTCGCCTATCTCCAGTGGCCTGGGTGAAATTTATCAATACGTAGTACACCCAGCCAAAGGATATGAACAAAAATATGATGCCAGGGAACTACGTACAATACAGGACTGGTACGTGCGGCGGCAGCTGCTTGGCACCCCGGGAATAGCAGAGGTAAACAGTTTCGGCGGTCAGCTTAAACAATACGAAGTGGCGCTCAATCCTGATAAGTTGCGCAGCTACAACCTCAGTATTGCAGATGTGTTTAATGCACTGCAGAAGAATAATGAAAATACCGGTGGTGCTTACATCGACAAAAAACCGAACGCTTATTTTATCAGAAGTGAAGGGTTGATTGGTACCATCGCGGATATAGAGCGTATTGTGGTCAGGAACATTCCGAACGGAATGCCGGTATTGATGCGCGATATTGCCACCGTGCAGATCGGCAGCGCCAACAGATATGGAGCCCTTACCCGCAACGCCGATGGCGAAGCAGTTGGTGGCATTGTGATGATGCTGAAGGGCAAAAACTCCAACGAAGTTGTAAAGGCAGTGAAAGTCAGGATAGATCAGATCCGTAAGACCTTACCGGAAGGAGTGGTGATAGAGCCATTTCTGGATCGGAGCGAGTTTGTAGGCAGAGCGATCGGCACGGTGGAAAAAAATCTTATAGAGGGGGCGTTGATCGTGATCTTTGTGCTGGTGCTTTTCCTGGGCAACATAAGAGCCGGCCTTATTGTGGCTTCTGTGATACCACTGGCCATGTTGTTTGCTATTGCCATGATGCATCTGTTTGGTGTATCCGGCAACCTGATGAGTCTGGGGGCAATAGACTTCGGCCTGATCGTGGACGGGGCGGTGATCATTGTGGAAGCCACCTTGCACCATCTGGGCACAAGAGTGACGGGCAATAATACTGTAAGGCTCAGTCGTGAGGAAATGGATGAGGAGGTATACACCTCCGCTATCCGTATCCGTAGCTCAGCCGCATTCGGAGAGATCATCATCCTGATTGTTTATCTGCCTATTCTGGCGTTGGTGGGCATAGAAGGCAAGATGTTCCGGCCAATGGCACAAACTGTTTCCTTCGCTATTCTGGGCGCCTTTATCCTGTCACTGACCTATGTGCCGATGATGTCTGCGCTTTTCCTGAGCCGTAAGATATCCGGAAAGCCTACCATTGCGGACCGTATTATGTCATTCTTTCATCGTATATACGATCCCGTTATTAAAGGTGCGCTGAAGGTGAAAGGCATGGTAGCGGGAGCTGCATTGCTGCTTTTTGTAACGGCGCTGATACTGTTTGGCCGTATGGGCGGAGAGTTTATTCCTACATTGGAAGAAGGTGACTTTGCCGTGGAAACAAGGCTTCTCACCGGTAGTTCCCTGTCGGAGACTATAGACAAAGTGAGCAAAGCTTCTGATATCCTGCTGAAAAAATTCCCGGAGGTAAAAGAAGTAATTGGTAAAATAGGCGCTGCTGAAATTCCTACAGACCCAATGCCTATGGAAGCCTGTGACCTTACCATCTTACTAAAACCCAAGAAAGAATGGACCAGCGCTTCTAATCGTGAAGAGTTGGCCAATAAAATGCAGGAAGCCCTGGAAGCAATACCTGGTGTAGCTTTTGGCTTCTCTCAACCGATACAGCTTCGTTTCAATGAACTGATCTCTGGGGTACGCCAGGATGTAGGCATTAAGATTTTCGGAGAAGACTTGTCTATACTGGCTTCTCTGGCGCAGAAGGTAGGTGGTATTGTTAACCATACCGAAGGAGCCCGGGACCTT
Source organism: Chitinophaga flava (assembly GCF_003308995.1). Lineage (NCBI taxonomy): Bacteria > Pseudomonadati > Bacteroidota > Chitinophagia > Chitinophagales > Chitinophagaceae > Chitinophaga > Chitinophaga flava. The sequence goes on along the minus strand of NZ_QFFJ01000002.1, from coordinate 3,801,659 downwards.
TATGTAGAGCAGATCGGCGGGCTGCAGCAGATTGTAGTGTCTATTGACCGTAACCGTATTGCACAATACGGGCTGGATGTGGCGACTGTGAATCAGGCTATCAATACTGCTTTCGCCGGACAAAGTGCTGGTCTGGTATATGAAGGCGAAAAACGTTTTGACCTCGTAGTAAGACTGGATCGGCAAAGCCGTAAAGATATCCGGGACGTGCAGGAGCTTTATATCACTACTCCCTCCGGAAATCAGGTGCCTTTGCAGCAACTCGCTACCGTACAGATGGCTACCGGTCCCAACCAGGTACAGCGTGAAGATGCCAAACGTCGTATCATTGTTGGCTTCAACGTGAGAGGTCGTGATATCGCCAGCGTAGTTAAGGATATAGAAGCTGCTATCGAAAAAGAAGTGAAACTACCTACGGGGTACTTTATCCGCTATGGCGGGCAGTTTGAGAATCTTAAAGAAGCCAATGATCGTTTATCACTTGCAGTCCCGGCAGCCTTGTTGCTCATCTTTGCCTTGCTGTATTTTACTTTCAGTTCAGTCAAACAATCCCTGCTTATTTTCACTGCTATCCCTATGGCGGCCATTGGTGGCGTATTTGCGCTGATGTTGAGAGGTATGCCTTTCAGTATCTCTGCTGGTGTGGGTTTCATCGCCTTATTCGGGGTGGCTGTGCTCAATGGTATTGTTTTGATAGGAGAGTTTAACCGGTTGAAAAACGATGGTCTTACAGACCTCAATAATATTGTATTGAAAGGAACGGCCACCCGTTTACGGCCTGTATTGATGACGGCCATGGTGGCTTCGTTGGGCTTTTTGCCGATGGCACTGGCCACCAGCGCAGGAGCGGAAGTACAGCGTCCGCTGGCTACTGTGGTGATAGGAGGATTGGTAACATCTACACTGCTTACACTGCTGGTATTGCCCTGTCTGTACATCTATTCTGAAAAATTATTCAAAAAACGTAATTCATGAATTTCCGGATAATTATATACCTGTTATTTCCGATAACGGTATTTTCCCAATCGCAGCCACTGACGATGGAACAGGCGGTACAACTGGCGCTGGCACAGAATAAAGGGCTACAGTCTACCTCAGCTACTGTTGCTTTTTATAAAGATATGGCCCGTACCAATGCAGAGATACCGAAAACACAGTTGTCTATGCAATATGGGCAGAACAACAGCTATGTTGCAAATGACAATAATTTTAGTGTATCACAAACTATTCCTTTCCCCACGCTGTTTACAGCCAAAAAGCAGTTGAATGAAGCACAGACGGAAAAGGCCGTTTGGCAGAAAACGGCCACACAAAATGATCTGATCTTTCAGGTAAAACAGGTGTATGTTCAGTTATTATATCTCCGGGAGCAGCGGGTACTGCTGACAAGCCAGGACAGCCTGTTTACAAGTTTCTCCCGCAGTGCGGCGCTGCGATATAAAACAGGAGAGAGCCGTTTGATTGAAAAAACAGCGGCGGAAGTAAGGTTGCAGGAAGTGCGTAATCTGTTGCGGCAGAATGAAGCAGACGAACAGATCTTTCTGGCGCGCTTACAGGCGCTGTTGGGGAGTACAACACCGGTGAGCATTGCTGATGCGAGTATTCCGGCTGCTGCCGTGAATGTATTGGAGGATTCCACGGCCGTGGCCGACAATCCGCAACTGCATTTTGCGAAGCAGGATATTGATATTGCCGGCAAACAGAAAAAGGTAATCAGTGCTGGTATATTGCCGGACCTGACAGTCGGTTATTTTAATCAGTCGTTGATTGGGACTCCACTGAATGCATCCGGAGCGCCAGTGGCCACTGGCAGCAACCGCTTTCAGGGCGTCCAGATAGGGCTGGCATTGCCGCTGTGGCTGGGACCTATGAAGGCCAGGGTGAAGGCGGAGGAAAAACAGCAACAGGCAGCAGGTTTGTTTTATGACAATAGTGTTATACAGCTGAAAAGTCAATACCGGCAAGCTGTGCAGGAGTTCGTAAAATTGAAGAACAGCCTGGATTATTATTCGGCCACGGCTTTGCCCAATGCCGACCAGTTACAGCAGCAGACCGTCAAATCCTTTACCCTGGGGGATATCGGCTATGCTGAATATTTTCTGAACCTGGAAAAGGTTATGTCGGTACGGCAGGGATATCTGCAAACACGACATGACATCAAACAGTCTGAATTATATATTACCTACCTCAGTGGGCATCAACGTTAAAACTACCCTCATATGAAACGCAATAAATATCGTATATACGCTACCGTTATCATGCTGTTGTCCGGTCTGGTGCTGGCTTCCTGCGGGAACAAAAAAACAACTGCAGAAAAACCAACGGAGGAACATGAACACGAAGAAGCTCCCAATACTGTAACGCTGACGAATGAACAGTTCCAAACTGTAGGTATTGTTTTGGGTGCTCCGGAACAACGGGAAATCAGCAGTGCTGTAAAGGTGAATGGTTTACTGGATGTACCTCCGCAGCAGACAGTAAGCGTGTCTGTACCAATGGGTGGTTTTATCCGGCAAACCACTATGCTGCAGGGAATGCCTGTCAAAAAAGGTCAGGTACTGGCTACGCTGGAAAACATTGATTACATCCAGTTGCAACAGGATTACCTGGATGCCCGCAGCCAGCTGGAATACGCTGTTACGGAATATAACCGTCAACAGGAGCTTTCCCGCGAAAATGTGAATGCCTTGAAAACCGTACAACAGGCAAAGGCTACCTTCGAATCGCTGCAGGCAAAGGTGAAAGGTCTACGGGAAAAGCTATCTCTCATCAATATCAATATTGCAGGGCTGGAAAAAGGTAATATACAGCGGAGTGTAAACGTATACGCACCTATCAGTGGTTATGTAACCCAGGTGAATATTAACCTGGGACAGTTTGTGAATCCGGCAGATATCCTTTTCCGGATAGTGAATACCGAGCACCTGCATGCAGAGCTGACGGTGTTTGAAAAGGATATTCCCCGGCTGAAGATTGGCCAACCGGTACGTTTTACCCTGGCTAATGAAACAAAGCAGCGTAAAGCCACCGTGCATCTGATTGGACGGGAAATCAGTCCGGAACGTACTGTCAGGGTACATTGCCATCTGGATGAAGAAGATACTCAATTATTGCCTGGTACTTATTTGCAGGCAATGATCGAAGCCGGCGCGGGCAACGTACAGGCATTACCGGAAGCCGCCGTTGTGAATTTCGAAAATAAGGCCTACGTGTTCGTAAAAGACACTCCCGGTAAAGATAGTACCCATCATTTTAAAATGCTGGAAGTTCAGCCAGGCAGTAACGAACAAGGCTATACGGAAGTAAACTTCCCTCAGGGAAACATCCCTCAGGAAATTGTAATCAAAGGAGCATACGACCTGCTTGCCAAAATGAAGAACAGCGGCGAAGAACACGGACATTAAAACAATTACGAATTACCAATTGAAAAAAGGTGTATCAGGTATTGATACACCTTTTTTTTTGCCATCCCCCCATCTCCAATATCTTGTCTCCGAAGTCTGATTCAATACCTCCGTCGTCACTGCCTACAATTTAGCCCAGGACTTTAGTCCTGGGATGCATAATAATTATAAATAATTATATATATTTGATATTAATAATTAGTGGAAATGAATTATATCAAATCAGTTGTTTTGTTTTTCTTTTTTATCTGTCCGGCAGCCTGCCTTGCGCAGGTGCCTATCGTGACGTTGGGACCTGCCGTTGAAGAGCCGCTGGACGGATGGGACAAACTGATGCAGTTAAAAAACGGTAATACCTGCTGGCTACACTTTTCCAAAAAAGAAGGACTGCGTGTATCTGTATATGATCATAAGCGGGAGTTGATAGCTACAGACTCGGTAGTTAGCAGTTTATGGAACGCTACTGATATTGAATCAACGGAGATAGACGGTATCTATGAGATAAACGGGCAGCCGGTGGTTTTCCTGCAGCAGCTGGTGAAATATATCCCGGTGTTTTTCAGGCTGGTGCTGGACCCGCAAAGCGGCAAGCTGATCAGAGAAGACAGATTGGGGGAATTACCATCGGTGCAGCATCGTAGTGTATATGTCCAGGAAAACCTGGCTACACACGATTGTTATGTAGAGAAAGATCCCAACAGCGATTATTACGCAGTGGCTTTTTTCAACGGTACGGAAATACAGCGCAATGACAGTGTCCGTGAGCGTATCCGGGTGCTACATTTCTCTCCGTCGCATGAGTTGATTCATACCGGCTTTTATTATCTGCCTGATTCATCGTATAGCTATTTCAGTTATATCCATATGTCGGTGCAGGGAAAAGAAAAGGTATATATGGGTACGGTGGGATTTAATACCAAACGTAAAGGGAGTGAGCCTTGGTCTAAAGTGATTTTTTCCGCCTTGTCCCCCGATTCGGCCACCTTTGCGCATCGTGAATTGGACTATACCGCTAACTATGGAGATGTGAGTGGCTACCTGCAATATGTACCATTAAGGGATGAAATACGGATGCTGCTGAATGTGCCAGGCCAGCGCTCTGACGGTAGCAGCGGTATTTTCATGAATACCCTGCTGGCTTCGGGTAAGTTGCGCAAACACGTGCAGTTATCGTTTCCTGAGTTGTCCAGAAACGCACAGATCAACCTGGGTTATAAAGACGAGCCGTACAAAGGGGCGCCACAGCGCGTGCTGATGGAACCGGATGGTAAATGTACATTGCTGATGGAAACGCTGACCCGTTTTAAGCAAGGCAACAATCAGATCAATAAGCTGCATACCAATATGGGAGACGTCGGCATTGCTCTGCTGGATACTGCCGGCCGCGAAGATGAAACACTGGCAGTAACCAAATATCAGTCTATCACCGGTATCTGCGAACCTTTTTATCAGCATCGCAGGGCCAAGAGCGAATGGGTATTCCGTAATAAGATCGCAGCCTTGAATACCAACACTTATCTGTCTTATGATTTTGTGCGCATCCCCAATGCTTCTTTTGTATTGTTTAATGATTACCTGCAATACCTTGATACCGGCGGTCAGGATAAAGTGAAGAAGCCGCTGAAATATATCAATGACGCTAACTTCGTTTGTTACCGGTTTTATAATGGAAAGATGGAACGGCTTTTTCTGTTCGGCAATCCTGAAGTCACCAAAGGGTATTATTGTATGATGGGCGCGGCGGACTACGACAATGCAAAGCGTGTATACGCTACCGTGATGATCAGCCGTAAGGGTACTGAAAAAAAAGCCTGTGTGGCCTGGGTTCAGTTTTAACCATGGCTATGCGGGTGTATAACCCTGTGGGAGTGTGCCCAGCCTGAATTGGTTTACTGCATTGTGGGCGAGCCGTGTAGGTTCTGGTAACCGGTAGCGCTGTACGCACTGGCTGACAAGGTCCAGGCTTCCGGCAACATCAATGAGATGGCCGGGAGAGATGAAGATAGGTTTTACATTTTGTTTGCTGCGATATACTGTACCGATCACTTCTCCCTGTTTGTCGGTAAGGGGTGAATGATTACCTTTTGCGGGCCCTGGTTCTTCGTATAGGCCAAACAGTTTTTTCTTGGCGCTGCCGATGGTTACCTGGTTGGCCAGCACGCCGAAGTGGGAGGCAATGCCCATTCTGCGGGGATGCGCGATACCGTGTCCATCCACAACGAGTACATCAGGTTTTTGTGGCAGCTGCTGCCATGCATCCAGGAGGGCGGGCACTTCACGGAAGGCCAGGAAACCCGGCACATAGGGAAAAGTCACCTCCTTCTTTACAAGACTGTATCCTACCGGCTGAAGGCTGGGGAAATGCAGCAGTACAATGCCGGCGTATACCGTTGTACTAAATTTATTGAAAGAAATATCTGCTCCTGCCACATACTGCACTTTACCCTTGAAGGGTGTTGTAATGACTTCTTTACGTAGTTCCTGCTGTAGCCGGGTAGCTTCCGGTATGCTGAGTTCATTGTAGTTTATCATAGTTTCCGCTGTTGCTGTCAGAATAAAGATAACTGATCTCCGTCTTTGGGTTTGCTTGTTTTCCCAAACACAGTCCTGCCGCCATATTTCCAGGAATCCCGTCTTTCCTGTGCCACCACTTTATCGAAGTTGGCATTGGGTTCAAAGTCCTTTTCCAGTTGTTGAGAGAGGACAGAGAGTTTCCGGATGGCGTCCTGTTTATCGGTATGTCCTATTTTGGCTTTGTTGAGTGCATCCCGGAGTGTATCGATGGTTTCGTCGTATATGCGTGTGGGTACCGGGAAAGGGTGGCCGTCTTTGCCGCCATGGGCAAAAGAAAAGCGGGCCGGATCTTCAAAGCGGGAAGGTGTACCGTGGATGACTTCACTGACCAGGGTCAGCGACTGTAAGGTCCGCGGGCCTACGCCTTCCAGCATGAGCAGGGATTCGAAATCGGAAGGATGTACCTCATGAGCCAGGGCGAGTACACTACCTAACCGTTTAAGGTTCACGTTTTCGGCTCGTACATCATGATGGGTGGGCATTACCAGGTTGCGTATTTCCGGTAGCAGCTGGGCGGGCTTTTCCTTCAGCAGCTGGAGGATACCTGTTTTAGTAGATGCTGCTGCCGTATCGGTAAGATTGAGTATCATGCCCTGGTTGCGGCCGTAGATAAAGGTATGTGGTGCTTCGGTATAGGAGCTGAACGCCGAAGAGTGCCAGTGGTAGCGGCGTGCCATGCTGCTGGCATCGTTCATGCCTTGTTGCACTACGGCCCATTCCCCATCTTCAGAAAGAATAAAAGAATGCAGGTATAGCTGAAAGCCATCCTGTATGGCTGTATTATCTACTTTAGCTGTTAGTTTGCTGCTATGTACCAGCTGTTCACCGGGCAGCCCTGTTTTCTCAGCGATGCGCATCAGTTCTGCGGGTGTTTCCCGGCTGAAACGTCCTTTACCGCCACAGATATAAATCCCGAGTTCCTGTGAGCGCGGATTGACTGCTTTTTTCAGCGCGCCCATCACACTGGTGGTGATACCGGAAGAGTGCCAGTCCATGCCCAGTACGCAGCCGAGGGCCTGAAACCAGCATGGGTCGCTGAGTCGCCTTATTACTTCACTTTTACCGTAATCTGTCACTATCGCCTCTACAATAGCGCCGCCCAGGAGCGACATCCGCCTGGCCAGCCAGACAGGCACGTGGCCGTAATGTAAAGGCATATCTGCATATGAAGGCATCTGTTGTTTATAATGGATTTAGTTGTACCTGAAATTGAGATATATGTTCGTTCTGTAGCAAAAAATCATCTAATCGTTCCATTTTGCTACGATTTCCACGGACTGTGTAATTTACTTCTATCTGGTCTCCCTTACGCATGATGAGCATCCTTTTATATTTCAGTCCGAAAGTGTTGAGGATATGTTCTATGTTCAACTGCGGAAGTTTATCTTCATGGAAGAAGATAATGTAGTAACGTTTGTCGTTGACTTCTGAGATACTTTTTTCTGTGAACTCCATCAGTATAAGTACAATCAATGCGCCAATGAGCCCGGTGGCTGCCAGTACGTACTGGCTCATACCAATTGCCATCCCCAGAGCGGCGGCTATCCAGATAGAAGCGGCCGTGGTGATGCCATCGATGGTATATTCGTTTTTGAAGATAACACCCGCACCAATGAAACCCACGCCTGTCAGGATATTGGAGGCCACACGATCCGGGCTGCCGGGGAAACCCAGTTCGGCAGATAGGATGGTAAAGATAGCACTGCTTACACAGATGAGCGTCATAGTACGCATACCTGCAGCCTTGCGTTTGTATTCCCGTTCCAGCCCCAGGATGGTGCCAACCAGCAAGGCTATACAAACTTTTAATACCTGGTCTTCCTGTATAATCTGTAAGACGTGTTTCATGTTAAGGGGAAATATCTTCTTACAAATGTAAGGGTTGGCACAATTCTTTCGTTTAATATAAAAAAATGATCTGATAACATATTTGTTTCTAATACCAACCATATGCAGCCTTTTATATACAAATTTTTTATCGTGGCCTGTATCACCGGAATGTTGTGTATTCTGCTCTTTGCCTGCAACAGCAGCAAAGAAACTACCACAACGGTAGATTCTCTGGCAGTGGCTGTACCAAGCGTGGATAGCACCCGTGTAGTGCCGGTAGACACCATGATCACCAAACCAGACACTTCCCATCGTTAAAGGGGGCTTTCAGCAGGTGAAGACGATTATACCTAAAACTGTTTTTCTTCACCTTTAAAAAAAAGACCATATCATGAAAGTAACCTGTCTTTTGCTCGCTGCCGGCATATCGGCCATTATGCTGACCTCCTGTGGAAATGGTGCACAACCCAACCAGGATTCAATGAAAATGGACAACAATGCCGCTGCTGACACAGCAGCCATCCTTCCGGATACCGCTGCGGAAGAAACGCCTCCGGGAGGAATCAATCCGGGTGAAGATCCTGCCCATGCCGGTGATTCTTCGAAAAATCCGACACACAAACATCAGTAGCTATTGTCACTGGTTTTGCCTTACTACGGAATAAATTATTTCTTCCGCAGTAAGGCAATTTTTTATACAATATCTTTGTACCCATATCCGTCCCCAATAACAAAGATTATATCCTAATGCAAAATGAAACCAGTGCAACACCAGCACCCAAACCAAGTCTGAAATGGAAGTCCCTTAAAAAGACCTTTCGCCTGTTTCGTTATGTAAAGCCCTACTGGGTTGAGTTTTCCCTGGGTATGTTTTTTCTGCTGATCTCCAGCCTGGCTGGGTTGGCTTTTCCCCGTTTGCTGGGTGATTTGGTAAACCCTAAAAGCGTTACGGACCTGTTGCATGGTTTTAACAAGGCCGGTCTGTTGCTGGTAGTGGTACTGGTTGCACAGGCGGCGTTTTCGTTTTTCCGTACTGTTTTGTTTGTTAATGTTACAGAGAAAACGCTGGCAGCCCTGCGGCAGCATGTTTACGCCCATATGATCAAACTGCCCATGAAGTTTTTTCTGGAGAGGAGGGTAGGGGAACTGACCAGCCGTATTTCGTCTGACATATCCCTTTTACAGGATACCCTGACCACTACCCTGGCTGAGTTTATCCGGCAGATGATCATCATCGTTGGTGGTGTTATTATCCTGCTGGTTACCTCCTGGGAGTTGACCGCCTTTATGATGGCCATTCTGCCGTTGATGATGGTGATATCTGTATTTTTCGGCAAATTTATCAGGCGTTTTGCCAAGCAGGTGCAGGCGCAGGTAGCTGCCGCTAATACCGTAGTGGAAGAAACCCTGCAAGGTATCCTTAACGTAAAGGCTTTTGCCAACGAATATTTTGAAATAGCCCGGTATCGTCAGCGTACCAATGAAGCAGCCCGTATTGGTATGAAAAGCGGTAAATTCAGAGGGGCCTTCTCTTCCTTTATCATCCTGGGTATCTTCGGAGCCCTCGTAGCGGTTATCTGGCGGGGCGTTTCCATGGGCATGACCAGCCCTGAGCTGATGTCGTTTATCCTTTATTCCGTGTTTATCGGTGGCTCCATTGCCGGTCTGGCTGAAGTATATACCAGCTTACAAAAAAGTATCGGTGCTACCGAAAACCTGCTTGAAATACTGGATGAGCCCGAAGAGGCTATCACACAGGTAGAGCAGATTTCACTGGCCGACCAGTTGGGAGGTCAGATCAGTTTCCGGGATGTTTCGTTTCATTATCCTTCCCGCCCTGATCTTACTATCCTGCATGGTATTTCCTTTAGTGTGAAACAGGATCAGAAGGTGGCACTGGTGGGTCCCAGCGGCGCGGGTAAAAGCACAGTCGTGTCTTTACTGCTGCGGCTGTATGATCCGGAACATGGTCGTATCACTTTTGATGGCAAGCCGGGAACATCGATCCCGTTGTCGGTGCTTCGCTCACAGATGGCTGTAGTACCACAGGACGTGTTCCTGTTTGGCGGCACTATCCGCGAAAATATCGCTTATGGTAAAACCGAGGCTACGGATGAAGAGCTGGAAGCAGCTGCCCGGAAGGCCAATGCCTGGGAGTTTATCCGGCATTTCCCACTGGGGCTTGATACTATTGTAGGGGAGAGAGGTATACAGCTCTCCGGTGGACAACGCCAGCGTATTGCTATTGCGAGAGCGGTATTAAAAAATCCACGTATTCTTATCCTGGATGAAGCTACTTCTGCATTGGATTCAGAGTCTGAAAGGCTCGTGCAGGACGCATTAGACAAATTAATGGAAGGTCGTACTTCCATCGTCATCGCCCACCGCCTGGCCACTATCCGGCAGGCAGATAAAATCATTGTGCTGGATAAAGGCCGTATTGTGGAGGAAGGTACGCATGCTGAACTGATCGGTGTAGATGGTGGTCTTTACCGGATGCTGAGTGAAATGCAGTTCACTCACTAGTTCTACATATAAGGTTTCATCTCTTCGTCAATATCTTTACGGAGGTCCATCAGTTTTTTAGCATAGGTCTCCATTTTAATCTCATTTTCGGTACGCGGTGTCCACTTGGGCACCGCTACCGTTTTACCCTGATCATCTACTGCTGCAAAAACCATCACACAGTGAGTGGTCTTCTGCTTTTGCTGCTGACGCGGATTGCCGGCGAAAACATCAATAGAGATGTGCATACTGGTATTGCCGGTATAGATAATAGATGCGTTGATTTCCACGAGGTCGCCGATAGCGATAGGTTTGAAGAAACGTATACCGCCCACGTACACGGTTACTGCATATTGTCCGCTCCAGTTGGCTGCACAGGTATATCCTGCCTGGTCAATCCATTTCATAACGGAGCCGCCATGCACCTTGCCGCCGAAATTAACATCTGACGGTTCTGCCAGAAAACGCAGGGTAATAGTATGATAAATAGAGTCCATGAAGTTGGTTTGTGAAGACGAATGTAGAAAAAGTTCGCGGATCTTATGCAAAGATAAAAACGACAAAGGCGCAAAGGTTTTTTGAACCCTTGCGCCCTTGTATTATAAAGAATGATGTACGATTATTCTCTTTCACCACCGCCCATATCATTACCGCTTTCTTTTCCGGACTTGTTGTTTTTCCGTTTAAACAGATTGTAGTCCATCTTACCGAAGCGCCAGGTGGCGTTGAGGCGCAGCTCGCGGGTAAGACGCTTGCGATAGTTTTCCTGTTCTGAAAACGCAGTGGTAGTGTAACTGAGGTTACGGTCTGAATTAAAGATATCATTCAATGTCAGCGATACAGACAGTGCTTTGTTTTTCAGCATATCCTTTTTGATGCCTGCATCAATGGAGTATTGAGGTTTCCTTTCGCCCTGGGGAAGGATCTGACGGGACTCATACTCACCTGTAATCTGCAGGGTAAGATTCCATGGTAGTTTGGTATTACTGTTCAGTTTACCAAACCAGGTAAAGCCCTGATTGGTCAGATTATCACCCTGGTTGCTGGCTGTGATCTTAGTCTGGGCCAGGTTGAAGTTGGCTGTCAGGTCCCAGGCTTTGGTGATCTGGCTGCGGATCGTAAACTCTGCACCATAGGAATTGCGTGTGCTGGCATTGATCGGATAAGACAGCAGCACCCTTTGCGTTTGTCCGTTCAGGTTAAGGGTGGTATCTACATAAAAATCTGTGATGGCGTTGTCGGTGTTACGATAATACAATGACACCAGGATATTGTGCTTATGGGCAAAGTCTTTCAGGTAGGACAATTCAAAGGAGTTGGTGAACTCGGGACGGAGGTCGGGATTACCACGGCTGGCATTCTGTCCGGAGTAGTCGATAGTAGGCAGGAGATCTCTGAACCAGGGCCGGCGGATGCGACGGCTGTAGTTGAGCTGGAACTCATGATCGCCTTTCAGTTTCTGAGACAGGAATATACTAGGGAACAGGCTGATCGGATAATTGATCTTGTAGGAATCCTTTTGTCCGAAGCGGGTTTCGCCGGAGTAGTTGGACTGTTCGGCCCTTAAGCCTACCTGGTAGCCGAAGTTGGAATGGGCCCCTGTGTAACTTACATAACCGGCGTTGATCTGTTCCTGGTAGTGGTAGTTGTTGGACAGCGCAGAGTCTATCGTAAAATTGCCACTGGGATAGTTCTGTCCGAAAGTATTGGTGAAGTTATCGAATCTGCGGGTGTTGGTACGTAATCCCATCTCTATTTTGGACTTTTCGGTAAGTGGTCTTATATAGTCGAGCTGCCCGGTGATATAAGTTGTTTTACCATCACCGCTACCATAGCGGTTCTGCGGCTTAATCGGACTGAAGATGCTGTCACCTTTCAGGTTAAAATACTGAAGGGAATATTCGGAACTGTTATCACTGGTTGCGTAGTTGTAGGTGAAGTCGGCGGTCAGCTCTTCACCTTCGCGGGCGAAAGTATGTTTGTACCCCAGCTGGGTGGTATAGTTGCGGAAGCCGTTTTTGCTATTGTTAATGCCGGTGCCATACCGTACCAGTTCGCGGTTGATGTCCAGTTCGTTTTGTGTCTGATCATTGTAGCGGTTGAAGTTACCGCCGGTGATGCCTTCGGAAATGGTAATGGTATTACGGTTGTCGACGAACCAGTCGAAGCCGATGCGGCCGGTCTGGAAGTTACGGTAGAAATCGCCGTCCTGCAGTTGTTCGGTGTAGTTGGTGGTATCTCTGCCGATATTTTTTCTAAAGGTACGGCTGGTCATGGGAGATTTGCGGTTGCGCGTACCATAGTTGATGAAGAAGTTGAACTTCTCTTGTCTGAGGTTAAAGTCAATACCGGTATTGGTGCTACCGAGGGAGGTAACGCCTGCACTAAGCTGACCGTTGATACCTGCTTTTTTATTTTTTTTCAGGACGATATTGAGGATGCCACTCATGCCTTCTGCATCATATTTGGCGGAAGGGTTAGTCACCACTTCAATATTAGCGATGGCATCAGCGGGAATCTGGTCGAGTGTAAGCGTGGTAGGCCGGCCATCTACAAAGATGGTAGGGGCGCCGTTTCGTACGCTCACGTTGCCATCGATGTCAACACTCACGGAAGGCACCTGTTTGAGTACATCAGTAGCAGTACCGCCTATGCTGGCGAGGTTCTTCTCTACGTTAAACACTCTTTTATCGATTGCCATGGTAAAGGCGGGTTTCTCGCCTACTACATTAACGGCTGCAAGCGATTTTACATTGGGATGCAGTTTGATATTGCCGGCATCCATGGTTGTGGTTTTACCACTGAGCTGTACGGGCTTGAAAAACACTTCATAACCGATGAAGTTAATCTTCAGTATATATTTTCCGATGGTAAGATTATCAAAGTTAAAATCCCCGTTAGGTTTGGAGAGCATACCGGTGAGCACGGAAGAGTCTGGGCGTAAAATTGCTACAGAGGCGTATTCAACGGGTTTGCCGGTTTGTGCGTCCTGTAGTTTGCCATAGATCGATCCGGTATTGGCCACGGGATTTTTTCCGCCGGGTTGCTGGGCCATCAATGTTAGGTTAAACAAAACCATCCATCCTGTCAGGAGTAATACAACTTTTCTCATAATTTCTGTTACTAGCGTCCAACTATTTATAGCGGCGGTAAATTTACTTTTTATGAGGATAGAAAATCATTTTTTTAGGATGAAAGGCGTGATGAAATCCTTTACAGTAACATGTTTCAACTTCAGAATTTCGCAGAATTGTTTGTAGGCAAGGGTTTGGGAGAAAGTGTGCCTGGAAATCCACGAGTGTTAAATAGTGTTAAGCCACTGCTGGGATAGGATTAGATAAACGGGCTAACGGAGAAAATCATACGTTAATTTTTGGGGATAAAAAAGCCCAGATAATTTGTTTATCATTTCAATGGTAACGGATAGGGTCGTATCTTTACAGCCAGCTGTTGCGTTATTTTAATTTTTTTATATGCATAAGGATTACCGACCGGACTGGGATATTTACACGTGCCATATTGAAGAAAGTCCAGCAGTAATAGGCCTTGACCTGGATCTGAGACGATTTGCACCATTGAAGGAGAAGCCGAATGCTATATATATTACGGTGTATCTGAATAATCCGCGAGAAGACGGATTTCCACAGAATGATGAATTTGCCATCATGGGAGAAATAGAGGACAGCCTGGTGGAACAGCTAACAACCAAACTGGATGCGCATTTTGTGGGCCGTACCTTTTCAAATGGTGTACGTGATTTCTATTTTTATACAGGCAATACATTGCTGCATGATAAATTCATTGCCGATGCAATGATCAATTACCCGGACTATCGTTATGACTACGGGGTAAAAGAGGACAATAACTGGGAACTCTACTTCGATTTCCTCTTCCCGGACGTATATGAGTTCCAGCGGATACAGAACAGGAAAGTGTTGCGTATGCTGCGTCAGCATGGAGATATGTCTGAGCGGGAGCGTCCTATCGAACACTGGATACATTTCAGGACGGAAGAAGACAAAACGGCCTACTGGGAACATATCAGGGAGAATGGTTTTGTCATAGCCCATGACCTTAAAGCGGACAATCCGGAATTCCCCTTCAGGTTATGTATATCCCGCTCCGATAAAGCCAGTGAGGCCACTATCGATAGTGTGGTCATGAGCCTCTGGGAACTGGCCCATCAAGTAAATGCAGAATATGACGGCTGGGAAACCAGCATTGTAAAATAAAAAAAGCAGGGATGGTATCATCCCTGCTTTTTTGTTTTATTTCCTCAGCATCCCTGTGATGAAGGAGAGGATAAAGAGAACAAGGAAAATAAAGAAAAGTATCTTGGCAATGGATGCCGCGTCCTCAGCAATACCACCAAACCCGAAGATGGCTGCCACAATGGCCACGATAAAGAATATTAATGCCCAACGCAACATAAAAAGAGTTTTAAAGAGATTGTAACAATCTTCCTTATCCAGCGTCTTCATTACAATTATTATTCCCGGTCTGTACAATAATTGCATTACAGGCAATACGGTTTTTTTTTAATATACTTGCCACCAGTGGCGAACATTGAAGACGGACTTGAAAATATTAACTACTATGGCTGTTACCTGCTGGCTACTGTGCTGGCACCAGGCCGTATTTGCCAGTATGGCCAGCTTTCAGGACAAACCCGTTGCCGATACCGTCCCTAAAAAAGGGAATGGCCTGATGAAAAAGATCGGGGAATACCGGGATTCCCTCCGTAACAAGGAATATCGTCAATCCTTTATCAGGCGCATCACCAAACAGGATGTTGAGCAGAAGATCGAGGATTCCGACAGCGCTATCATCAAAAGTGAGGCATATTTTACCCCTTTTGTGGGAAAAGTGATCCGGAGTATCTACTATCGGAAAGTAAAAGTATTTGGTCCCCGTAATATCAACGATACCACTTTTACCACCAGCATGAAACTGATACATCTGGCGAATCGTCTGCATTTCGACTCTAAGGAATGGGTGATCCGCCAGTCTCTTTTTTTCCGGGAGGGCACCCGGCTGGATCCCTTCGAAATGGCCGACAATGAACGTTATCTGCGTAACCGCCCTTTTATTTCCGATGCCCGTATACATGTGAGGGTTTCCGATCCTACTTCAGATTCAGTAGATGTAGAGGTTATTACCAAGGATGTATTCGAATACGGGGTAGACCTGTCTCAGTTTAGTGCAACGAATATCAAAGCCAGGGTCTCCAATAACGACCTGCTGGGAGCCGGACAGGGACTGCAGGCAGGCTTCCAGTGGCGCAGTGACTATACTCCAACCTGGAACACGGAAGCACGTTATACCAAATACAATCTACTGGGTACCTTTATCGATCTGAATGTAGGATATTCAACCCTCAATAATACTACACCACTGGATACCAATGTGTATGAGGGAACGATGTTCCTAAGCCTGAACAGGCCACTGTACCGTAATGCAGCCAAATGGGTAGGTGGTCTTACCCTGGCCAACAACTGGTCTATCAATATACACGGAGCTGAACCACAGGCAGAAGACAGTCTTTACAGGGATTACCGTTATACCGTCTTCGATGGCTGGATAGGATACAACTTTATCAATAACTACACGCTTAACGGCACTATTGGCAATAAGCCCAACTTTGCGGTGCTGTTCCGGCACTATAACCTCAATTTTTCCAGGATGCCGGAACAGGAACGTTTTAAGGAGGACCCGGTATATAATGACCATCGTTACTACCTGTTGCAGCTCCAGGTGTACCGGGTGGATTACTTTAAAGCGCACCAGTTCTTCGGCTTTGGCAGAACAGAGGATATTCCGCTGGGGTATACCTTAAATGCCACCACGGGTTGGGAAACCTGGAAAGACCGGCGCCGGTTATATAGCGGTCTGGAAGCCCAGAAATACTGGACCACCAGAAGGCAAGGCCTTTTTAATACGACGGTAGGTGCGAGTACCTTCTGGCAGGGCGGATCTCTGGAAGACGCAGTTATACATGGCCGTGTGGAATACTACAGCCGTCTTTTTACTGTCAGGAAAGCCCGCTTCCGTCAGTTCCTGAACATAGATTTCCTGGAAAGTCCCAATCCGTTTTTCTACAAGAGACTGAACATTAATATGGACAATGGTATCTGGGGCTACCGGAACACCAAACTGAATGGATACCAGCGCTTAAACATGGGCTCTGAAACAGTATATTACAGTCCGCTCAGGTTTCTCGGTTTTAAATTCAACTTCTTTGCTTCGCTGGAGGCTTCGATGCTTACAGCCAAAAACGATAATCTGCTGACGAATCCCATCTATCTTGGTGTGGGTGGTGGTTTCCGTATAAAAAATGAAAACCTGTCGTTGAATACCATCAAGGTGTCAGGGTATTATTTCCCTAATGCGCCGGCCCCCATGAAAAAAGGATTGCTGGAAATCACGACGGTGGTAGATTTCAGGTTTGATGTATCAGCATTAAGAGCGCCGGCTTTCCTGAGTTTCTTCTGATAATTGTTAAACGGAAAAACATTACATATGGAATCAAACAGACTTACAACACTGCTTAATATCCGTTATCCCTTTGTACAGGCTCCTATGCTGGGGATCACCACACCTGCAATGGTAGCCGCGGTAAGTAATGCAGGCGGGCTGGGATCGCTTCCTGTGGGTGGATTGCCTCCCGAAAGAGTGACGGCACTTATACGGGAAGTGAAAACAATGACCTCCAAACCATTTGCAGTGAACCTGTTTACCTACGAGGAACCTGCATTGGACAATCCGACTGCTTTTCAGAAGATGCAGCAGTGGCTGCTTACTTTATACAAGTCCCATCATTTGATAACAGCCCCTGTTGTGTATGAAGATATCAGGATCTATTCGTACCGGGAGCAACTGCCAGCCTTGCTGGCGGAAGGGGTTTCTCTGGTGAGCTTCACTTTTGGAGTACCTGATGCCGCGGGTATCGCTACGTTAAAAGCGCATCATTGTAAGCTGATAGGTACTGCCACCTCTGTTGCGGAAGCACAGATATTGGAGAAAGCAGGAGTAGATGTGATTGTAGCGCAGGGGATCGAAGCGGGTGGTCATCGTGGTAGTTTCCTGGAAGGCCCTTTGCCCCAGGTAGGTACTATGGCACTGGTACCACAGATGGCTGATCGTATAAGCCTGCCCGTTATAGCGGCAGGTGGGATATCCGATCCGCGCAGTATCGCCGCGGCGTTTAGTCTGGGGGCAGCAGGTGTGCAATGTGGTAGTGTGTTTCTGAAATGTCAAGAGAGTGCGGCTACTCCTCATCATAAGGCGATGTTGTCTGGTATTGCTGATACCGGCACACGTCTGACCAGAGCGTTCTCCGGCCGATGGGCGAGGGGGATCCCGAATGTGTTGATGGATAGTATAGAAGCATCGGGGCTGGAAATAAATTCCTATCCTGTTCAGGATGCACTGACACAACCAGCGCGCAAGCTGGCCAAAGAACAGGATAACTCGGATTTTATTGTGATGTATGCCGGACAAGCCGCACAAATGGCCAGAGAATTACCGGCAGCCGTGATCATAGAAGAGCTGGTCGCCGGTATTCCGTTATAATGTCTGGAAACGATTAGTAAATGCGGGTAAAAATACCAGGATAATCCTTTACAATACCATGCTCATCGAGCGGAAGCTCTGCGCGGAAGCCACTGACCGGGTTTTCGTACAGGTACAAACGGTTGTCCAGTTTGGTATAGTACTGTGTTAATTTCTGCAACTCAAACTCCGGCAATTTAATGTAAAGCATATGGAGCGTCTTTTTCTCACCTTTTTCAAAATTCAGCCGGCGAACAGGTAATGTATTGGTAAAAGGAGTGAGAGATATATCGATATCTATACAGTTGTCAAAAGCATCTACATGATTTCCGTCTTTATCAAACCAATGGCCGTTAAGATCGGATGTCAGCTTTAATTCTGTGGATTCTATACCATTGCGCCGGATAAAAAAGGACGATACTTTCCAGTCAGTAGTGATTTCGATTTCGTACTGAATGCTGAATGGCTGTCCGTCGAGGCAGCCATTGATGGTGCCGTTTGCCTGCCTGTTGTGCTCATGATGTTTTACTGACAGAAATTCCGTTGCAGGCCATTTGGCGGCTTGCCATACTACTGGTCTCATATTTTGTTGTTGATGGTAGATGATTTTATTTTGATAATGACTCCCTTGGATACCGGCGTATTGCTCTTATCGGCTACTGTGTTTACCGGCACCAGTACATTGGTTTCGGGAAAATAGGTGGCCGTGCACCTTTCAGGTATATTATAGGCCACGATAATGAAACCATAAGCTGCTCTTTCCGTTTGCCCGTGGTAGTTATAGAGGTCTACCGTTTGCCCGGCAGAGAATCCACTGCTGCGTATATCCTCCGGATTCATAAAGATCACCCTGCGTTCGCTGCGTACTCCTCTATAACGATCGTCCAGGCCATAGATAGTTGTATTGAACTGATCATGGCTGCGTATGGTCATCATCATGAATTCGTCCGGCCCAAGTGGGTTTTCCGGCACATCGGCCACATTAAAATTAGCTTTGCCGGTATTGGTATTAAACTTACCCACTCTGGACCCGTTGGGGAGATAAAAGCCTCCCGGATTTCTTACGCGTTTGTTATAATTCTCAAAGCCTGGAATCACCTGTTCGATAGCATTCCGGATATAGTCGTAATGCAAAGCGTACTGTTGCCAGGGTACTTTACTTTGAGATCCTAGCAATGCTTGTGCCAGTTCGCAAACGATCAGGGGTTCGCTTTTCAGATGGTCGGATATTGGCTGAAGACTACCTTTTGACATCTGTACTACACCCATGGAGTTTTCGCAGGTCACAAACTGGGTTTCCTGCTGCTGGATATCTTTGTCGCTTCGGCCGAGGCAGGGAAGGATTAATGCTTCGCGGCCATGGACAATGTGGCTGCGGTTGAGCTTCGTAGAGACGTGTACGGTAAGGTCGCAATTGCGCAGCGCTTTTGCCGTATAGGTGGTATCAGGAGTCGCTGACAGGAAATTGCCCCCCATGGCAATAAATACTTTGGCATCTCCCTTATACATGGCATGGATGGCATTCACTACATCATAACCATGATGCTGCGGAGGTTTAAAGCCATATACTGTTTCCAGTTTTTGGAGGAAGGCAGGCGCTGGTTTTTCATAGATACCCATAGTTCTGTCGCCCTGAACATTACTATGACCGCGCACCGGGCAGGTGCCGGCGCCTGGTTTGCCGATACTGCCTTTGAGCAGCAATAGGTTGACAATCTCGCGGATCGTATCTACGGCGTTTTTATGTTGTGTGAGTCCCATTGCCCAGCAGGCAACGATTTTAGTTTTGTGCAGCAGGGCCGCGGCGGCTTCACGGATCTGCTCAGGTGAAATGCCGCAGGCCTGCGCCAGATCGGCCAGCCGATGTTGCCGCAGATGGGAGATATATGTATCGTATCCGGTAGTTTGCTCGGCGATGAAAGCGTTGTCGAATACTGTCCCCGGATTTTTTTCTTCTTCTTCCAGCAATAGCAGTGTAATGGCTTTCAACAGGGCCATATCCCCATTGATCTTTACTTGCAGGAATATATCGGTAAGCGGGGCTTTCATCTGCAACATGCCTTTCACCGTTTGCGGATTGAGGAAGTTGAGCAGACCCGTTTCCATTAGTGGGTTGACTGCGATAATAGTAGCGCCGTTTTCTTTGGCTTTCTGCAGTGCTGTAAGCATCCGCGGATGATTAGTCCCTGGATTTTGTCCAAGAATGATAATCACCTCAGCCTGATGGATATCTTCGAGGGTCACAGAGCCTTTGCCTATGCCTACGGCCTCTCCGAGGGCTACGCCGCTGGACTCATGGCACATATTGGAGCAGTCAGGCAGATTGTTGGTTCCATATTCCCGTACCATCAGCTGATAAAGGAATGCTGCTTCGTTGCTGGTACGGCCTGATGTGTAAAAGACTGCCTGGTCCGGAGATTCCAGCTGCCTGAGATGATCGGCAATTTTACCATAGGCGTCTTTCCACGAAACAGCAGTATAATGTGTTGCGCCCGGGGCCAGATACATGGGTTGGGCAATCCTTCCTTTTTTACCGATTTCATAATCTGTCAGCTCTCCCAGGGAAGCCACGCTGTTGGCCGCAAAGAAGGCCGGGCCCAGTTTCCGTGTGGTGGCTTCTTCAGCGATGGCCTTGGCACCGTTTTCACAGTATTCAGCAATTGGAGAGCGCTCATCGTCAGGATCCGGCCAGGCACAGCCCGGACAGTCAAAACCATGTTTCTGGTTTAACTGCAGTAAAGCTTTTGTACCCCGGAAGGCATTCATCGCCTCCAGGATATGTTTCATACTGGACCATACGGCTGGAATACCTGCCGCTACTGTAGGAGGCTTGGTTAACTTAAGCCCTGTGAATTTTACCGGATTTTCTTCCATAACCGCAACCGCTGATTTATTTGATTTTACTGACTCTCCTGATGTGCGAAGGTCGGTTTTTAAGTATAAATATTAAACCGCTCTTCCTTTAAAAAACCTATCAGGGTTATGTTCCAGGCAGCGGCCATTTTTACGGCCATGCCGGAGGGGGCGCCGATAGCAGCAATTACTGGAATGGCGGCCATGGCAGCTTTCTGGATAAGTTCAAAACCGGCCCGGCCACTCAATAAGAGCAGGCTTTCGTGCAGGGGTAACCGTTGTTCCAGGGCGGCGCCGATGATTTTATCGACAGCATTGTGCCGGCCAATATCTTCATGCAACAAAACGATTTGTCCTTCCTGGTTAACAAGGGCCGCAGCGTGCAGTCCGCCGGTATGCCTGAATATCGCTTGTTGCTCTCTCAGTTGCTGTGGTAGCGGATAAAGGAGTTCGGCCGGAAAATGAGGCCGGGTTTTACCGCTGTTAACGGGTACGCCTGTATGAATATCCGTGATGGAAGATTTACCACATACGCCGCAGGCGGCGGTGGCCTGAAAATTACGCTGACTATGGTCGAGAGAAGGGATGGCCTGTTCCTTCAGGAAAACAGTAGCTACGCTTCCGTTGGTAGTATCCGACAAGGTGATTTGATGTATGTCGGCGACCTGTGGGATGATACCTTCTGTGAACAGGAAACCAGTGGCCAGTTCCTTATCCTGGCCAGGTGTGCGCATAGTAACAGCAATGTTCTGCTGACGGCGGTTATGGGTAGGGCCATGTATCAGTCTTATCTCCAGTGGCTCTTCGGCAGCCAGTATATCTTCGGTGTTTGTAACACCGGCTGCCGTTACTTTTTTTATACGTGTGTGAACAACAGCTTTTGTCATACCTAAATTTACACTTTCACAATCATCTTACCACTGTTTTTGCCGGAAAATAATCCCAGCAGGGCAGTAGGCAGCTGATCAAAACCTTCTACGATCGTTTCGGTGAATTTTATTTTTCCAGTTTTTACCCATTCACCCAGTTGTTTGATGCCTTCCTGATAGCGGGCTGCATAGTTGCCGATGGTAAAGCCCTGCATTAAAACGCTGAACTTGATAAGTGTAGGCTGTACACGCGGTCCCATGGGTATTTCAGTGCTGTTGTAAAGCGCTATTTGTCCACATACCGGTATACGGGCAAAAGGGTTCAGGTGATACATCACTGCATCGGAGATCTCTCCGCCTACATTATCGTAATAGATGTCTACACCGTTGGGACAGGCGGCACCAATAGCGGCTGTCATGTCCGGATTGTTTTTGTAGTCGATGGCAGCATCGAAATTAAATTCGTCGGTTAGCATTTGTACCTTCTCCGCACCGCCGGCGATGCCCACCACGCGACAACCCTGTATTTTGGCTATCTGCCCGGTTACCAGACCAACAGCGCCGGCAGCACCGGATATCACCACTGTTTCGCCGGCTTTGGGCTTGCCTATGTCCATCAGTCCAAAATACGCGGTCAGGCCGGGCATACCCATCACGCCCAGGTAGTAGGTGGGTGGGATGCTACTATCAATTTTACGCAGATGATCACCAGAGAAGATACAAGCCGTTGCCCAAGGGAAGAAGTTCTTACCATTGGAAGGCATTACCAGGTCGCCTTCCCGGAAGCGGGTATCTTTACTTTCGACTACTGCGGCTACTCCGCCGCTTTCTATCGGTTCCTGTATTTTAAAAGGCGGTATATAGGATTTTTCATCCTGCATCCTGCCGCGCAAATAAGGATCTACGGAAAAGTATACGGGCTTTACCAGTACTTCCCCTTCGACGGGCGCAGGGAGCTCAGCGCTTACTGTCTTAAATGTATCAGAGGAGGGCATCCCTTTCGGTCTGTCGTTGAGTAGTATCTGTTGTATTTTCATGATGAAAGTGGTTTATTCTTTTAAACGGGCAAAATCAACTTTTGTTTAACAGTGGGCTCTTCCTGTTGTCTATGCTAGGAATTATCCCGTAAAAATGTATTTTCGGGTTACAATTAAAACCACTAAACCCTAACTGTCTATGCGTTTGGATGATGAAAGATTAAGTGACAATGTCGAGAAGCGTTCCGGTGGCGGAACGCGTACACTGATTGGCGGCGGTATCGGCGGCGTCATTGTAATCGTGCTGGCACTGTTGTTTAAACAGGACCCTAATCAGGTAAATCAGGTACTCCAGCAGGTACAAGGCCCCGGTCAGACCGAGCAGGCTGAAAAACTGACCAAGGAAAATGCCTCTGCTATTGAATTGTTTTCTTCTAAAATACTGGCCAGCACAGAAGATGTATGGCAGGAAGAATTCAAAAGTATGAATATGCGGTATGTGCCACCTAAAATGGCATTGTTTACCGATGCTACCACTTCAGGCTGTGGTGCTGCTGAATCGGCGATGGGGCCGTTTTATTGTCCTGCAGATAAAATGGTATATCTGGACGTATCCTTCTTCAAAGAGCTGGAACAGCGTTTTGGCGTGAAAGGTGACTTTGCCAAAGCCTATGTGATTGCGCATGAAGTAGGCCACCACGTACAAAATCTGCTGGGCATCAGCCGTAAAGTACAGGCTATGCGCAGCCAGCTGAGTGAAAAAGAGTACAACAAGCTGTCTGTGAAACTGGAACTGCAGGCCGACTTCCTCGCAGGACTCTGGGCCAATCACGCACAGAAAATGCGTAACATCCTGGAGGCCGGTGATATTGAATCCGGACTGAACGCCGCCAGTGCAGTGGGTGACGATAAACTGCAACAGGCCGGTATGGGCCGTGTAGTGCCGGACGCCTTTACACATGGTACTTCTGAACAACGAATGTTCTGGTT
Source organism: Chitinophaga flava (assembly GCF_003308995.1). Taxonomy (NCBI): domain Bacteria; kingdom Pseudomonadati; phylum Bacteroidota; class Chitinophagia; order Chitinophagales; family Chitinophagaceae; genus Chitinophaga; species Chitinophaga flava. The sequence goes on along the minus strand of NZ_QFFJ01000002.1, from coordinate 3,778,106 downwards.
TAAAAAAGGCTACGATACCGGAGACCTGTCACAGGGTGATACCGGAATAGGATTGAAATAATGACCCCGTCATAAGAGAGAAGCCCCCTGGTGTATATACCGGGGGCTTCGCTGTTGAAGGGGAATGCTGTTTTGGGAAAATGTTTCCTTTTGCTGCCTTACATAAGCCTGCATCACCAAACCAGTTCTTTTAAACCCTTCAAACGTGGCTTCCAGCGGTTGGGTGTGGAACTTCAAAACAGACTTGAAACTTTCTGATGTAACCCTATGAATGAACTCAGGTAAGGAGTTGCCGGCGAACTGTAGGCCGGAAGAGTTATCCATAGACTATACAATTGAAGAAAAGATTAATACACCACTGATCGTTGTCAAGGCAGCTGCCAATCAATTTTTGTTTTGAAACGTATATGATTATTGCGTGAACTGCATTTCACACAAATTCCGATACAGGCCATAGTCGATGTTGACGAGTTCGTGATGTGTACCTTCTTCTACGATAGTACCTTTGTCAATTACGATGATTTTATCAGCCTGCCGGATAGTGGCGAGCCGGTGCGCAATTACAATAGAGGTGCGACCTTCCATTAATTTATTCAGAGCGTCCTGAACGAGCTTTTCGGACTCTGCGTCGAGGGCGGACGTAGCTTCATCAAGAATGAGTATACGTGGTTCTTTCAATACAGCACGCGCGATGGCAATACGCTGACGTTGCCCGCCGGAGAGCTGCATACCTCTTTCACCCACTATGGTATGGAGACCCATAGGGAGGCGTTCTATAAACTCCCAGGCATTAGCTTTTTTTGCAGCTTCAATGATTTCATCTTCAGTGGCGTCTTCTTTGCCATAGGCTATATTTTCAAGGATGGTGCCGCCAAACAGAAACACATCCTGTGGTACGGTGGCCATTTGGGAGCGGAGCGCTGACAAAGGGAACTGATGACTATCCTTGTTGTCAAAGTAGACATGTCCTCCGGAAGTATCGTACAGGCGTAACAGTAAGGATACGATCGTACTCTTGCCGGCCCCGCTGGGGCCTACCAGCGCCACTTTCTGGTTGGCATTGACATGAAGGGACATCTTCTTTAGAACGGGTATATCCTCTCTGCCGGGATAACTGAAGGAGACATTCCTGAAACTGATGTTTCCCTGCAATATATCTTCGGGAGCGATGCTGCTGACAGGTAACAGCGGTTCGGCTGGTTCATCAAGTATAGCAAAAAGGTTTTCGGTAGCACCGATGCTTTTTTGCAGGGAAGCATATATTTCTGTCAGGCTGCCGATGGAGCTGCCGATGAAAACAGAATATAAAACAAAGGAGAATAGTTTGCCGGTATCCAGCCCGATGATGGCGCCTCTCCAGATGACGGCCACCAGTGCGCCGAAAATACCCATGATGACAAAGGAGGATAAGGCAGCGCGGTATTTCCCGTTTTGAATGCCGATGTTTGCTGCTTCATCGGTCCTTTCCCGGTAACGTCTCATCTCTCTGAATTCATTTGCAAAAGCCTTTACACTGAAAATACCCTGCAGTGTTTCTTCTACCACCGTACTGGAAGCGGCTATCTGGTCCTGCACCTTTTTGGAGAAGTGCCGGATAGAATGTCCGAAGATTACGGCAACGATCACCATCACAGGCAGTATGGCCAGCATGAATATAGTAAGGTTGATAGAAGTGAGCATGAGAAAGATGAGCCCACCGACGATGGTTAGCAGCTGACGGATAAATTCGGCCAGGGTGGTGGTGAATGTTTCCTGTAGCAGCGTGATGTCTGAAGATATTCTACTGTTCAGTTCTCCCACCCGCCGGGTAAGGAAAAAATGCATGGGCAGCTGAATCAGGTGATTGTATATGGTTTGCCGCAATGTGGCCAGCGCCTTTTCCGCAGCTTTTACAAAGAGAAAGGTCCTGAAAAAAGAGCTGATAGATTGGATGGTTAACAATCCCAGTAATATGAGGCCCGTTACATTGATAGAACGCATATTGTCCTGTTTGCTGGCATCGATTAAGCGTCCTAGCATCTCAGGGAACGCCAGTCCGGCCAGACTTGAAGTGACCAGGAATAGCAGGCCTGCTGCGATGGTAGCCCAGTAAGGCTGCAGATATTTAAACAAACGCAGTGATCTGGAGATGTCTTTTTTGTTATGGGTTAAAGAGGGCAAGGTCATTGATAAAGATTGGATGATGTAAAAGGGTTTCAGAGATGCTGCGGTCAATAAGTTGCTGAATGAATCAAATGGGGGAGAGCATTGCAGCATAAGGTTTAGCAGCAGACGGGAAATTAATTATAATTTTATTTTCTGCCATAAAAATTACCTTATTTCCACATTGAAATTAATTTATGGATAACGGAAATAAATTAATTGACAGGAATGGAGCTGTAGGTGCGAATACCCGACAGTATTGTGTATCAGGTGTTCTTGCTGAGCTGTCGTTTCACTGACCGTAAGTGATATTACTACTTTTGATGTTGTGTCAATCTTAATTTTTTTTTCGGATTAAATATGTTTACTAAATTAGAACTACTATAAGGTATATAGGAGTATTTATTCAGATGATATTATTCCCTCAACGAACTTCATATCCTTATATAATGTCAACGTTGTAACCCAGGCATCTCTTATATTTCCATTAACACGATGATTGAAAAACCTCTGATTATTCCATTTTAAAACTTTGTTTACCTTAAAATTTATTCATGAAAAACTCCAACTTTTTTGCAGCCTGTATTCTTGTCGCTGTCGTTGTTTCCTGTAACAGACAGGAAGCGCCTTTGAACCCGGGCCGTGTCCAGGAAAACCCCAAAGAAGTAATGCCAAAATCTGCCATCAATGCATTGGTAAATGAACAACTCCGCCAGAATAGCCGTTTCAACTGGAAAATGGTAGACGATAAGGCACTATGGAGTGCCCTGGTACAGGGAGATAGTGTTTTAGCAGTCGGTTACCAGGCAGCCGGTGTGAGCAACCTGGAGGCAACTATTGACAAAATAGATATCCATAGCGAATCCTGGACCACTGCGAGACAAAACGTTTTAAACCTGATCCTGGATAATGAAAAAGCTACGGGGGCGAGTGTCAAATCCCTCATTACCTATGAGGCTTCCAAACTGCCTGTATTTTATGTGAAAGCCAGCCATTTGTCTACTGTAAAGGCATTGCGTGCATCCGGACTGGTACGTTATGCCGAACCTTCCAGCTATGCCAAATATATGAATGATGGCCAGTTAGCGAAGGGGCGGTCTGGTCCGTTCACAGAATCCAATCTGCTTACTTTTGGTTGTGATGCTAATCTGCCTAAACCCTCTCTGGTAGAGGGATCAGACTATGTTAATATTACGCCTGGAGCCAAACAGTCCTGGAACTATGTACTGCAAGGTATTCCGCAGGCATGGACCCAATCTACCGGCAGTAATGTAAAAGTGATGTTGATAGATACCGGTGTTAGCCCCGATCAGGCCAACCTGGGCAGCGCTTTTAATCAGGGTGTTTCCAGCGGTAGAACCATAGAAAAAATTGCAACCTATCCAGGAGGAACACCCGCAGACGTATGTGGACACGGAACCAAGATGGCAGGCGTTATTGCGGCACCCAGAGGAGTGAATGGCAGTAGTGCAGGTATTGCCTACAACTGTAACCTGCTGACGGTTCATGCAGCAGAAAATGTGGTGATTTTGTCGTCTGAATCAACGCAGGGTATTTCGGACGCTTATGTATTAGGCGGTGACAATGCTGCTGTGAAGATCATCAGCATGAGCATGGGCACCATCTTCGAAGCAGGCCAGATCACAGACGCCGTGAACTATGCCAGCAACAAAGGTAAACTGCTGTTCTGTGCTGCTGGTACCAGCAACTCCTTTTTCGGTCCTTTGCTGGGTGTGGTATATCCTGCTTACCTGCCTTCCGTACTGGCGGTGACAGGTGTTACGGAAAGTATTACTACAGCTTGTGAAGACTGCCACACCGGTTCACAGGTAGCCTTTACCGTTATCATGGAAAAAAACGGCACCCGCAGAAATCCACTCACGACTACTGCTACCGGTAATGATCCTAACACTGTAGGTGGCTCTTCTGTGGCAACTGCCAGCGCAGCAGGTATTGCGGCACTGGTATGGAGTAAATATCCCAGCTATCCGAAAGACAGCATTGTAGCGAGAATGAAACGTGCTGCCAGCAATTATCCTAACAGAAATTCCAAACTGGGATGGGGTTATGTGAATGTTGCTCAGGCTGTTGGTAACTAGTCACGGGTTCCCGATTATTGGTTGATGGAAATAAACATGTAAATAAAGGACGTACCTGTAAAGGGTACGTCCTTGCCTGTTTGGGCTGCTATTATCGTTTGCAGATCTTCCTGGGGCAGGTAAGTCCGTTTTGAATGATTGTGCAATCTTGTGAAATAGTTCCTTTGATTTTGAAAAGCGCAGCGGGGTAGTAACGCAGGCGATGATGACAAATATATGTATTAGAATAATGATAGTTGCCAGGGCCTCAGTCTTCGCAGAGAATCTGTTTCTCCCAGAGTAATATCACCATTTGAGCAGCTAATTCGGGAGGGACCATCTGTTTCCATCTTAATACCAGCTGCCCGAAATTATCGGTCTCTTTTGCCACCTGGATAAGCGGTAGTATGTCATTATTACCCAGGAAGGCAATTTCTTGCTCCAGATTGGGATGATGTATGGCTGTTTTTAGTTCCACACAGTTATCGATTACGCAGGGTGTTTGTTTATAGGAGATGGCTGAAGAGAGATGCATTTTTTTATGCCATAGATAGGCCAGCGCTTGCGGGACAACTGTTTTTTGTTCAGGAGATGATAATGGACGATGATCGTATTGTGTCATTGATGTTTCCAGTTGGGCGGCGAAGTGGGTGGGCGGTTGCTTTAAAACCGGCATGGCTGCTCTTGATTTCCAGAAGGGGTAAGTTGGGCCGGGCCATGCTTCCGCATAGTACTGTGTTGTCCATCTGGTATGATTAACGGCTGCTGTTATTAACCGGCTTTCATAAAATTCCTGTGCCAGTTCGGTGGTTCCTTTTTTCAGAATGGTATTGATGGCAATGGCTGCCTGCATAGAAAGGCGCATGGCTTTCTCCACGCCGGTAGAAGAAAGCGGATCGATGGCGAAGGCTGCTTCTCCGAGCTGTATGCGGTTATGCAGCCATGGCTGCTGGTGTATGTAGCTGAAGACGTTACAGGTTTGTAGGGATGATAGCAAGCCTTTATCAAGAGCTGGTTGAAACAGCTGGGCTTTCTCCAGTAGCTGATGATAAGCCTGTATAGCAGTTTGTTGCCGAACCCACTGCGGATCGGCAAAGGCCAGGATTCTATAACGGCCGTCATGCAGGGGAGAGCCCCACAACCAGCCATGGGGGACTGCTTCCACGCAGGTGGCGGCGGGCATGCTATCAGCGCTGGTATAGGCCCACATGCCCAGCATAGGAGGAGCGGTAAGCAGGCGTTGTTGTAGCCGGATTCCTTTTCTACCACGGGCATCCAATAGGAATAGTGCAGAAATATTTTGTACGCCCTTCAGATGCCGGATGGTGACCTGCCAGGTATTTCCCTGGTAGGTACTGCCTTCGTACCGTGCGGGCTGAAATAAAATGAGTCCCCGGGCTACGGCAAGGTCTAGCAGCGCTTTGTCCAGGCGGCCACGGTCTACCATCAACCCATGGCCACGGGCTTGTATATCTGGTTCCGGTTTGTTCCAGATAACCTGTGCAGGGAGCTGGTGTAAACAGTGGTCCTGTTGCAGTAGTGGTGCGGCATCCAGGTAATCAAAAATATTCCGGATGCCGGGAGAAAGTGATTCCCCTATCTGCGGCCGGGGAAATGTTTCACGTTCTATCATCGCTACACGATGTCCCATGGAAAGCAAACGTAAAGCGGCGCAGGTGCCCGCAGGACCTGCGCCGAGAATGAGTATGTCGTAGGTGTGCATGCAGGTAAAATGGCTTTTAACGATACCACTGCGGGGCCATCCGGGATATTCTTTCGTGGGCCTGGATGGTGTAGTGTAACCATCCCCGTATATAGTTGCAGGCATGCCGGCCTTTTTCCAGCACCTCATGATGACAGCCGCCGCCACACAGGTATTTAGCCCAGCAGCTGTTACAGGGTGACTGCTGGTGTACATGCCTTGATGCCAGCCAGTTGTTTTGCAGTGTTGCATCTACACCGTCGTGGATATTGCCCATGCTCCCGGCTTCCTCGTTCACAAAACGGTGACAGGCAAACAGTCCTCCATCGGCGGATACGCCCATATATCCGGCTCCGGCCCCGCAGGGATAGGGACGGTGAGTGCCTTTGGCAATTTCCTTCAAAGCGTTCACCATATTGAGGAAGGGGAAACGTTTGTCCTGTATGACGTGTTGTTCAAAAAGCAGTCCGCAGGCAATCATCTCTTCCAGCATCTTTTCCAGGTCTCTTCCGGTCATTTCATCGCGGCCGTTGGAGGAGCGCAACAGCGGAGAAAACCCTACGCTGTGAAAACCCATATTAACGAATGCCATCAGGGTGTCCGGAAGCTGATGCTGTGCAGGCGTTACCGTTACCCGGGCAGATACCTGCATACGCTTCTGGAGGGTGAGCAAGGGCTGTATCTTTTCTATGATCTGCGCGTAGGTGCCGGTACCGTTTTTCATCGGACGTTGTTTGTCGTGCTGCTCACCAATACCATCCAGACTGACCGTTACCGCAAAGCCATGTTCTTCAAAGAAGAGGGCATCATCGGGTTTGAGCAGGGTGCCGTTGGTGGTGAGGGAGAAGCTGACTTGTACGTTTTTCCTGGCAGCTGTTTCCGCTGCATAAACGGTAGCTTCCCGCAGCGACTTGCGGTTGATCAGTGGCTCGCCGCCCAGAAAGGTGACCTGAACTTTATCTCCGGCCACACGATCTTTCAGCAACAGATCGATGGATTGTCGGGCTGTTTCCAGCTGCATGTTTTTGGCCGGCCCGCCAAAGTCGCCCTGGTCGGCATAACAATAGGTGCAGCCCATATTACACTTTTGAGCAATGGCCAGTGAAAGTGCATGTACATCCGGACTTTTCAAGGGTACATCATCAATCAGCGGTGTGGTATCAATGCCCATCGATACCAGCTCCCGCTGTATAGCTGTTTCATCCTGCTGTGCGATGAGCTGTTTAAAACGTTGCTCCGTTTCCGTGGTAATTTTATGTAAGCGGCTGCCATTGGTTACCAGCAACTGCGTTTTGTCACCACCGGAAATGATATGTATCAGAGAAGAGCCAGGCATTGACTGCCTGGCTATCTGTGACGCCAGTTGAGTGGCGATCGTGTTTAAAGAAGAATGGTCTAACATGGAAGTAGTGACAGACATCATAAGGTCTTTTGAGGGTTGTTAATCGTGGTCGCTTCACTGGCGATGACTGCATCTTTCCCAATCGTTCCTACATCCATTTTTCCATCCACACCGAAGTCCATTGAGATTGGGGGACCGGCAACCACTGTTGCTCCGCTACTGGTAAGCGCATCTTTCCCTTTGACAATGAAGTTGAGTTCACCTTCCCAGTTCTGGAATAAATCATTATACGACAATAGCCTGGTGTCTACCCGGTTGTCAGGCACGTATTCGCCTGTACGACGTTTAGCCAGCCACATATCACCTTTGCTGAGGCCGTTCTCTCCTGGTTCTACATTCACATAGTCGGGACGGGTGGCAGCCCAGTAGTAACAGGCGCATTCGCGGTAGTCGTTTTGCCAGGGGGAACAAAGACCGCGGGTAAGTTCGCCCGGATTGAGGATGAGGTAAGGATCGATTTCAGCACCTTGCGCTTTGGGGTCGGTAAAGACTTTAGCCATCTGGGCTGTATATACCGGGTACTTTTGTGTATCCTTCTTTAGTTCGTCTTCCGTTACCAGAACAGGATACCAGGCAGGTTCCGGGGTAAATTGAAGATTGACAATATCTCCCTGTTTTATGTTAAGAGAGGCGATCAGGTTTGACCATTCCATGAATACGGCGCCATTGGGATTGTCGGTAGTAACAAGTGCCACATTGTCGCCACCAGGAAATACGGGACCTTCTCCTTTTACCATAGTGGGTTTTCCGTTGATACCTACCAGCCGGCGCCCGGAGACATCTATATTACCTTCGTGAGTTGCTCCTCTGATAACATAATTATCATTTTCACTCAGCACCAGACCGCTGAAAATATTGATCCATATATTTCTGAAATCCGATTCCAGTCCGGGGAAGCAGTTGGATATCGCGGACCGTGGGATGACGCTGTAAGGATTGCCTGGTGAACGATAATTTATTTGCGCGTGAAAATCATCCTTGTTGATGGAGCTGCCAGAGGGCGCTTTGGGGTCGCTGGTATTATCTGAAAACAGGGCATTGGCAGCAGCCTGGATAACGGTGTTGATCATACGCCAGGTGAGCGTGAGGGCACGTCCATCTGCGCCGCGCATGAGTCCGGGCATTTTGCGTCTTTCCTTATCAGACAAGTCACCTATCTTATCCGGTCTGCGCAAGGCATCGGCAAACCAGGCTGCCATGCCGGTGCTTAAGCCATTAAACACCCTTTCATGCAGGGTGCGGAGTGCGAGATTGTCTACCAGAGAATCGGCCATGATGGGTTCGTATAGCCGTCCCAGATCATTGGTGTCCTGGCGTACCATGGTGCTGGCCACATTCCATCTGCCATTGATAGGGTTTCCGTTCATCACACTGGTATTCATCAGTACGATGGATTCGAGCGCACGACGAACAATTTCTTCCGCTTCATCAATGGGTACGTTGTCATCTCTGTCTTTGCCCATCAGCACCTGCTCCAGTTCATCGGAGATGGTACGGACTGGCAATATGTCCGGCGCAAAAGCAGGAGGGCCGGCACATATCTTAGCCTGCGATTCAACAAACCCGCCGGGGATCACGATGTCCAGCCTTACCAGCCCATCACATTCATCATCTATATATCCCCAGCTACACTGATTGCCATCTTTATCAGAATAACCGGCGAATATCTGTGCAGGCATGGTGTAGTTGGGATTGAATGCTGGTCCCTCTTTATAGGTAGCCCAAGGCTTGGTGGGATCGTATATCACCTGGGAGTCATCAGTAATATTGGGATCAAGGGTAGCGGCCTGTCCTTCTGTTTTGATGCTGTATCTGGAGCAGCCATACACCTTCCCTGGTCCGGGCGTGTAACGCAGCCTTATCTGTGGGAATTCGGCGGTAGGCTGAATGAATTGAACGGTGCCGAGCGGTAGTGTCCTGCCCGAAATGAAATTATTACAACGTCCTTCTACCGGCTTAGGTGCAAAATCACGACCGCTTATCTTTACTTCTGCATAGATCGCATCATCATTATGACCTGTTCTGCGCTGGATTTTAAGGTTGCCCAGTCTGATTTGCCAGGAGATACCATCTATCGAAACGCCTGCCTGATCCAGCAGTGTGGTGGTCAACGGCTGCAGTATGTTCGGGTCCTGGTCAGTAATGGCAAAAACATCCAGGAAGGGCGCTACCGGGCGTATTTTCCCACTTTTGTTATTGATGTCTGTGACATCCTTGAAGATAATTTCCTTCGTGTCATCCAGGCTTATTTTGCCGGTGGAACGATCTACCATATAAGCCGGCCCGGGGATCATTTCGCGGAATCCCAGTGGCTGATCAGCAGGTATTTTCAGATCATACGGTGCCTGTGGAACAGCCGCAGATCCCAGCCTGGAGATGGCAAACGGAGGTAGTATTCTGATTGCGGTGATTTTCATGTTGTAGAATTTTGAGGTAAAAGATTATGCATTTACAGCGAGCATGTCCTGGATAATCTGAAACAGTTTGTCATCTGCTTCTTTTAATGAGTGAAGATAGCGCTGGTGGCTTATTTCAGGGTTCGACAGCATGGCCGTGATCAGTTTGCCCGAGGCCTGAATCAGATCTGCATGGGTGCGCCAGCGGTTATGCTCACCGACAGGCAGCTCCAGCGTGTAGGGGATCAGGAAGGGAGGTCCTGCCAGTTTATTGCCGATACCGGTTTTAAGCGGCAGCTTCACCATTTCGGAAGCAATGCTGCGCAGGTTATACATCTCACCGAAGGTGGAATTAATGATCAAACCTCTGGGGGTGACTGCTCCTGCTATGTTTAATCCATCTGCCAGTACAAAACTATGCGTGAGGAAATTGAGCAACATACGATAGCGGAGGTTAAAGAGATGTCCCCATTGCTGTGCAGTGGGATTGCTGATGACATCCCTTTCTTCATCGCTGCTCTGCCCTTCGGAAGGAGAGGAGCCAGGGTCCTGCACATCATCGCCAATGTATGGATTGATGGCTACATTTCTGGAAGGCTCGAGCTCCGGGTGCTCCTTGAGTAATTCCCGCATCTCTACATAGATGTTATAAAACCGGGTAAAGTGCGACGGATCATCGCCTGAATTGGTGGTGTCTTCCCCTTGTTCGGCAATAGCATTGAGTGCATTGTAGGCATCGTCTCTGCTGGCAAGCGGCATCACCAGTACGTCGGGGCTGCCGGTAGGACTGCCGTGGCGGACATTGCCTCTTGCACCTCCCTCATAACCCCGGCCCCATTCATCAAACTTGGCCTGGAAAGGGTAGGTGTTGGCCTGGAATACCTCATCACTGATAACGGTGGGGTCCTGTATCAGCTGTAGCAATACATGGAACAACGCACCTACTGTATTGGCATGGGGATCATCCTGCTGAACGGAATGAATGATCTCCTGTGCGATGGGGTCCGGGTTCACGAAGAAGGAGGCCGGAGCTTCCGCATACACGTATTTGGCGAGGGATTTAAGTGTGAGTGGTTCCAGTTTAAAAGGGAAAGGATAAAATGGGGTATCCCATGGATAGTCCTGCCTTTCGAAGTGGAGGGGCGCCCCGATAAGTTTCAGTACATTCTGTACAGACACAAAATGTCCCATTTCTTCTTTTGCAATACCCAATATGATTTCCTGCCATCTGCTGACGGTGTCCCGCTGGTCTGTCGGAACCTGCGGACCACCAAGACTATAGGCTGCATACAGGTATTGGATCATGAGTCCGTGTTCAATCTCTGCATCTATATGCAAGAGAAAGGTCACATAGTCTTTCCCGTTAAACTCCGGTGGAATAACGATTGTTTGGTCTTCTGATGGTGGTTCTTCATGCAGGAATGTCTGGAGACCTTCTTTGCCTCCGATGATGTTTTCGAGTCTGGGTAATACTGCCCGCTGGTCCAGTCTGCGGGCCTGTTTGAAAATCGGGCCAAGGAAACGTTCGTAGTTACGTTGCATGTTGTGGAGAGTTAATTTTTATTGATGGTTATGGTAAATGATTGGAATTACCGGGGGAGTGCTTGTTCAGAGGATATTTTGAGCGTGTCTGGGTGAATATAACAAATGTATTCCTGTTGGATACATTCATTGCAGATAAAATAAGTTCTTTTTTGTTAGATAGAAAAATTATTTTGTCTGTGTGTGCTTTATAGTTAGGATTCTTTACAGTTTTTGTTTAATTGTATATTTTGTGTATGTGTTAAGTTGGCTTTAATGAATTGTAATTTTTATCTTTATCAGGTTTAACAGCGATAAAATTCAGATAGCATGAACAGTCCTAAAATGAAGTTGTCTTCAGCGCAAGGAAAAGAGCTGATGAGTAACCTGAAAACCCGTTTTGAGAAAAACATGAATCGCCACAAAGGGCTTGAATGGGCTGCCGTGCAGGAAAAGCTGGAAGCCAATGCCGGAAAGCTGTGGTCACTCCATGAAATGGAAAGAACAGGCGGAGAGCCGGATGTTATTGGCTACGATAAAAAGACCGGTGAATATATCTTTTGTGATTGTTCAGTGGAAACACCTAAAGACCGCCGGAATGTTTGTTTCGACCGGGAAGCCCTGGATGCCAGGAAAACCCATAAGCCGGAAAACAGTGCCATGGATATGGCAGCTGCCATGGGCATCACCATTTTGTCGGAAGAGCAGTACCGGGAGTTACAGCAACTGGGCAGTTTTGATACGAAAACATCGAGCTGGATACAAACACCGGCGGAGATCAGAAAACTGGATGGTGCCCTCTTTGCCGACCGTCGTTATAATCATGTCTTTGTATATCACAACGGTGCCTCTTCCTATTATGCTGTCAGGGGCTTTCGTGGTCTGCTGAAAGTTTGATATATGCTGGCGTCAACTGTGGAGTAGTTACAGGAATTATTACGGATATTGAGGATATATGTAGCACCCTACGACATCACCCCTCATTCATCATAATAATTGCAAATTCCATGAAAGCAAAATTTTTAGTATTCCACGTTGGCGCGTTTTTGTTAGCCGCATTATCCTCCTGCAAAAAAGAAGTAAAAGAAAGTAACACCTTGCAGCCCCTTGATAGCAAGGCTGCTACTGCACAGGTGGCTGCCGCCGCATCCTACCAGCTGGTTTGGTCTGATGAGTTTAACGGCAGCGGTGTAGATGGGAGTAAGTGGCAGTTCGAAACAGGACCTAACACCAGTAACAACGAAAAAGAGTATTACCAGGCTGCCAATGCCACTGTCAGCAATGGTAATCTGGTAATTACGGCCCGTAAACAATCTGTGAACGGATGGCCGTACACTTCGGCCCGGCTCAATACGGCCGGTCGCTTCACCACTAAATACGGACGTATAGAGGCTCGTATCAAGCTGGCTTCCGGGCAGGGGCTATGGCCCGCCTTCTGGATGCTGGGCAATAATATCGGCTCTGTAGGCTGGCCCCAATGTGGTGAAATCGATATTATGGAACAGGTAAATACCAGCAACACCATTTATGGAACCATCCACTGGTTTTCCAACGGCCATGCATCCTACGGCGGCACTACAACTACCAGCATCACTGATTACCACGTATATGCGGTAGAGTGGGATGCCAGTTCTATCCGTTGGTTTGTGGATGGTACTCAGTACCATGTTGCCAATATCCTCAATGGTATCAATAATACCGGCGCATTTCACAATCCTTTCTTTATTATCCTCAACCTCGCTGTGGGCGGTGACTTTCCGGGACAAACCATCGATGAAAGCCAGCTGCCGGCCAGTATGTATGTGGATTATGTAAGGGTGTATTCCATGTCCAGTAGCGGTGGTAGTGCTCCCATTGGTTCTACCATTTCTCTGAAAGGATTTAATAACGCCTATGTGAGCAGCGAAAACGGTACCCAGGCTATGACTTGTAACCGTGCTGCTGCACAGGCCTGGGAACAATTTACGATAGAAGATGCCGGCGGTGGCAAAGTAGCCCTGAAGAGCATGGGTAAATATGTGTCCTCCGAAAACGGTCTGAACCCGATTACGTGTAACCGTACCAGTGTGGGCGACTGGGAGAAGTTCGACTGGGTGGTAAATACGGATGGTTCCATCTCCCTGCGTGGTAATAATGGGCTCTATGTTTCCAGTGAAAACGGAACACAGCCCATGACCTGCAACAGGGCCGCCATATCTGGCTGGGAAGCCTTCCGTTACTGATTTTCAAGACATGGGTGATGTGCAGCAGGTATCTCCGGGTACCTGCTGTTTTGTTTACGGAGCAGGTAGCATAAAAAAGCCCCCGTTACCGGAGGCTTTCTGCGATTATAATTGAGTATTATTATTTAGCCAGGTCAAACCTGTCCAGGTTCATCACTTTATTCCAGGCTGCTACAAAGTCTTTCACAAATTTGTCCTGCGCATCTGTACTGCCATATACTTCTGCAAGGGCTCTCAGTTCTGCATTGGAGCCAAACAGCAGATCAGCGCGGGTACCGGTCCATTTTGTTTTACCGGTATTGCGGTCGCTGCCTTCATACAGTTCCCTGTCTTCGGAAGTGGCTTTCCAGGCAGTGTTCATGTCGAGGAGGTTGATGAAGAAATCGTTGGTGAGCTGGCCCGGACGGGAGGTGAAAACTCCGTGCTGAGAACCGTCAAAGTTGGTGTTTAATACACGCATACCACCTAACAGTACCGTTAATTCAGGTGCTGTAAGTGTGAGCAGCTGCGCTTTGTCTATCAGCAACGCTTCGGTGGATACAGGGTATTTTGCTTTACGGTAGTTACGGAAACCATCACCCAGCGGCTCCAGATAACCGATAGATTCTACATCGGTTTTTTCCTGTGAAGCGTCCATACGGCCAGGTGTAAAAGGAACAGTGATAGCATGACCTCCGTCTTTCGCTGCTTTTTCAATACCTGCGGAACCTGCCAGTACAATGAGATCCGCCAGCGAAACCTTTTTACCATTTGATTGCGCAGCATTAAATTCTTTCTGGATATTTTCCAGTTTATCCAATACTTTCTGCAACTGTGGTGGATTGTTTACCTGCCAGAATTTCTGAGGCGCAAGGCGGATGCGGGCACCATTGGCACCACCGCGTTTATCGGAACCGCGGAAGGTGGAGGCAGAAGCCCAGGCGGTAGATACCAGTTCAGATACACTCAATCCGGAGGCCAGTACTTTTGCTTTCAGTGCAGCAATATCATTTTCATCTGCTAATTGATGGTCCACTGCCGGAATAGGGTCCTGCCAGAGCAGTTCTTCCTGTGGTACATCCGGGCCCAGATAACGGGCGCGCGGGCCCATATCGCGGTGCGTCAGTTTGAACCATGCCCGGGCAAAAGCATCTGCAAATTCATCAGGATGTTCCAGAAAACGTCTGGATATTTTTTCATAAACCGGATCCAGTCTTAAAGAGAGATCGGTGGTGAGCATAGTAGGCAAATGTTTTTTAGCGCCATCATATGCATCAGGGATAATATTTTCTGCGTCTTTGGCTACCCATTGATGTGCACCGGCGGGGCTTTTGGTAAGCTGCCATTCATAGCGGAACAGATTTTCGAAGAAGGCGTGGCTCCATTGAGTAGGCGTTTGGGTCCATATTACTTCCAGGCCGCTGGTGATGGTGTCGGGGCCTTTGCCGCTACCATAGCTGTTTTGCCAGCCCAGGCCCTGCATTTCCAGTCCGGCTGCTTCCGGTTCTTTGCCGACGTTGGTAGCTGGTGCGGCGCCATGGGTTTTACCAAAGCTGTGCCCGCCTGCTATCAGCGCGACGGTTTCTTCGTCGTTCATGGCCATGCGGCCAAAAGTATCGCGGATGTCCTTGGCGGCTGCGATAGGGTCGGGGTTGCCATCGGGGCCTTCAGGGTTTACATAGATAAGCCCCATCTGTACGGCAGCCAGTGGTTTTTCGAGGTTGCGGGAGTGGGTGCTGCCATCATTTTTTTCGTCTGATACCAGTACACCGTGGTTTTCTTCCACACCAGGCGAACCATTGGCATAACGCAGGTCACCGCCCAGCCAGGTGGTTTCTGCACCCCAGTAAACTGCTTCATCCGCTTCCCATACATCTTCACGTCCGCCGGCAAAGCCAAATGTTTTGAAGCCCATAGACTCCAGGGCTACGTTACCGGTGAGGATCAGCAGATCCGCCCAGGATATTTTACGTCCATATTTTTGTTTGATGGGCCAGAGTAGCCTGCGGGCTTTGTCGAGGCTTACGTTATCCGGCCAGCTGTTAAGCGGAGCAAAACGTTGTTGGCCTGCGCCTGCGCCACCGCGGCCATCACCTACTCGATAGGTGCCCGCACTATGCCATGCCATGCGGATAAACAAGGGGCCATAATGCCCGAAGTCGGCCGGCCACCAGTCCTGTGAGTCGGTCATGAGCGCATGAAGATCTTTTTTTACAGCTTCCAGATCTAGACTTTTAAAAGCTTCGGCATAGTTAAAATCTTCACCCATCGGGTTGGATAAAGACGAGTTTTGGCGCAGGATACTGAGCTTTAACTGATTGGGCCACCAGTCAGGGTTTCTGGTGCCGCCACCGCCAACATTGTTCTTCATGCTGCCATTATGAAACGGGCATTTACTGATGTCTTTTAATTCTTTTTCCATTTTTAAAAGTTTTGGGTACGGAATGAACTCATGCTTTTGCACCTGGTATTGTGCAGGCCGTAAAATTATGATATTGAAGATATAGTCATAATCAATTGATTCTATAATTTTATAGTCAAAACCTATTTTGTTGTAATTCGTCCTGGCCGCGATTCTGGGAAAATTGTTCTATTGATGCGGTGTTGTTATCTTATATAGCCGGTATTACAGCATTGAGCCTGTCCGTTTCTATCTGAAATAAATTACGCTTGTAAGCCACTTTGGAAGGATATATTCATTTGTGGGCATCGAAGCAGGCTGGCCAATACGGCCAGTCTGATCTCCCATTGCTATCATTGAAGGATGGAATCTTCTCCGCACACATGCACTACTGTTTTAATTCCAGGTCCTTGGGTCTCCTGTTCACAATATACTAAAAAGTTCAGGTTTATGTGCTGCTATTTGTTTTAAGTGATGGTTAATCAAACGCAGGCGTATTTCGCAGTGAGGATACCGATAATCAGGTGTTATTGCTATTCGTTTTTTATTAATCTGATGATTGTTTGCATAACTAACAGGTGTTTTTTATGGGTGCAGTATAGCAAACTTTGCAGTGATAATATTCACTTAACAGTAGTGACTTATTTCTGCTGAATTATGGTAGCAGGGGCGTCCATTATATTTCAGCCCATGCGGCTGCTGTGTAGGTAACGGTGATGAGTGCACGTAATGCAGAATATAAAAAAAAATGAATATTTTTTGTCCTGGTGCGGCTTGAAAAGAAATAGAATTACTAATTTTAGGCCGCAAAATATGAATGTAGTATTTTGCTGAAGCATAAATTGTTGACCTGGACAGGGATGTTTAATAATCTCTGGTACCGTGGAAACCAGTCTGGAGTAGCGTTTTCCCCATCCATCATCTACCTCCGGCGGACGAAATGCAGTAGCATGGACGCTCCTGTGTTAACACGGTTAAAGGCACGATAGTAAATTGAAATAAAACACCTCTCCGGTAATGCCGGAGGGGAATTGAGAGAACCCTTTTGTTATTACTATGAAAACTTCGACAATGTGTGGAAATACATGCTATTGTTTGATTTGGAAGAAAAAAGAGAAATACCCTCAGGTGATGGATGTTTGCCGTTACCTCATGCTATACACATATCCCGCTACATAATGTTGAATGCAGCCATGCTGCAGTACTGATGTTAACCCGGAGTTTTCACTGCCTGGTAAATTAAAATAATGGCCTCCATCCGTTTTGCCGCAAAAAAAAGGACGGATATAACCAGGGAAGTTTAATATGATAAATTTATGATTCGGATTATTACTGTCGATGATCATCCTATTGTACTGGAAGGTTTGAAGAACCTGCTCTTGAATGAACCGGATGTGGTCCTGGAAAAACAGGTCTCATCCGGGAAAGATACTTTACAGGCCCTGCGTGAATTTCAGCCGGATATAATCCTGCTCGATATTAATCTCCCAGACATCAACGGGATAGTGCTCTGCGGTGATATCAGAAAAACGTATAACCAGGTGAGTATTGTAGTGCTGAGCAACAGCAACGACAGAAATATCATATTGTCTGCGGTCGGGAATGGAGCCAGTGGATATATACTGAAAAATACCCCTATGGAAGAGATACCGGATGCTATCAGAAAAGTACATGGTGGCGGTATTTATTTCTGCACCGGCACCCAGAAGGTGCTCAATAATAAAGGCCCTGAACTGACCCTGCAGCTGCCTCATCTCACCCGCCGCGAGAAAGAGGTACTGTCATTAATCGGACAGGGGAATACCTCACAGGAAATCGCCTCGCAGCTGTTTATCAGCACTTATACGGTAGACGGGCACCGGAAGAAAATCATGGAGAAGTTCAAAGTCAACAGTATGGCGGCTGTCATAAAAATTGCCACTGAAAATAGTCTGATGTAGATCCCCCTAATTTCAGGGGTGTGAAAAACACCTGATTTGGGGATTGTCCTTTATACTTAGCTTGTATACTTTTGTAATCGTTTTTAGATCCTGAATTATTAAGCCTTATTGTAAAGGTACAGCGGTCACAAAATATAATCCCGGATGGGTACAGAGAACCCAGTATTTAAAAGATAGTAACAAAACGCCTCATGGTAGTAACAAAACGCCTCAATTACTATCATCAGGTTTGACCATTATATGAACAATTAAGGAACCCTTATCATTGTCTACTCCGCCCATGATAGTGATAGCGTGAGAAAACCCGTATAATTAACTATCCAAAACACATTTCTTATGTCAATGAATCAACGCGCTTAGAGTATTGCATAAACCCTTCCTGCAGGTCATCGCCGTATTTGGAAACATGCTCACGGTTTCAGCATCACTGGCTGTCCCGACGGGAATTCTTTTGCATTAACAACAAAATTCTATCCGGTTATTCTGTCCTTCCTGTATCAGGAAACGGGAATCTTATTGCCTCTGTCATCCGTATTTCTAAAACCCTCAATTTTCTCATCTCCAATTCGCTAAATCCCGAATAAATGTTAACTGAACTTAATAAACTCGCCGCCTTTATTGGCCAGACACCCCTTATCTCCCTGGAAAATGAACATGCCGATCTCTTCGCCAAACTGGAGTACAACAATTTCTCCGGCAGCTCAAAAGACCGCGCAGCATTCAGTATCATCTACAATGGCATCAAATCCGGCGCCATCAACGAAGGTACTACCATCATCGCCTCCAGCTCCGGAAATCTCGCTATAGCCGTGGCTTCCATCTGTAAAAGATTACACCTGAAATTTATCCCGGTCATCGACCCCAATATCAATAAAGCATACGAGGCTTTGCTCAACCTCACCTCCTACAAAGTAGTGAAGGTGACCAAAAGAGATCATACCGGTGGTTACCTGCTCACCAGAATAGATACAGTGAATGAATTGTATGCCGGTATGGACAACGCTTTCATCGCAGATCAGTACGCTGACCCCAACAACTACAAAGGCTACTACGGCCTCGGACACGAGATCATCACTTCCTTCAATAAACTAGACTATATCTTCATCGCCGTGAGCTCCAGTGGCGCCATCACAGGGATCTCCAGAAGTGTGAAACAGAAAAGACCAGAGATCAAAATCATTGGCGTGGATGTGGAAGGCTCCGTGATCTTCCGCAAAGAAGGGAGCAAACGCTATATCTCCGGCATCGGCGCCAGCAAAATACCACCCATCATCGAAAATGCCCTCATCGATGATGTGGTGATCGTTTCACAACTCGACCTCATCAAAGGCTGCCACGAACTGCTCAATGAACAAGCCATCTTTGCAGGTGCTTCTTCCGGCGCTGTATATCTGGCCGCAAAAAACTATGCGAAATATAGCGAGCATACAGACAGACCCCAGTCCCTGCTCATCTTCCCGGATAAAGGACATACCTACCTGGATACTATTTACGACAAGGAATGGGTAGACCAGCTGGCTGAAAAACTGCAACCCGCCACTTCTGCACAAGGATGATTTCATGATTTAAAGAAATATATATGCTTTATCTGAATGCTGATGACATCAGGGCTGTCGGATTTGACTGGAAAAAACTCACAGAAGTAATCAGTGAATCCGTGGCCGCCCTCCACCAGAACGATTATTCCCAGCCTATCAAACCCTATCTGCGGTATGGCGATCCGAAAAACAGAATCATTGCTATGCCCGCCTATCTCGGCGGAAACCAGCCCATGGCCGGAATCAAATGGATAGCCAGTTTTCCGGACAACATCTACAAAAACAAACTCCGGGCAAACTCCGTTACCGTCCTGAATGAACACGATAGTGGTATTCCACTTTGTATCATCAACACTTCGCTGATCAGCGCGGTAAGAACAGCCGCCGTATCCGGCCTGATGATCGTCAAATACCTGGAAGCCAATACCATCAACAGGAAACTGACTGTTGGCATCAACGGCTTTGGCCCCATCGGAAAAATGCACCTTAAAATGGTGACCGCTATTCTGGGAGATAACATAGAAAAAATTTACCTCCACGATATTGCCGGCGTTGATAAAGAACAGGTTGACCCTGAAATCAAACACCTCGTGGAAGTAGCCGGCACCTGGGAAGAAGCCTACAGTGATGCGGATATCTTCATGACCTGTACCGTTTCCGCTGCTCCCTATATCGATAAAACGCCGCGTAGTGGCTCTCTTCAGCTCAACGTTTCCCTGCGTGACTACAAAGTGGATATGAAAGATCAGGTAGATGTGATCGTGGTAGACGACTGGGACGAAGTATGCCGCCAGAACACAGACATCGAGAATATGCATAAGGTGAAAGGATTGCAGAAAAACGATACGCTCTCCATCTCCGATATTGTTTGTAACGATGCCCTGAAACAACACACAACTCCGGAAGTAGTGATGTTCAACCCAATGGGTATGGCCATCTTCGATATCGCTACCGGATACTATTATTTCAGAGAGGCCACCGCGAGGAAAATAGGTTCTGAAATGCCCGACTGATAATAATTGCAGCTGATCTTTCTTCTCCTCCGTACAACCCACAAGATATATTTTATGACACTCCAGACTTTATCTCTTCATCCGGCTCAACAGGATGTGTATTTAGACCAGGCGATTAATACAGACACTCCCTATTACAATATGGGAGGATATTTAAGACTGATAGGCCGTCTTAACAAGGAAAAATTCATCGAAGCTGTACGCTCGGCACCGGAAGTATTCGATGTCCTTAAAATGCGTTTCGATCTCCGTGATGAAGAGCCGGTTGCTTATGTGGATGAAACCTATTCTGTGTTTGAGCTCACGGAAATGGAGTTTCCGGAGGGAGAAGATAAGAAGGAACGAGTGGAGCAATGGATAAGGGAAAAGCTGGCCACACCTTTCCGGGTGGAGAAAGATATCATGCTGGCAGACCACTATCTCATCCGTATTTCGGAGGAGGAGCATTGGTATTACTTCAGATATCATCACCTGATAGTGGATGGATACGGTGTTTCAGGCATGCTGCATTATATCGCGAAAAAATATAAGTCACTGGTAACCGGCGAGCCGGTTACCTTTAACTATCCATCCTACATTGAAGAAGCAAAACGTGCAGCTGAATTTTGTGCCTCCGAAGCATACACGGCGGAAGGGGAATACTGGAAGCAGAAGATTGGGACACTGCCTTCAAAACTGCTGCAGAAGCGGTTTGTGGAAGAGGAGGGGATGAAGAACAAATGTAATACCTTCATTCTTGAGTTTGCCGGAGAAGAAAGAGCTTTGCTGGAAGCATTGCAGGCAGATACAAATGCCAACCTCCAGCAGCTCACGATTGCGGCGATGATGATTTATTATGCCAGAACTTCCGGCCAGGAAGACTTTATCTTCGGCATACCGCTGCATCGCAGAAGGAACAAGCTGTTGCGCGCTATCGCCGGTATGTTTACCGGTGTTATTCCGTTTACCGGAAGTTATAAAGCCGGTACCCGCGTATCAGAGCTTATCAAATCCGTTATCTCTTCCCAGCGTGAAGATTACCGTTACCAGAATTACCTGATCGGTGACCTGAGCAGGCATTTTAAAGTAGGACATGATGATGGACTGATAGAGATCGCCGTCAACTTTGCGCCTGTTGACTTTACCCTGGATCTGGGCGAAGGGCTGTCTTCTGTGCTGGTCAATATTCCCAGCGGATACCTGCCTTTTCCGATAGAAATGTTCTGGTATGATTACGGTAAACAACAGCCGTTACAATTACGGGTAGACTACCAGGTAGCTTATTTTAATAAAGAAGAAATTTCGGCGCTGGTGCATCGTTTGCTGTATGTGCTGCATCAGTTCCGTGAAACACCGGATGTTTTGGTGGAGCAGGTCAACCTGCTGCCTGCTAAAGAGCAGGTATTGCTTGCTGGTTTTAGCAGCCCGGCACCTCACGATCCTTATGGTGCGGAAGATACATTGCCTGCATTGTTCTCTGCACAGGCCAGGGCCGCATCACAGCGTACCGCCGTGGTTTACCGCGATACCGCATTTTCTTACGGTGAGCTGGAAGCGTTGTCCAACAAGCTTTCCCACTATCTGCGCAGCAAAGGGGTTCAAACAGACAAGCTGGTGCCCATTTGCCTGGAGCGATCTATGGAGATGTTTGTGGCCATCCTTGCTATCTGGAAAGCAGGCGGTGCTTATGTGCCGGTAGATACTACCTATCCTGCAGAAAGGATTGCCTATTTGCTGGAAGATACAACCGCTTCATTGGTAATATGCAGCCGCGCTACCCGTCATCTTTTTGGTGAGCATGTGGAAACGCTGATCATTGATGAGCTCCCGGATGCAGTTACAGCTGGCCCTGAGGTAGCGCCTGCCTTTAATCCTGCCCCGCAGGACCTCAGCTATGTGATCTACACCTCCGGTTCTACCGGCAAGCCCAAAGGTGTGATGGTAGAGCATCGTGGTATGCTCAATCACCTCTATGCCAAAACCGGCGACCTGCAGATAGATGCCGAAACAATCCTGGCATTTACTGCTTCCTATACTTTTGATATTTCTGTATGGCAGATGTTCGCAGCACTGATGTGCGGCGGGCATACTGTTGTATACGATGATGATCATATTTATCAGCCTGCAGCCCTGATCAGTGCTGTGGAAGAAGATCAGGTGACTATCCTGGAACTGGTACCATCCTACCTGGCCGCTGTGTTGCAGGAAAAAACAACCGTATCTCTGAGCAGGCTTGAGTACCTGATGGTAACAGGGGAGGCGGTGAGCCAGCACCTGTTGCAGCAGTGGTTCACGCATCCGTTGTACGGCCGTATTCCTGTAGTGAATGCCTATGGCCCTACCGAAGCCTCTGATGATATCACCCATCATACTATGTATGAAACGCCTGCCAGTGCTAATGTGCCACTGGGCCGGCCCGTCCGGAATATGGACATCTATATCGTCAGCCAGGATATGGAGCTGTGCCCTATCGGTGTAGCTGGAGAAATATGTGTGGCGGGCATAGGCGTATCCCGTGGATACCTGGGCCGCCCGGAACTGACAGCAGAGAAATTTATTACAGATCCGTTTACAACAGGCGAAACAAGGCGCATGTACAGAACGGGCGACCTTGGCCGCTGGTCATGGGACGGAACCATCGAATACCTGGGCCGTATGGACGATCAGGTAAAGATCCGCGGATACCGTATAGAGCTGGGTGAGATTGAAGCTGTGCTGCATCAGCTGCCCTTTGTGAATGAAGCGGTGGTGGTAGCCAGGGAAGATAAAGGCCATAAACAGCTGGTAGCCTATGTGGTGGCGCCCTCCGGCTTCGAAAGGGAAACCGCACTTTTACATCTGAAAGATAAACTGCCCGAATATATGATCCCCGTGATCGTTGAGCTGGAGAAAATGCCGCTCACGCCCAACGGGAAAGTGGATAAACGGGCATTACCAGATCCGCTTGCAGAGGCACATATCGCAGAGGCATTTGTGGCCCCGCGGAATAAAACAGAACAAACACTCGCCGATATATGGCAGGACCTGCTGCGCATAGAAAAGGTGGGTATCCACGATAATTTCTTTGAACTGGGTGGTAACTCGCTCCTGGGCATCCGGATGATTGCCGTGATCTCCAGAACATTCAACGCCGCCCTGACCGTAAGGACCTTGTTCCGTTATGCAACGATTGCCACGCTGGCAGCTTATATCCGGCAGCAAAGCGGCAACAGCAGACTGCAGATCACCGCACAGCCGCATATTACGCCCAAGCCACTGTCGTTTAGCCAGGAACGTCTCTGGTTCATCGACTCTATGGAGGGTAGCGAACATTATCATATTCCTGTGGTGCTGACGTTAAAAGGGCATGTTGACAGGCATGCGCTGCAATTTGCATTTCAGTCAGTGATCAACCGCCATGAAGTACTGCGGACGGTGGTTTACGAACAGGATGGTACCGGTTATCAGCAGGTGCTGGCGAAAGACAGCTGGCAGCTGGAAGAACCGGCAGACGGAGGTGATGTGCAACAGGCAATCAGCCATTTTATCTACCGGCCTTTTGATCTCTCAAAAGATCATATGCTGCGTGCAACGCTCCTGAAACAAGCTGAAGACGAACATACGCTGGTCATCACCGTGCATCACATCGCTGCTGATGCCTGGTCGATGGCGCTCATCATAAAGGAATTTGCGGCTTACTACAATGAAGCTGCTGCAGGACAGGCTGCCGGGCTTCCGGAATTGCCGCTGCAGTATACTGACTATGCTATCTGGCAACGGGCTTCTTTATCAGAAGTGTTATCCACCAGCCAGCAGTACTGGAAAAAACAACTCGCCGGTATAGAACCACTGAATCTCTCCACAGATTATCCAAGACCAGCCATACAAAGCAGGAAAGGCGCTGTTACCTATTTTAGTATCGGTAAGGAAATAGCTGAAAAGCTGTACCAGTTGGGGAGACAGCAGGATACCACCCTGTTTGTTACCCTCTTGTCAGCCTTTAAGGTATTGTTGTTCCGGTATACCGGACAACAGGATATCTGCGTGGGAACACCTGTGGCAGGCAGAACACAACAGGAGCTGGAGAGCATAGCCGGTTTCTTCGTAGATACCTTGCCGTTATATAGCCATCTGGAAGCAGACACTACTTTCAATGCCTTATTACAACAGGAGAAAGAAGTGCTGCTGGAAGGATACGAACACCAGGACCTTCCGTTCGAAAAAATAGTGGAGGCAGTTACCGACAACAGAGACCTGAGCAGAACCCCGCTTTTCCAGGCTATGTTTGTATTGCAGGACGCGCCGGATTTTGCTGACATAGAGCTGAATGGCCTCACACTATCATTGGGAGAGGTTGAACATACTATTTCCAAATTTGATATCACCGTTGCTGTCACAGAGAAACAGGATGAACTGACGTTCGAACTGGAATACTGCACAGACCTGTTTAGCGAGGAAACCGCCAGCCGTATGGCCGGGCATTTTGAACAGCTCCTGCAAGCGATCGTGAATAATCCTGCCCAATCTATCGGCCATCTGCAAATGCTCACACCGGCGGAAGAGCAGCAGTTGCTGAAAGCTTTCAATGATTCGGCAGTTCCCTATGCACAGGATAAACATATTATAGACCTGTTTGATGAACAGGTAGCCCTGGCCCCCGAAGCTACTGCGCTGATCTTTAAAAATAACACCTTATCATACCGCGAGCTGGATGAACGCTCTAACCGCCTGGCCCGCTATTTCCGCAAGCATGGCGTAAACAAGGAAACAAGAATTCCTATCTGCATTGAACGTTCCTTTGAGATGATCATCGGTATACTGGGTATACTCAAGGCTGGTGGGGTATATGTGCCCATCGACCCTGATTATCCGGAAGAGCGTATCAACTATATACTGGAAGATACCGGAGCGGTGATGGTGATCAGTAGCAGTGCCTGTGCCCATAAACTGGCCGGTGTTCCGGGAGTAAATGTCATCTGTCTGGATGAAGAAGCGCCACGTATTAACCGGTTTGCTGTAACACCTCCGGGTATAGCGCTCACTCCTTGTCAGTTGGCCTATATCATCTATACCTCCGGTTCTACCGGCAAACCTAAAGGGGTAATGCTGGAGCATAAAGGGGTGGTGAATCTGGCCCGGAGCCAGGCCACAGCCTTGCGTCTGTATCAGGGTACCCGTTCATTGCAGTTTGCGTCTTTCGGTTTTGATGCGTCCTGTTATGAGATATTCAACACACTGTTAAGTGGTGGTGTATTGGTGTTACCGGAGAAAGAAGACCTGCTCTCTCAGGAGAGATTTACCACGCTGATCAATACCCATGAAGTCGAACTGGTAACATTACCACCTTCATACCAGCATATTATAAAGGAGCATACCGGCACTATTAAGACGATTGTTTCTGCCGGAGAGCCGCTGAACCGGGAAGACGGTAAATACCTGCAATCAAAAGGCATCCGTGTGGTTAACGCCTACGGCCCTACGGAGAATACCGTTTGCACTACACTCACTGAGACGCCTATACGCAAGGATAATACAGTTGTAATAGGCACGCCCATCGCCAATGTACAGGTTTACATCCTGGGTGCCGGCGGGGCACTCTGTCCTGTAGGTGTAACCGGCGAAATCTGCATAGGAGGCGCTAACCTGGCCCGTGGATATTGGAATCGTGCAGACCTCACCCAGGAGAAGTTCATTGCTAATTCCTACAGTAAGGAATGGGGTGGCCGCCTGTATCGTACGGGTGATCTGGGCCGCTGGCTGGCTGATGGAAATATTGAGTACATCGGCAGGATGGATGATCAGGTGAAGATCAGAGGGTATCGTATAGAGCTGGGAGAGATTGAAAGCGTATTGCTGGAACACCCGTTGGTAGGCCAGGCCGCAGTACTGGCGAAAGCCGGGGGCGGCGACCAGCAGAAACAGCTGGTGGCCTATGTGATGCCGCAGGATACTTTTGACAAAACAGCCGTATTGGAATACCTGCAACAGCGGCTGCCGGAATACATGGTCCCCGCGCTGTTCATCACCATGGAGCAGTTTCCTTTAACACCCAGTGGAAAGATAGACCGTAAGGCCCTGCCGGAGCCGGAAGTGCCCCGCAGTCTGTATGTGGCAGCCCGTACTGCTACCGAACAGGTGCTGGTATCAATCTGGCAGGAACTGCTGGATAAAGAACAGATCGGTATACAGGATCATTTCTTCCATCTGGGAGGCCACTCACTGATGGCGATCCGCCTTATTGCAGCGGTCCGCAAGGAGCTGCATGCCGAGCTGTCGGTAAGGGATGTATTTACTCGTAATACCATCGAAACACTGGCTGCATTCATCGACCAGCAACAGGAAAAAACAATATTGCCAGAAATCATCGTACAAAACAAACCTCCGTACATGCCATTGTCGTTTAGCCAGGAAAGGCTCTGGTTTATCGACAAGCTGGAAGGAAGTATGCACTATCACACTTCCACTTTGTTAAAACTTAAAGGAAAGGTGAACATATTGGCCCTTCAGCATGCCCTTCATCATATCGTGGAACGCCACGGAGCCCTGAGAACGGTTTTCAGGGAAAACGAGGGTGTCGCTTATCAGCTGGTATTGCCAGCCGATAACTGGCATCTGCTGGAACTGTCATCGGCGGAAGATTTTATAGCATACGGTCATCAATCATTTAATCTTGCATCGGATTATATGATGCGCGCAGCACTGGTGCAGTCCGGCAATGAAACGTATGAATTGATGATCACCATGCATCATATTGCATCAGATGGTTGGTCAATATCTATACTCGCTGCTGAACTGTCTGAATTGTATGCTGCATTTACTACAGAAAGACTGCCTGTATTGAAGCCGCTGGCCATACAATACGCTGACTACGCCATCTGGCAGAAAACCTATGTCACAGGCGAGGTACTGAAAAGTCAGCAGGACTACTGGCTGAAAAAAATGTCAGGCCTGGAGCCACTGAACCTGCACACTGATTATGCACGGCCTGCAGTGCAACGCAATAACGGTGCGCTGTTCATCACCAACATAGACCGGGAGCTCACAGATAAAATAAACGTGCTTTCACGCCAGCAGGGAGTAACGCCGTTTATGACGCTGCTTGCAGCTTTCAAAGTGCTGCTTTATCGCTATAGCGGTCAGGATGATATCTGTGTAGGTACACCGCTGGCAGGAAGAAAACAACAGGAAGTAGAATCCCTGATAGGGTTCTTTATCAATACGCTGGCTGTAAGGAGTGACCTGGGCAACGATCCCGGATTCGATACTTTCCTGCAGCAGGTAAAAAATACATTACTCGAAGGTTATGAGCACCAGGACATGCCTTTTGAGAAAGTGGTGGACGCTGTGGTAAGGACCAGGGATCTGAGTCGCCATCCACTGTTCCAGGTGATGTTTTTGTTGCATAACACACCTGATATTCCTGCCTTCAGCCTGGGAGACCTTGCTGTAGAGATGGAAGAGGTAGAAGAAACCACCGCTAAATTTGACCTGATATTTACCCTGCAGGCTAAAGAAGATGAATTGCTGTTGGGCGTGGAATACTGTACAGACCTGTTTTGCAGGGATACGGTGGAACGTATGGCTGAACATTATAAACAGTTGTTACGCTCAGTAACAGCTGCTCCTGCACAGCAGATCAGTACACTGAATATGCTGACTGCTACGGAAACGCAAACGTTACAGACGTTTGCTACCGGCCCCGTGATTGACCTGCCGGCAGATCAGACAGTGGTGACGCTGTTTGAAGAACAGGTGCAGCGATATCCCGATGCAGTAGCTATTCAGTTTGAAGAGACGGAAATCACTTACCATACACTTCATGAACGTACCAATCAACTGGCGCATCTCCTGCGTAGTAAAGGGATTGGAGCCGACAGCAAAGTACCGGTGTTTTTTGATCGCTGCCCTGAAATGATCATCGCGGTGCTGTCTATCTGGAAGGCTGGCGGTGCTTATGTGCCTATTGATCCCAAATTTCCGGAAGAGAGGGTACGATATATACTGGAAGAGACAGCCGCACAGGTGGTGGTCACCAATCAGCGTAGTAGTGTGTTACTGCCTGCAGATATAACAGCAGCCATTATTTCAGCAGATGAAGAAGATATATTAAGCAATCAGCCACGTACTGCATTACAACCTGTTGCCGCACAGCAACATCTTGCATACGTATTATACACTTCCGGTTCTACCGGAAAGCCTAAAGGTGTGCTGGTAGAACATGCAGGTCTGCTGAACCACCTACTGGCGATGATAGAGGAATTCGACATGAACCCTTCTACTATATTGGCCTTTACCGCTCCTTATACCTTCGATATTTCTGTATGGCAGATGGTGAATGCACTGGTGTGCGGAGGCAGAACGGTCATCTATACAGAAGATCTGATCCATCGTCCTGACCTGTTTATTCAAACGGTGGAAGAGCAGGGTGTGACACTGTTACAGCTGGTGCCGTCCTATCTTACTTCTGTATTGCAGGAAGAGCCGGATGTAACTTTGCAGTCGCTGGACTACCTGCTGGTAACAGGGGAGGCCGTCACCGTTTCCTTGCTGGAGCAGTGGTTTGCGCATGAACGTTTTGGAAATATTACCGTAGCTAACGCTTACGGACCTACGGAGGCGTCTGATGACGTGAGCTTCTATTTCATGAGTGAAGCACCGGATGTAGTGCAGGTGCCGGTAGGTACACCTATCCGTAATCTGCGGATGTATGTGCTGGACAACAACCTGCAACTGTGTCCGCAGGGAGTGCCGGGCGAAATATGTGTGGCCGGTCTGGCAGTAGCACAGGGTTATCTGAACCGTCCGGAACTGACAGCTGCGAAATTTGTGGAAGATCCTTTCTGTCCGGGTGAAAGAATGTATCGCACCGGCGACCTCGGAAGATGGCTGCCGGATGGCAATATGGAGTATATCGGTCGTGCAGATGATCAGGTTAAGATCCGTGGTTTCCGTATAGAGCTGGGTGAGATAGAACACGCCCTGCAGCAATATCCGCAGATCGCACAGGCGGTAGTGGTGGCAAAATCCGATGATAAAGGCATCAAACGACTGGTAGGATATCTTGTGCCCGAAGGCGAACTGGATAAAGATACGCTGACAGGATATCTGAAGGAACGTCTGCCGGAATACATGATACCCGTATTGGTTGTGCTGGACAAACTGCCGCTTACAGCCAATGGTAAAGTAGACAAAAAAGCATTGCCTGACCCTGCGGCCGGCGCCATCAGCAACTATGTGGCTCCGCGCACTACGCTCGAAAGTCAGCTGGCAGATATCTGGCAGCGGCTGCTGGGCATACCACAGGCAGGTATATACGATAATTTCTTTGAGCTGGGAGGTCACTCACTGCTGGTTATCCGTCTCATCGCCGCTATCCGTAAGGAGATCGGCGCAGAGCTACAGGTGAAGGATGTTTTCATACACTCAGACATCGCTTCTCTCGCGGCAGGCATCGATGTAGCGACAGCATCGTTGCTGCCGCCGGTAACCAGAATAGTGCCGGCGCCCGAACTGATACCCTTGTCTTTCAGCCAGGAAAGACTCTGGTTTATTGACAAACTGGAAGGTAGTACGCATTATCACAATCCTTCCATCCTTACACTAACAGGTGTTGTCAGCGCCGATGGCATCGCATGGGCATTACAACAAGTCATCAACCGCCATGAAGTGTTGAGGACTGTAGTCCGTGAAGCAGATGGAACCGGCTACCAGCATGTTCTCGCAGCAGATAGCTGGAAAATGGAGAACATCGACACAACCCTCAGCCAAACAGCTGCCACTGCGGCCTTCATCGCAAAGCCCTTTGATCTCAGCAGGGACCATATGCTGCGTGCAGCCCTGATCAGCCATTCCGCCAATGATCATGTGCTGGTGATGGTAGTGCACCATATTGCCTTTGATGGATGGTCTTCCGGTATCGTTATCCGTGAGCTGTCTGAATACTATGCTGCCTATATTGAAAAACGCAATGCAGCCCTGGAGCCGCTGGCATTACAGTATAGCGACTATGCTATCTGGCAGCGCACCTATCTCAACGGACCAGTACTGGAAACATTGCTGCAATACTGGAAACAGCAGTTGTCCGGCATCGACGCACTGAATATGCCGACAGACTACCCCAGACCACTGGTACAAAGTACAAAGGGGGCTATGCTCACCTTCCATCTGGAGAACAATCTCGCCGGTGCACTAAATGATCTCAGCAGGCAACAGGGCGTTACGCTCTTCATGACATTGCTGGCGACTTTCAAAGTATTATTATATCGTTATACAGGCCAACAGGATATCTGCGTAGGTACCCCGGTAGCAGGAAGAAGTCAACAGGAAATTGAAAACCTCGCAGGATTCTTTATCAATACACTGGCATTACGCAGTCAGCCTGATGGCGCCTTGCCTTTTGATACTTACTTGCAACAGGTGAAAACCACGCTGCTGGAAGCCTACGAACATCAGGAACTGCCTTTTGAAAGGATAGTCGATGCCGTGGTGAAAAACAGGGACCTCAGCAGAAGTCCGCTGTTCCAGGTGATGCTGGTATTGCAGAACACCCCTGAAGAAGCCGCACTGAAACTGGGTGATGCTGTACTCACTGAAGAAGAAACAGCACTCACCACAGCCAAATACGATCTGATATTTGTATTGGAAGAAAAGAAAGACGGACTGCTGCTGAATGTGGAATATTGTACAGATCTCTTCAGTGCTGCCACCGCCACACAGCTGGCCAAACACTATGAGCAGCTGTTGAAATCCGTGACTACAACACCAGCGGCCAGACTGAGCCTGCTCCATATGCTCACACCGAATGATGAACAGCTGTTGCTGAAGTTGTTCAACGGTCCTGCTGTAGGTTATCCTGAAGATAAAACCATTGTCACCCTCTTTGAAGAGCAGGTGGACAGAACGCCGGAACTCACGGCAGTAGTGTATAACAGCCAAAGGCTTACCTACCGTGAGCTGGATGAACGTTCTAACCAGCTGGCCCATTACCTGAGAAGTAAGGGCGTGCAGGAAGAGACACTGGTGCCTGTTTGTATGGGAAGAGGACTGGAGATGATTATCAGTATGCTGGCCATCCTTAAGGCCGGAGGTGCTTATGTACCGGTAGATCCTGATTATCCTGAAGATCGTGTACATTTTATGCTGGAAGATACCGGCGCCCAGCTGGCCATCAGCACCAGTGCAGACAGTGCAGTGCTTCGTGCAGCAGGTATCGCCACCCTGATAGAAACAGATACAGATCCTGCCATTGCCACACAGCCACGCACCCGCGTGAATGCAGGGGTGAAGCCTGGCAATGTAGCTTATGTGATTTATACTTCCGGTTCCACCGGCCGTCCGAAAGGCGTGCTGATAGAGCATGTCAACGTAGTACGCCTGTTTGAAACGGAGACGCCGTTATATGATTTTAATTCCCATGATGTATGGACGATGTTCCATTCATTCAGCTTCGACTTCTCCGTATGGGAGATGTACGGTGCATTGTTCTACGGTGGCCGTCTGGTGATAGTGCCAAAAGATGTGGCCAGGGATGTCATCCGCTTTGGTGAACTGCTGATCAGCGAAAAGGTTACGGTGCTGAACCAGACACCATCTGCATTCTACGTGTTGCAGGATTACCTGACTACACGACCGGAGAGTATCGCTGTGCGTTATGTGATCTTCGGTGGTGAAGCGTTGAACCCGGCCAAACTCCGGCCCTGGAAGGAACGTTTCCCTGCTTCCCGCCTGATCAACATGTACGGTATTACGGAAACTACGGTACACGTAACTTTCCTCGAACTGAAGGAGGCTCATCTAAACAGCAGCGCCAGCGCCATCGGAAGACCTATTCCCACTTTAAATGCGTATATCCTTGACAGTGAGCAGCAGCTATCGCCAGTGGGTGTAACCGGTGAACTGTATATTGGTGGGGCCGGCGTGGCCCGCGGGTACCTCAACCGCCCCGAGCTTACAGCGGCCAGGTTCCTGGCCAGTCCTTTCCAGGAAGGCGAACGGTTGTACCGTACCGGTGACCTCGCCCGCTGGTATCACGATGGTAACATCGAATACCAGGGACGTATAGACGATCAGGTAAAGATCCGTGGCTTCAGGATAGAGCTGGGAGAAATAGAGAACGCCATACAGGGTAGCGGTGTAGTAGGCAATAGTGTGGTGCTTGCAAAAACAGTAGGCACCGGCGACAAACAGCTGGTAGCCTATGTGGTGCCCGGAGATAATTACAGCAAGGAAGCTGTGGTCAGCCATCTCAAAGACCTGCTCCCGGAATATATGATACCTTCCATTTGGGTGGTGATGGAGAATATACCACTTACATCCAACGGAAAAGTAAACAGGAAAGCATTGCCGGAACCGGATGCTGCAAGGCTGGCGAATGTTGCCTACGTAGCGCCACGTACCACAACGGAAATTTCCCTGGCAGCCATCTGGCAGGAATTGCTGGGGGCAGAAAGGGTAGGTGTCAACGATAACTTCTTCGAACTGGGAGGCGACTCGATCCGTGTGATCAAAGTGGCCAGCAGAATATATCATCTCTTCCATAAAGAAGTAAAAGTATTTGAAGTATACCAGGCCGCCACACTCGGAGAACTGGCCAGGGTGGTAGATAACAAGGCCGCTACCGCTGAATACAGGGAAGCGGTTTATCAGGAAGTGAATGAAACCCTCGACCGCCAAAAGGAAAGCCTCCTGCCTTTACTGAAAGAAACCGCTAACATCGAAGATCTGTATCCAGTTAGTGATATCGAACGGGGTATGTTGTTCATCTCTCTGATGAACCCCACCGAAGCACTGTACCATGACCAGTTTGTTGGCAAACTGCCGAGAACATTTGATGCCACCATCGTCCGGCAGGCATACGAGCTGCTGATTGCCCGGCACAGCATATTGAGAACAGGTTTCAGAATGGGGCTCCATGACCAGGATATACAGATCGTGTACAAATCCGTACCGGTGCAGGTGCCCACATTTGATATCCGGCATCTCAGCGGCCCCGAAGTAAAAGCAGCGGTAGAACAGTATCTGGAAGAAGAAAGGACCCGGCCTTTTGTGATTGAAGATGCACCACTGTGGCGGGCTTCCTTGTTCTCCCTGAAAGACTGTAATCTCCTGGTGTTCCAGTTCCATCATGCTATTCTCGATGGATGGAGTGTGGCATCACTCAATACGGAACTTTACAACCTGTGCACCGCACTGGTGAGCAATAAAACCACGGAGCTGCCAGCCCCGCTGAGAGCATCCTATAAGGACTATATCATCGAAAGACTGGTCACTAAAAAATTAGATGACAGCAGGAATTTCTGGGAAGCAGAGCTGGCGGATTATAAACGACTGGACATCTTCACCGACGAACCTGTGTTGGAGGTGGTCAACTACCAGTTTGATGAGCGGTATGCCGCGTTGCTGAGGGAACGGACAAGGTGGGATAATATCTCCATTAAAGGCCTGGCACTGGGTGCTTATCTCTATACACTCAGCCTGCTGACCTATGAAGATGACCTGACGGTGGGGCTGGTGACCAACACCCGTCCGCTCGTTGAAGATGCAGACCTGCTGCTGGGTTGCTTCCTTAATACGATTCCGCTGAGATATAATATGGGCAGCAGCTATACCTGGAAATCCTATTTCGAAGGTGTAGAGGCCAAATTATTGTCACTCAAAGAACGTGACCGTACCAGTCTCTTCGAAATCACGAAGATCACCGGTGAACATTCATCCAACAACAACCCTTACTTCGATACGATCTTCAACTTCATCAACTTCCATGTGTATGATGGATTGAAGGGGGGCGTGTCTGCGATGACACCGGAAGATGCCAGCGAACTACCTGCTATCAGTGATTTTGAGCTGACCAACACTTTCCTGGATTGTACAGTAAGTACTACCGGTGATACCTTCACTGTTCAGTTTTCTATACGCAGAAAATTAAGTGCTGGAAAGAAGCTGGAAGACCTGGTCTATTATTTCAGGAAAATAATAAACGCTTATCTCGAACATTATGAGGAGGCGGTAACGACAACGGATATACTATCGCCGGAAGAGAACAGGCTGGTGCTGGAGAAATTCCCCGCATCTCCTTTACAGCTGCCCGCACAGCCTTCTGCCACACTGGTATCACTCTTCAGAGAACAGGTGTCACTGCGTGGAGAAGAAGTAGCGTTGGTAAGTGGTGATTTTAAACTCAGTTACCATGAACTGGATGAACGTTCCAACCAGGTGGCGCATTATCTGCAGTCGCGTGGGGTAAAGACAGAGAGCCTGGTGGCCGTATGTATGGACCGCAGTCCGTTGCTGGTAGTTTGTATGCTGGGTATTCTCAAGGCAGGTGGTGCCTATGTTCCACTGGATGCAGGCTATCCGCGTGAACGTATTGCCTACATGCTGGCTGACAGTGGTAGCGAACTGGTGTTGACGACCGCTAAATATGCTTCACTGTGCAGTGATACAGAAGCGACCATTGTACTGACTGATGAGAACATATGGGAAGACAGTCCTGTGTCTCCATTGAAAGATATCATTACTGAAAAACAGCTGGCTTATGTCATCTATACCTCCGGTTCTACTGGTCGTCCCAAAGGTGTGATGATAGAGCATTACAACGTGGTGAACCTGGTACGCTGGCATGCGGCTTATTATGAAGTGAGTGCGGCAAGCCGTGCAACTGCGATGGCCAGCATTGGCTTCGATGCCTTCGGTTGGGAGCTGTGGCCATACCTCTGTGCCGGAGCCGGTCTCTGGCTGCTGGATGACGATGCGCGCCTGTCGCCGGAAACGGTGGTGTCGCTGTATACTTCAGCAGGCATTACCCACAGCTTTGTGGCTACCGGCCTGGTGCCGGAGATTATGCAGGCGTTACGGGGCCGCGAGGTGCCGTTGCAATACCTGTTGACAGGTGGCGACCGCCTGGCATCGGTATCGCTGTCTGATGCCCGTTACCAGCTGGTGAATAACTATGGACCTACGGAAAATACGGTGGTAACGAGCAGTTACGTGCTGCCGGCAGATGGTAGCACACAGCCTTCCATCGGCAGGGCCGTAAGCAATACACGTATCTATATAACGGATACGGCACTACGTCCTGTTCCCGTGGGTGTAGCCGGTGAGCTTTGTGTAAGTGGTAGTCAGCTTTCACGCGGTTATCTCGGCCAGCCTGAGCTGACAGCAGAGAAATTTGTAGCGCATCCATTCCGCGCCGGCGAGCGCCTTTACCGCACCGGTGACCTCGCACGCTGGCTGCCTGATGGTAATATAGAGTTCTTCGGCAGAAAAGATGAACAGGTGAAGATCCGTGGTTACCGTATTGAGTTGGGAGAAATTGAAAATGTGTTGTTGCAGAGTGGACTGGTAAACCAGACAATCGTGACCGCCACGCCAGACGCCCGTGGTATCAAACGTTTGATCGCCTACGTCGTTTCCTCAGCAGTATTCGATGAGGCTGCATTGAACAACTTCTTACAGGGCCGCCTGCCGGCATACATGCTGCCATCACGTTATGTGGCACTGGCGGAGCTGCCGCTTACGGCCAATGGAAAAATTGACCGCCGTGCATTACCAGAACCGGAAGAGGAAGAACTGGTGTCCGGCTACTTGTACGCCGCACCGCGTAACGCTGCCGAAGCCGCACTGGCCGTGATATGGGAAGAGTTGTTGGGAACCGGTAATGTTGGTATCCATGATAATTTCTTCCGGCTCGGAGGTGATTCCATTATCAGTATACAGCTGGCAAGCCGCGCCAGACAGGCAGGCGTCAATCTGCAGGTAAAGGATGTTTTCCAGTACCAGACCATTGCGCAGCTGTCTGCTGCACTGGCTGATCGCCGCCAGGATGGCGGAATAACGCCGGAGCAGGGAATGCTGAATGGTACTGCAGGTTTACTGCCTGTACAACAACAGTACCTCCATGAGGTAACGGATGCAACTAATCGCCTTAATCAGGTGATATTGCTGGAAACCGATAAGGATATTGCCCCTGAAGTACTGGAGGCTGCCATCAGAAGGCTGCAGGAACAACATGATGCACTCCGTTTTGTTTACCACCATGAAGAGGGCCGTTGGGTGCAGGAATACAGTGATCACTTTGTAACTCTGCATACAGAAAATCTGTCGGCTGGTGATAGAAAGTCGCTGGGAACACAACTGACTGATTTCTGTAGCCAGTACCAGCCCGATCTGAACCATGTTGTGAAAGCTGTATGGATAAAAATGCCTGCATACAGTAGCCATCACCGGCTGTTGCTGGCAGTACATCCTATCGTGGCCGACAGGGTTGCCATGGGTATACTGCAAGAGGATCTGCAGCAATTGATCCATCATCCTTCAAAAGAAACAAAAGAAAAAACCGCTTCTTACCGTCAATGGTATGAGCAGTTGACAAAATATACAAAAAGCGAACAGCTGTTGTCGCAGAAACGTTACTGGCAACAGGCCGTGCAGCAGCGGGAGCCACTAGTGGTTGGCCACACATCCGCTTCACCGGTAAGTTCGCTGAAAAATACCAGCACCCACCTGGATGTAGCACTGACCTCGTTGTTGTTGAAGGAGGTGCAGGCTACTTATCGTACAGCCGTCAGCGATATCCTGCTGGCAGCGCTTACCCGCACACTGGCCGGCCCGAACGGCTCTCAGGAGATCGTGATCGGACTGGAAAGCCATGGCCGTGAAATGCTGAATGAAGCCCTGGATATTAGCCGCACCGTTGGATGCTTCACCAGCGTATATCCGGTACTGTTAAACACCAGGGATTGTACAGATGACAGCCGTTTGATCAGAAGTGTCAAAGAGCAGTTACTGCATGTACCTGATAACGGTCTTGGCTTTGGCATACTGAAGTATATGGTACAGGACCCTGGATTACAGCGGGAAAATCCATATCAGCTGGTATTTAATTACACCGGGCATGCTGATAGATTCGGCACAGGTGATTATGGCACCACTGGTAGTCCATTCCATGGGCATCAGGTGATATCCGTTCACTGCTTCGTGAAAGAGGGAGAACTCTACATCAACTGGAGTTATAATAACGGACATTTCAGCGATGCTACTATTGCTACCTTGTCTTCCTCATACCTGCGCCAGCTGGAATTACTGATAGATCACTGTGTACAGTTGGGCCGGCTTGGGTCTGTACCTACACCATGGGGATATGGCTTGCCCGCCACTGTTGGCTACAAGGCCTTCGATAAATTCCTGGAGTCACCGGTTAGTGCCACAAACAGTATCAGCCGCCTTCAGGCTATCAGTGAAGTATATACGTTGACACCACTACAGGAAGGGATGCTCTTCCATGGACTGTATGATAAAGATTCCGCTGCCTATATAGAACAGTTCAGCTGTGATCTTCCGGGTGTGGACGTACAGGCGCTGCAGCGAAGCTGGAATCAGCTGCTCAGCAGGCATACGATCCTGCGTACCGGCTTTAGTTACGAAGACCTGCCTGTGCCGGTACAATATGTATACAAAACGCTGACGATGCCTTTTGAAACGGTAGATTACCGTGATCTTCCGGAAGACGGGCTGGAAGCGGCTATTGAGGCATATATCCGCCAGGACCGTGAAAGAGGATTTAACTATGAAGAAGCGCCGCTGATGCGTATCATCCTGATACAAACAGGAGAAAGGGATTATCATATGTTATGGTCATTCCATCACCTGCTGCTGGATGGCTGGTCTGTATCCCTTGTACTGGGAGAATTGTTGCAGCAATATGAATACGAAGTAAAAGGAGGAGCAGAGAAGTTGGTGCCGGAAGATAAATATGGAGAGTATATCCATTACATCGGCGACCGCAACAAATGGAAAGAGCAGGAATACTGGAACCGTTACATGGAAGGCCTGGAAACAGCTACGCTGCTGCCTTTCATTAAAACAACCAGCAATCGTAACAAAGGAGTGGGGCAGTATCAGGAACAACAACTGTTCTTCGGTGAAAGCATCACACAGCAGATAACGGAAACGGCAAAACGTTACGGTATCACCGTCAATACCCTGATGCAGGGCGTGTGGGCGTTACTGTTACATAAGTATACCGGTCTGCAGAACATCGTATATGGGGTATCGGTATCCGGCCGTCCTGCCAGTTTACAAGGGGTGGAACATCGTGCGGGCCTTTACATCAATACGCTGCCGCTGCATACCCGCTTCGAAAAAGATACAACGATCAGCAACTGGCTGCAACAGATCCAGAAGAACCAGGTACAGTCCAGGGAATATGAATATACATCGCTGAACAGGATTCAGGCCCTTACCGGCATCACCGGCGATCTGTTTGACAGCCTGCTGGTATTTGATAACTATCCGGTTAGCGAAGCATTGAAAGCGGGAGAAGATAAATGGAGCCTGAAAGCGGAACGTATAAAACTGCTGGAGCAAACCAACTTCCCGCTGGATATTCTGATTGCGCTGTCAAAAGAAAAGACCTCGATTACCTTCAATTATAATACAGAATTGCTGGAAGAGCAGTACATGCGTCAGCTGGCAGGACATTTCGAAAGTGTATTGTTACAGTTCCTGGACGACAGGCAGCAGCAATTGGGAGCAGTTTCATTGTTGACCAACGAAGAAACACAGGTGCTGCAAGCATTATCTGCCGGACCTGTGGTGCCATGGCCCGAAGATCAGACACTGGCAAGCCTCTTCGAAAAACAGGCACTTATACTTCCGGAAGCCGTAGCTATTGAGTTTGAAGGATCTACCTTCACTTACCGCGAACTAAATGAACGCGCCAATCAGCTGGCTCATTACCTGAGAAGCAAGGGCGTGAAAGAAAATGTGCTGGTGCCTATCTGCATAGACAGAAGTCTGGAAATGATCCTGGGTATTCTCGGTATCGTGAAGGCCGGCGGTGCTTATGTTCCGGTTGATCCAGGCTATCCGCAGGACCGTATAGGATTTATCCTGGAAGATGTAAAAGCTACTGTGGTACTCACTAATCAGCGATGCAGTACACAATTACCAGCCGACAGTAATATTACGGTCATCAATCTGGATGTAGACAAACAGCTGGATCGCCAGCCTGTGGCTACACCTGGCAACCTCATCGCAACAGATCATCTTTGTTATGTTATTTATACTTCCGGTTCTACCGGACGCCCTAAAGGGGTGATGATAGAACATGCAGGGATGGTGAATCACCTGTATGCCAAAGTAAATGAACTGGCGGTAGATGCCACTACCACTATTGCTTTCACAGCATCCTATACATTTGATATTTCTGTATGGCAGATGTTTGCGGCGCTGGTTTGTGGTGGACGTACCATCATTTACCCAACTGATACGGTGCTGAATCCGGCAGCGCTGATCAACAAGGTGGCAGCAGACAGGGTGAATATCCTGGAGTTGGTGCCCTCTTACCTGGCGATATTGTTACAACACCATGCTGCTGTGGAATTGAAGCAGCTTCGTTATCTGCTGGTGACCGGAGAAACAGTGACACCATCACTCCTGAAACAATGGTTCAGCCATCCATACTATCAACATATTCCGGTAGTAAATGCTTATGGTCCTACAGAAGCATCTGATGATATCACCCATTACTTTATGCATGAAGCGCCGGAGCTGAGCAGCGTTCCGCTGGGAAGACCCATCCAGAACCTGCAGATACAGATCCTCGACCTCACGGATCAGCCTTGTCCGATAGGGGTACCCGGAGAGATCATCGTATCCGGTATAGGTGTGGGCCGTGGTTACCTGAACCGTGAAGCGCTTACCGCAGAAAAATTCGTGTGCCTGACTCCCGGCAGTGGGCTAAGGTCTTACCGTACCGGTGACCTTGGCCGCTGGCTGCCGGACGGCAATATCGAATACCTCGGCAGGATAGACCACCAGGTGAAGATCAGGGGTAATCGTATAGAGCTGGGTGAAATAGAAAGTGTGTTGCAGCAGTACGAACTGATACATCAATGTGTAGTCATTGCCCGGAAGGATGCACAGGGAATCAGCCAGCTGATAGGATATGTCGTACCGAAAGAGCCGCTGAAGAAGGAGGATGTGCTGGCCTATCTGAAGGAAAGACTGCCCGAGTATATGATACCGCTGCTGGTGGAACTGGCCGAAATGCCGCTGACTCCTAATGGTAAGATAGACCGGAAAGCTTTACCAGAGCCGGATGCAGGCTTGCAGTCCGGATCATATACGGCCCCCCGCAACAAAACGGAAGAAATACTGGCCGGTATTTGTCAGGAACTGCTGAATGCAGACCGTATAAGCGTCAACGTTAACCTCTTCGAACTGGGTATGCACTCCCTGATGGTGATGCGGTTTACCGCTGCTGTATTGGATGCTCTCCAGGTAGAGATACCGGTAAAGACCTTCTTTGAACAGCCTACTGTTGAAGCATTGGCAGTGTATGCGGAGAGAAAGTCGGGCGAATCCAGGAAACGTAAACGTATTGCCTTGTAAAGAGATAACCCCTTGAAATAATTGTATATGAAAACTTCTGAAATGACAGACATAGCAGCATTGCTGGAAAAAGCAGCAACACTGAGGGTGGAGATATTACTGGATGATGATCAGCTGGTGATTGAAATGGATGAAGAAGATGAGGTGGACGATGACTTCTGGGACACCCTGAAAAGTAATAAGGATGGGCTGTTGCAATACCTGAAGGATAACGGGCCGCAGGGTGGCACTGTAAAAGACTATGGCCTGCGGCGCGTGCCCGATGGAGAGCGTATCCCGCTCTCCTTCAGCCAGGAGCGGTTGTGGCTGGTAGACAAGCTGGAAGGCAGTATCCCTTATCACATTCCATCTGTGGTACACATGAAAGGTCACCTTGACCGTGACAGCATGGAAGCTGCCCTTCGTGATATTGTTAATCGCCATGAGGCGTTGAGGACCGTGATAGTCTGGTCGGCAGATGATGATGCAGCTTCGCAGCATACACTGGATGCTACAGGCTGGAAGCTGGCGGATATCCATGCAGCGAAAACGGATGCCTTTGTACAAAAGCCTTTCGATCTCTCTGCAGATTATATGCTGCGGGCGGCGCTTGTCACAATAGCGCCGGAAGAGCATACGCTGGTCATCGTCACCCACCATATCTCCTCTGATGGATGGTCTGAATCCATCATTATTTCAGAGCTGGCAGAACTCTATGCTGCCCGTATCGAAAAACGTGCTTCCCGTCTGCAGGAGCTGCCTTTCCGTTATGCCGACTTTGCAGTATGGCAACGCAGCCACATCGCCGGAAAGGTACTGGCCGATCAGCTGGAATACTGGAAAAAACAACTTTCCGGTGTTACTGCCCTGGACTTGCCGCTGGATCATGCGAGGCCGGCCATACAGAGTACCCGTGGAGCTATGGCCGTGTTCAAACTGAACGCTATGCTCACGGCTGCCCTGAAACAAATCAGCCAACGCGAAGGGGTAACCCTGTTTATGACGCTGCTGGCGGCATTCAAAGTATTATTATATCGTTACAGCAGACAGGAAGATATTAGTGTAGGCATTCCCGTAGCTGGCAGAAAACTGCGCGAAACAGAACCGGTGGTTGGCTACTTTATCAATACACTGGCCATCCGCAGCAACGTGGAAAGCAATATTTCCTTCAGGGACTTACTTCAACAACTGAAAGAAACCCTGCTGCAGGCTTATCAGCACCAGGATACACCGTTCGAAAAAGTAGTGGATGCCGTGGTGACAGAAAGGGAGCTGGACAGAACACCATTGTTTCAGGTGATGTTCTCCCTGCAGAATACACCAGAGGAAGAAGAAGTGAAACTGGGTGATATGGTATTGTCTGTTGGAGAAGCTATACATACCAGCGCCAAATTTGACATGTCTTTTGTGCTGGATGAAACACCCGCCGGGCTTACGTTGGATATAGAATATTGTACGGACCTCTTTCACGAAGAAACGATCACCCGTATGGCCGCTCATTATGAGCGGTTATTGCAATCGGTTATTGAAGCACCGGCGCAGTTGATCGGGGCGGTGAACATCCTCACAGCAGCAGAAGAACAGCTGTTGCTGGAAACATTTCCGGCATCGCCTTTACAACTGGCAGCACAGCCTCCTGCTACCCTGGTATCCCTTTTCAGGGAACAAGCCTTGCTGCGTGCAGATGAACGGGTACTGGTGGGTGGAGCGGTGGAACTTACTTACCGTGAACTGGATGAACGTTCCAATCAGGTGGCGCATTACCTGCAGTCCCGTGGTGTGAAGGCAGAAAGCCTGGTAGCAGTGTGTATGGACCGCAGCCCGTTACTGGTAATCTGTATGTTGGGTATCCTCAAGGCTGGCGCAGCTTATGTTCCGCTGGATGCTGGTTATCCCCGTGAACGTATTACCTATATGCTGGCGGACAGCAGCAGTGAACTGGTATTAACCACCTCAAAGTATGCTTCATTATGGAGTGAAGCTAAAGGGGACATCATACTGGCTGATGAAAATATATTTGACAACAGTTCTGTTGAAGAGTTGAAGGATCATATATCCGAAAAACAGCTGGCTTATGTTATCTATACATCTGGTTCTACAGGACAGCCCAAAGGCGTAATGATAGAACATGGCAATGTAGTGAACCTGGTACGCTGGCATGCGGCTTATTATGAAGTGAGCGCTGAAAGCCGTGCAACGGCG
This sequence comes from Chitinophaga flava, assembly GCF_003308995.1. Classification (NCBI taxonomy): domain Bacteria; kingdom Pseudomonadati; phylum Bacteroidota; class Chitinophagia; order Chitinophagales; family Chitinophagaceae; genus Chitinophaga; species Chitinophaga flava. Next base: position 3,735,242 of record NZ_QFFJ01000002.1, on the reverse strand, counting down.
ATGGCCAGTATTGGTTTCGATGCCTTTGGATGGGAGCTGTGGCCTTATCTCTGTGCCGGCGCCTGTATCTGGCTGCTGGATGATGATACAAGGCTGTCGCCGGAAACAGTAGTGTCGCTCTATGTTTCAGCTGGTATCACACACAGCTTTATGGCTACCGGGCTGGTACCAGAGATCATGCAGGCCCTGCATGGCCGTCAGGTGCCGCTGCAATACCTGCTGACCGGAGGTGACCGCTTGCCGGCAATAACGCTGACAGATGTAAATTATCGCCTGGTCAACAACTACGGTCCAACAGAGAACGCTGTTGTATCCAGCTGTTATACACTCCCCACGGAGGGTAGCGCTCATCCCTTAATTGGTAAGGCGCTGAGCAATACACGCATTTATATCCTGGACCCATCATTAAGGCCGGTGCCTGTTGGCGTGGCTGGTGAGTTGTGTGTAAGCGGCAGCCAGCTTGCAAGAGGGTATCTCGGCCAGCCTGAACTAACGGCAAAGAAATTTGTACCACATCCATTCCTCGCCGGCGAGCGGCTGTACCGCACCGGCGACCTGGCGCGCTGGATGCCTGATGGTAACATCGAGTTTCTGGGCCGGAAAGATGATCAGGTAAAGATCCGTGGTCACCGCATAGAGCTGGGAGAGATAGAGAATGTATTGCTGCAGAGCGGACTGGCCGATCAGGCTGTGGTGACAGCCACTCCCGATTCCCGTGGCAATAAACAGTTGGTCGCCTATATCGTGCCCGTAGGCACTTTTGATGAAACAACCCTCGATGAATATCTGAAAGACCATTTACCGGCCTATATGGTACCGGCATGGTATGTAGAGATGACGGTGATGCCGCTGACAGCTAATGGTAAGATAGATCGCCGTGCCCTGCCTGAACCCAGGATAGAAGCGCAAACCTCATCTCAGGAATATGTGGCCCCCCGTAATGCCACAGAAATAGCACTTGTGGCCATCTGGCAGGAACTGTTAGGGAAAAACAACATTGGTATTCACGATAATTTTTTCCGGCTGGGAGGTGACTCTATTATCAGTATTCAGCTGGTAAGCCGTGCACGCCGCGCCGGATGCGAATTACAGCCTAAGGATGTATTTCTGCACCAGACGATTGCACAGCTGGCTGCACTGGCTACACATCGTGGCGGAACATTTTTGGTGGCCGGAGAGCAGGGCATGCTAAAAGGTCCTGCAGGGCTTCTTCCTATACAACAATGGTTTTTTGAAGAAGGACCCACTGAAGTGGCTGACCTCAGTCATTTTAACCAAAGCATGTTGCTGCGTATCGACAAACAACTCAGCCCAACAGCGGTGTCGGACGCAGTGGAACAGCTGTTACTGCATCATGATGCGCTGCGTTTCGTCTATTCAAAAAATGAAACAGGATGGCAACAGGTATATGGTGAAACACCCTGTGTGCCTGAAACAATAGATCTGACAGCTGTTTCGGAGACAGAGCTGACAGCCCGCATCAGTGAAGCCTGTGCACAGGGACAGGAATCTTTGGATATCACCAGTGGAAAACTGCTCAGCATATTACATATCATCACACCAGAAACCACCTCACACAACCGCCTCTTCATAGCTGTTCACCATCTTGCTATCGACGGCGTATCCTGGCGCATTCTGCTGGAAGACCTGGAGCAGCTTCTGAAAGGCATGAAGGATAACCTGACAGATAAAACCAATTCATATCGTCAGTGGTATACAGCATTGGAACAATACGGTCAGAGTTCTGCACTGCTGGCTCAGCAGCCTTACTGGGAGCGGGTGATGAAGATGGCCCGCCCATTGCCTGCAGACCGTCATGAAGGAACAGCTGCGCTTACAAAGGAAACCACTTCCTTCAGCCTGTACCTCGATGAAACAGTCACCCGTCGCTTACTGCAGGATGTGCCACAGGCTTATAATACAGAGATCAACGATATTCTATTGTCGGCGCTGGCGCTCACACTCCATGACTGGACGGGCTATCAGCAGATAGCCATCGGCCTTGAAGGGCATGGACGGGAAAATGTAGTTCCCGGAACAGATACCAGCCGTACTACAGGTTGGTTCACTTCTATGTACCCGCTGTTGTTGGATATGACCGGAACAACCGGTCAGGCTGCACTGATCATCAGCATAAAGGAACAGCTCCGGCAGGTGCCCGACAAAGGAATGGGCTTTGGTGTACTGCGTTATATCCGCCGGGAGCCTGGGTTACAAGGAGTACTGCCATGGAATATTCTGTTTAACTACCTGGGGCAGTTTGACAACATGAGCAGTGAAGAAGGGCTGCTGTCAACAGCAGAAGAATATACAGGAAAAGAAGTAGGCGGAAATTTCCCTATAAGAGACCTCATCTCCATCAATAGTATGATACAGGACGGTGTGCTGTCATGCCATTGGAACTATAGCAGCCGTCATTATGAAGATGCCACTGTACAGTCGTTAGCAGCCGTTTATATCAGCCACCTGCAGGAACTGATCAACCACTGCGTGAAGCAGGGAAAACAGGGACAGGTGTTTACGCCCGCAGATTATGGGCTTTCCGGTGAAGTGACCTTTGAAAAAATGGACCGGTTCCTGAATAGCGAAGAAGACCAGTCCGAAGATATACTAAGCTTTTAAAATTGTAAAAATGACCATTAAAGCGTTTGTTGACAGGCTTCAACAGTCACATTTCTCACTGACTGTTGAAGGAGAAAAACTGATCCTGAAAGGAGATAAAAGCCGGCTCACTGATGAACAGATAGCGGCTATCAGGAAAGACACAGAAGTAATAGAATTTATCAAGGCTAACAAACAGGAGCTGATCAGTTTCCTGAAGACCGCTTCCCAGCCTGTAGCAAAGAAAAGGGCCGGCAATATTGATTCGATGTACCGTTTAAGTCCCTTACAGGAAGGCATGTTGTTCCACGGGTTGTACGACGGGCAGACCTCTGCATATCTGGAACAGGTTTCCAGTCATGTATTTAATGCCGACCCTGAACTGCTGAAACAAACCTGGCAGCTGTTGATGCAGAAGCATACCATTCTGCGAACAGCGTTTGAACATAAATTACTGGAGATACCCGTGCAATGTGTGTACAATGATGTGACGCTACCTTTTACGATACAGGATCTCCGTCATCCGGATGCAGCTGTACAACAGGCCGCGATAGACACGTTCCTGGCGGAAGACAAGGCGAAGGGTATTGATTTTAAAACACCGCCGCTGATGCGTATCGCGCTGCTACAGACCGGCGAACGCAATTATTTAATGGTCTGGACCTTTCATCATATCCTGTTGGATGGGTGGTCTATCTCCGTGCTGATGGAAGAATTCATGCAGTACTACAAACAGCTGGCCGCAGGTAAAACAGTGGAGGATACTACCACCGATGCCTTCGAAGACTACATCCGCTTTATCTCATCACAGGATGCCAACGCTGCGGAACAGCACTGGCGGCAATATATGAGCGGCATTACAGAAGGAACACTGTTGCCATTCATCCAGGCAAGTGCCGATCGTACAAAAGGAATCGGGCATTATCATGAACGATTACTTTCATTCGATGAAGAGAACAGCCGGCAGGCCGAAGTATTTGCAAGAACACACGGGCTTACGGTTAATACACTGATACAAGGCGTATGGGCGTTCCTGTTACATAGCTATACCAGCCAGGATGCCATTACCTATGGCGTTATCGTTTCTGGCAGGCCGGAGCAACTGCCGGCGGTAGAAAAGCGTGCAGGCATGTACATCAATACCTTGCCGCTGTTTACCACTCTTACTGCTGAAACAACTATTGTAGAATGGCTGCAGCAACTGCAACAGGGACAGATACAATGCCGCGAACACGGCTATCTGTCACTGAATACCATCCAGCAATGGACGGGTATCAGCGGGGATATGTTTGACAGCATCTTCGTATTCGAAAACTATCCGCAGGCAGAAGAGGAAACCATCGCACCGGGAGCATTCCGGGTAGATAATGTGGAGATCAAGGAACACTCCAATTATCCGCTGAGTGTGATTGTGGGCGCAGGCGCACAGATACAGGTACTTTTTAAATACAATGCAGCCATCCTCGATGATGCTTATGTTTCGCAGCTGGAAAGTCATTTCAGGCAGGTGTTGTTGCAGATGATGTCATCCCGTTACAGCAAAATAGGGGAGCTTTCTCCGCTGACGGAGCAAGAGCATATGCACCTGGTGTATGAAGTAAATCAAACATCCAAGCCCTATCCGGAGCATGAAAATATAAGCACACTGTTTAACAGCCAGGTGCAGCAGCGCCCGGATGCAATTGCCGCCATCTGTGGCGCCCGGCAGCTTACCTATAAATCTATGGATGAGCAGTCAGGAAAGCTGGCGCATTATCTGCATAAAAAAGGTGTCACGAATGAAACACTGGTGCCCGTTTGTATGGACCGTAGCCTTGAGATGATGGTGGTGATCCTGGCCATTCTGAAAGCAGGAGGTGCTTATGTGCCCATCGATCCCGCATATCCATGGGAGCGTATCCGTTTTATGCTGGAAGATGCCGGTAATCGTATTATCATCACGGACGCGGCTTTCAGGGATAATATGAAAGAGGAACTGGCTATCATTCAGGAAGTCATCTGTAAAGAAGATCTGTCGGCGCTGACTACCAATGAAACACCATTGCCGGAAGTATCTATACATCCTGATCAGCTGGCATATATCATGTACACTTCCGGATCTACCGGAAAACCCAAAGGGGTGCTGGTGACACATCGTAATATAGTCACCCTGGTATATGATGCCGGTTTTATTGAATTTAAGCCTGAAGATGCAATACTGTCGGCAGGATCGCTTGCCTTTGATGCCACTACTTTTGAATACTGGGGGGCATTGCTCAATGGCGGCAGGCTGGTACTCAGTGAGGATAATAACCTGGTGGATATTCCTGTGCTTAGAAAAACACTGACAAACGGCGGGGTGACCAAGCTGTTTATGACGGCCGCCTGGTTCAATCATTTGGTGGATGTTGATATCACTGTGTTTGAAGGATTGAAGCACATATTGGTGGGAGGAGAAAAGATGTCTTCACAACACGCAAAAAAATTCCATCATCATTACCCGCATATTGCTATCAGCAATGCCTACGGGCCAACTGAGAACACAACTTTCTCACTCAGTTATCTTATCAATGGAAATCCGCTGCAGGATAATGTTCCGATAGGTGTACCCCTTAATAACCGTACTGCCTATGTGCTAAATAGCCGGTTGCAGCCGGTTCCGGCCGGTGTTCTTGGGGAACTGTATGTGGGTGGTGCTGGTGTTGCCAGAGGTTATTTCAACCAGCCGGAACTGACGGCGGAAAAATTTGTTGCCCATCCTTTCAGTGACAACCCTCAGGAAAAATTATACCGTACCGGTGATATTGCGCGCCGGCTTCCGGATGGAAATATAGAATATCTCAACCGGGCAGATGATCAGGTGAAGATTCGCGGATACCGTATAGAGCTGGGAGAAGTAGAAGCTGCCCTGCAAAAATGCCCACTGGTAAAACAATGCGTGGTGCTGGCCATTGCTGATGATTACGGACAGAAAAATCTGGTGGCCTGGGTTGTACCGGAGACGGAATTTGACAGGGAAGCTATACTGGACTCTCTGCGGGCACAGGTACCTGCTTATATGGTGCCAGGCACACTGGTAGAGATAGACCAGCTGCCACGGACAATCAATGGTAAGGTAGATAAGAAAAAGTTGGTGGTTACGAGTACCAATGATCAAACGGATACTTCGTATGCCCCTCCCCGTAATCAAACGGAGGAAAAGCTGGTGCTCATCTGGCAACGGCTGCTGAAGCAGGAGCCCATTGGTATTTACAATAATTTCTTTGATCTGGGTGGTCACTCCTTGCTGGCTATCAGACTGGTGGCTGCTATCCGTGATGAGATAGGGGTAGAGTTGTCAGTCAAAACTATATTTGACTTTCCTACCATCGTAACGCTGGCGGACCATCTCCGCGAGAAAGGCCACCATGCAAAACTCCCGCCGGTTACAGCTTCTCAGCGCCCGCAACAGATACCCTTGTCGTATAGCCAGGAACGTTTGTGGTTTATCGATCAGCTGGAAGGAAGTCTGCATTATCATATGCCTTCCGTACTCCGCTTGAAAGGACAATTACACCGGGAGGCGTTGGAACAATCACTGCGGGCTATCATAGAACGCCATGAAGTGCTGAGGACTTCCATCATCGCTGAAGAGGGTGTTCCTTATCAGGTAGTCAGAGGGCATGAACAGTGGACATTGCAGGATATTGCCCCCCACAACCTCGACGAAAATATTAACACCTTTATCAATCAGCCATTCGACCTGTCAGCAGATTATATGCTGCGTGCAGGCGTAGCTGTTATAGGGAAGGAAGAAACTGTGCTGGTGCTGGTGATGCACCATATTGCATCAGATGGCTGGTCTGCCGGGATATTGGTACAGGAGCTAAGTGCCCTGTATGAACAGGCTGTGGCAGCAATTCCATTCTCTTTACCGGCCCTGCCATTACAATATGCAGATTTTGCAATCTGGCAGCGGGCCAATGTGACAGGGGATTTCCTGCAATCACAACAAACATACTGGACAGAAAAACTCTCCGGTACAGAGCCACTGCAGTTGCAGACAGACTACGAACGTCCACTGCTGCAAAGTAATGCCGGTGCTATCTTTCCACTTCGTATAGATCCGTTGCTGACGGCCAAGTTGCAACAACTTAGCACTACCGAGGGGGTAACGCTGTATATGACACTGCTTGCTGCTTATAAAGTGCTGTTGTTCCGCTACAGCGGGCAGGAAGATATCTGCGTAGGCACAGTAGCCGCAGGCAGACAACAACAGGAAACGGAAAACCTCATAGGCTTCTTTGTAAATACGTTTGCGCTGAGAAGCGAAGTGAAAGGGAATCTTTCCTTTACATCACTGTTGAAACAGGTGAAAGCCACACTGCTGGAGAGTTATGAGCATCAGTACCTTCCATTCGAAAAAGTGGTGGAGCTGGTGGTGAAAGACCGTGACATGAGCAGAAATCCCTTATTCCAGGCCATGTTTGTATCTGAAGACGTAGCAGAAGGTGAGTTCCGGCTGGGCGATCTGCTGGTGTCACCAGGGCAACTGGAATATACCACTTCCAAGTTCGACCTCAATTTCATGTGGTCTACTACAGAAGAAGGTATTGATCTGAACATCGTTTATTGTAAAGATCTTTTTGCACCGGCCACCATTGAGCGTATGGCCAAACATTTCGAACAGTTGTTATGGTCTGCCGTTACATTGCCTTCCCAGGAAGTAGGGGCGCTTTATATGCTGGCGCCGGAAGAAGAGCAGACACTGCTGCATCAGTTTTGCAGACAGTCAGCCCACCTTAGCGGCGGCGGAACCAGAAAAACAATTGTAGCGCAGTTCATCGACCAGGTAGCCAAACATCCTGATGCACCCGCAGTAGTATATGAAGACCAGCAGCTGACCTATAGAGAACTGAATGAACGTGCAGGCATACTGGCGCAGTTCCTCAAAAAGCAAGGAATAGGACACGACAGGCTGGTGCCAATATGTATGGAACGAAGCCTGGAGATGATGGTCGCGATACTCGGCATCCTGAAAGCCGGCGGCGCTTATGTGCCGGTGGATCCGGCTTTCCCTGAAGACAGAATTGCTTATATACTGGAAGATACCGGCAGCAGGATAGTGCTGGCAGACCGTCATCTGCAGCCTAAACTGCAGCTAAATAATATTACTACGTGTATAGATCTCCGTGAGGACTGGCCGGAAATTAGTGCTGTCGCTGAAACAGCCGTGATAGCCGATTATAGCCAGGCGGATCATCTGGCTTATGTGATCTATACATCTGGCTCTACCGGCAGGCCCAAAGGAGTTATGATAGAACATGCTCAGCTGTCCGATTATCTGTATGGCCTTCATCAGCGGAGCAACTCAGAAGCATGCCGTTCGTTTGCACTGGTGCCCACTATCGCCACAGACCTGGGTAATACTGTGCTTTTCGGGGCCCTGGCTGCCGGTGCGGTGTTACATATCATTTCTGCAGAAAGGATTACAGATGCAGAGTTGTTGCAGGAGTATTTCCAGGCTAACAGCATCGACTGTCTGAAAATAGTGCCTTCCCACTGGAAAGCATTGAGCACCGAAGGCCGGCTGCTGCTACCGGAGAAGCTGCTCATCTTCGGCGGTGAAGCCCTTCAGCAGGATGTCATTACCATGATACAGGATAATATTGCCAGGGGCTTTAGCCCTGAGATCTCGGTATATAACCATTACGGACCTACGGAGACAACGATTGGTAAGTGTATGTACAAAACAGGTGTGCATAGTACCGGTACAGGCATACCTATAGGTACACCCATGGCTGGAGCAGTAGCTTATATCATCGACAGGGCCGGAAACCTGGTACCACAGGGTGTAGGCGGCGAATTATGGATTGGAGGTGCCGGAGTAGCAAGAGGCTATTGGAATCAGTGGGAGCTGACTGCGGAGAAATTTATACAGGACCCATTCAGCGCTGACCCCGACGCCAGGGTGTATAAAACCGGCGATATGGCCCGCTGGCTACCCAACGGCAACATCCTCTTCATGGGTCGCACCGACGATCAGGTGAAGATCCGTGGCTATAGAACAGAGCCGGGTGAAATTGAACGGGTATTACAGGAAAGTGGTATGGTGATACAGGGAATCGTGATGCCTCGTCAAGATAGTACCGGCAACAAATACCTGGCCGCCTACCTCGTCATAAGAGAAAACTTTACACGCGAACAGGTACTGGCGATGCTGAAAAACCGGCTGCCTGAATATATGATTCCCGCTGCCATACTGGAATTGAAAGAGATTCCGCTGACGGCCAACGGAAAAGTAAACCGCAAAGCCCTGCCGGAACCCGAATCCAGCCTGCTTGCCGGAACACCCTATGTAGCACCGGTGACAACCACTGAACAGCTACTGGCCACTATCTGGGAAGAGTTGCTGGGTGTAAAACAACCGGGCATTCACCATAACTTTTTTGAAACAGGAGGGCATTCCCTTGCAGCGGTACGTTTGCTTTCACATATCAGAAAAGCCGGTTATGATATACGGTTGAATGATCTCATGTTACATAAAACCATTGCTGCGCAGGCCAGCCTGCTGGATCAACGCACAAATGGAGGAAACGCTGCTGCAACAACACTTCCAGGTGGAGAGCATGTAGTAGTGCTGGGTGGTAAAACCGCTAATAGGCCACTGTTCATTATACCCGGCGGCGATGGTGTGGTGGACTGGTACGATGGTGTAGCAGCCCGTCTGGAAGATACCGGGCCGGTGTATGGTATCAGTATGCCTGGTCTCCTGGAAGGAGAACGACCACTGGACAGTGTGGAAGAACTGGCGGCATGGAATATCAGCCGTATCAGGGATTTACAGCCGGAAGGTCCTTACAGACTGATGGCACATTCTTTTGGAGCCTATGTGTTGTATGAGATGATCAAACAGCTGGAAGCTGTGGAGGAGCAGGTAGAGCAAGCCATCATACTGGATGCACCGGCCGCCCGTCACGTATCCTTTGAAGATGTGGAGATGCTGGTAGAGGATGCGCTGCAGTATCTCGAAGAACATCGCCTGCTGGCAAAACCTTATCCGCAATGGGTGCAGGACCTCAAAGCCAGACTGGCATCATTGCCGGTAACAGAAAGGCGTGCTTTTATGCTCCATGCCATCCACCAACAGTATGTAGCACACAGCGGCCTGCCGGAGCTGACACAACGGACCATCCGCCTGTTGACCAGCAATGCTTCCATCGGTTATACTATCGAAGGTAAAGTGAACGCTCCGTTGCTGATAGTACGTGCTGCAGATCAGCAATGGTCGCAGCTGGGCTTCGACGAATGGCTGGGCTGGAAACCCTTTGCTGAGGAAGTAAGAGCTGCAGAAGTTCCAGGGGACCACGTTTCGATGATCAAAAATGATAATGCAGTAAAACTGGCCGGCACACTGAATAAATATCTGAATGATATCAGTCTGACCACTAATCCTATTATATAAATTCTTAACCTCTTAAATCAATCTACGGATATGTCAACACAGGTTTTTGAAACATTGGAATCAAATGTAAGGAGCTACTCCAGAAGTTTTCCGGCCCTCTTTAACAAAGCAAAAGGATCACATCTGTACACAGCTAACGGAGACGCATATATTGACTTCCTGATGGGAGCGGGCGCGCTCAACTATGGCCACAACAATGAATATATCAAACAGCAGCTGCTGGCCTATATGGCGGAGGATAACATCATGCAGGGCCTCGATTTGTTCACTGTTGCCAAGAGTGAATTTATCACCGCGTTCAATGATCTCCTGCTGAAGCCCAAAGGATTGGAGTATAAGTTCCAGTTCTGCGGACCTACCGGCACCAATGCTATTGAGGCCGCATTAAAACTGGCCAGGAATTATACCAAACGCTCCAATGTGATCGCTTTCATGGGTGCTTATCATGGACTGTCACAAGGCAGCCTGGCGCTCACCAGCAACCAATATCACCGTCAGGTGGCCGGTGTTGGTCTGCATAATGTTACCTTCCTGCCCTTCGAAAACAATGGCCCTGCTGGATTTGACAGCCTTGCCTATCTTGAATTGATGCTGGAAGACACACATTCCGGTATCGAAAAACCAGCTGCTGTTATCCTTGAAACTGTACAGGCAGAAGGAGGCGTGAATGTTGCCTCCCCTGAATGGCTGCGTGGGCTCAAACAGATCTGCGAAAAACACGGCATCCTTTTTATCGCCGACGATATACAGATTGGCTGTGGAAGGTCTGGTGACTTCTTCTCTTTTGAAGAGGCAGGTATTAAACCGGATATCGTGGTGCTCTCCAAATCACTGAGTGGGTACGGACTTCCAATGGCCATGCTGTTGCTGAAACCGGAACTGGACATCTGGCAGCCGGGTGAGCATAACGGTACTTTCAGAGGTTATCAGCTGGCTTTTATCGGTGCTAAAGCTGCCCTGGAATTCAGACGGGATACAGGTCTGGAAGCCGCTGTAAAACAAAAAGCCTCTTACATAGAACGTTTCCTGAAAGAAGAACTGGCCGCCGCAGATGAACGTATCGTTATCAGAGGCCGGGGCCTGATGTGGGGTATCGATCTTTCATCTTTCGAAGATCCTTTACTGGCAAAGAAAGTAGCGCAGCAGAGCTTCCAGGATAAACTGATTGTGGAATGTGTTGGCCGACATGATAAAGTAGTCAAACTACTGCCCGCATTGACTATTGAACAGGAAACACTGGACCAGGCACTGAATATCCTGCAGCGTCATATTACTGCAAATATCTCATCCGGCGCTTCCGCTAAAAAAGTACACGCATAAACGAAAACACACCGTATTTATCTTCAACCATAACCGATGCAGACAGACACTTCGTTGAAATCAAAGCCCCGGCAGATGTTCAGGTTATATAGTTATATAAAGCCCTATTGGGGATCCTTTGCTGCAGGAATGTTATTCCTGGTCCTGTCAAGCCTGGCAGGGCTGACCATTCCTTATCTGCTGGGGCAGCTCGTGGATTATGGTGCAAAAGATCATCTGCCGGAGGCTATTAACCGGGTAGGATTGCTTTTGCTGGCCGTCCTGTGTGGACAGGCGATACTGTCTTTTTTTCGTGTAACCCTTTTCGTTAATGTCACAGAAAAGACGTTGTCAGCATTAAGACAGGATGTATATAATCATCTGATCAGATTGCCCATGTCTTTTTTTATGAGAAGGAAGATCGGGGAACTGAACAGCCATATTTCGGCAGACATATCTTTGTTGCAGGAAACCCTTGCCACTACGCTGGCTGAGTTTATCCGTAACATGATTACGTTTGCAGGAGCCTTTGTATTGTTGCTCACAACTTCGCTGAAACTGGCATTATTTGTACTGCTGGTATTTCCGGTGATCCTGGCCATCGGCCTGTTGTTTGGCAGGTATATCCGGAAGTTTGCCGGAGATGCGCAGGGGAAACTGGCGGAAGCAAATAATATTCTGGAAGAAACTTTGCAGGGGATACTGAGTGTGAAAGCGTTTGCCAACGAGTTTTTTGAGATGAAACGTTACCGTCGGAAAGTGATGGAAGGAGCCGATATCGGTATGAAGAACGGGAAGTTCAAAGGGGTGTTTACCTCGATGTTGTTACTCTGTGGCTTCGGGGCCATCGTAGCCGTCATCTGGAAAGGCGCGCTGCTGGTGGCTACCGGCGAAATGAACTCGGCCGGCGCCCTGATCTCTTTTGTGGTATATGCAGCATTTATCGGCGGATCTATTACAGAACTGGCGGAAGTATATACCCAGATGCAGAAGAGTATGGGCGCCACCAGGCACCTGTTTGAAATCCTGGATGAAGAACCGGAGCCACTAACAGATACTACGGGTATAGTGCCTCAGCATATACTGGATGGTACCATCCTTTTCAGGAACGTCTCTTTTAATTATCCGACACGGCCTGATCAGCAGGTACTGGATGATGTGTCTTTTTCAGTGAACGCCAATCAGAAGGTGGCACTGGTAGGCCATAGCGGCGCCGGTAAAAGCACCATTGCAGCCTTGTTGCTGAGACTTTATGATCCGGCAAACGGCAATATTTATTTCGGTGGACGTAACATCCGCCATGTACCTTACTCTGAGCTTAGAAGCCAGATCGCGCTGGTACCACAGGAAGTATTCCTGTTTGCCGCTTCCATCCGGGATAACATTGCCTATGGCAATCCCGGCGCCAGTGACGAAGAGATCCTTACCGCTGCTCAACAAGCTAATGCATGGGATTTTATCCGGCATTTCCCTGAGGGTATTGAGACAATGGTGGGAGACAGAGGTGTACAGCTTTCTGGCGGACAGCGGCAACGGATAGCCATTGCAAGGGCTTTGCTGAAGAATCCGCGCATCCTTATCCTGGATGAGGCCACCTCAGCACTGGATGCTGAGTCTGAACAACTGGTACAGGGCGCATTGAATAATCTCATGCAGGGTCGTACCAGCATTATCATTGCTCACCGGCTTTCCACCATCCGGGAAGCCGACAGAATCATCGTAATAGACAAGGGGAAAGTGGCGGAAGAAGGCACTCATCATCAGCTGATCGATAAAGAAGGAGGGATATACAGAAGTTTGAATGCCCTGCAGGTCCAGTCATAATTTTGTTCGCAATTTTACAATTTCACCATCAACAGAAGTGCGTCATTTGTATAAAAAATACAAATGAAAAGAATTCTTATGGTAAGTCTGTTATTGGAAGTGACATATCTGGCCAGCGCGCAATCTGCAGATCAGCGGCTGAAGGAGGCCAGGAAGGCCATTGAAGCCAGTAATGCTATTTATGCCGATCTGGCTAATAAAAACGATGGATCTATCCTCACCAGATATACCGACGATGCCTGCTTGTTTCCGCCCAATGCAGCACCTGTTTGCGGAAAAGAGAATATGGCCAGGTTCTTCAAAGATGGACCGAAGGTCCATACCAGATTCATAATACAGCATCTTTACGGTGACGGACAAACGTTCGTGACAGAAGAAAGCTATTATGAAATGACTGATATGAAAGGCAATAAAATTGACGACGGTAAAGTGGTGGTCATCTGGAAAAAAACAAAAGATGGCTGGAAGATGCACCGCGACATGTTTAGCAGCAATCATCCTTCAAAATAACGTATATGCTAAAATCCTATGTTGACGGCCTGTTGAAACTCCTGCCCGTTTTTCGTTAGTGAACGCCTTGCTGATGACGGTGTAATGCCCGTAAACTTTCTGAACTCCTTGATGAAATGCGCCTGGTCATAGTATCCACAATCATAAGCAATGGCAGTAAGGGAGTCCTGTGTGTTGAGCACAAGTTGTAAAGCTTTGTTGAACCGGACTACCGCCACAAAGGAGGCGGGGTTTATCCCAACATTCGTTAGGTAGAGCCTTTGGATATATCTTTCAGACAAGCCCGAATAGTGAGCGAGAGCGGGCAGGTTAAAGTTACCTTCCCCGGAAAACAGATGGCTGCAAAGCTGTTGAACAACCGTTACCTTCTTCAGTCTGTTTTCATGCTTTCTCAATTGTTGCAGAAAGTAATGTTCCAGCACCCTGATCTTTTGTTCGATGAGCGGAACCTGCATGAGTCTCTCATACAGCTCACTGCTCTCTTTCGAAAAAACATCGTACAGATCAGTGGCATAGTTGGTGAAATCCGAGAGGGGATTGGGAAAGAATAAAGCGCTGGCATGCGGATAGATCCGCGCAATCAGCACAACAGTACCTTTATTGACAGTTAGTCTCGTAGGCAATGTAAGATGCCCCAGCAACTCTATTGCCGGGGTATCTTTTTTTCTGCCATTGATGATAGTGGCGGCAGCACCGCTGGATATATTGATCACCAGATCAACAAATCCACTCGGATAAAACACCTCGTTGTCAAGATCTTTATCAATAGTGATGACAGTATAGCTTTTGATATATGGCGCTAAGATGGCAGACGGCAAGAGTTGCATTTCAAAACAGCTTGTGATGTTCCTGATATAAATGTAAACATTTTAATGGAAGTGCTCTATTCTTATCATGTAGATAATATTTGAAAGCTGTTGAATGCAACAATCCGTTTTTATCTTAACAATGCGCATGCAGATACGGTCTTCAAAGCGGCTGACCTATGACCAGACAGGTATCCATGAGATCAGTATCTGTCACGGAACGAGTGGGGCCGGTCTACTTTTTTTATTACTATATTTCCTGGGCTGATACGTTGTAAACCGCATGTAGTAATATCATCATTTATAAACCCTCAACCGACCCGTATGAAAAAGAAAAGTCCGCAAAGCCTTCAGGTCCGTCGGATTTGAAGGTTCTAATTTTTGTAATCATTGAAACCAGCAACCCGGAAGATTTTGGTTATCTGATGGGGTATATCCGGGAATCAAAAACATTTGCAGTTCCTACTTTGAAGTAGAGAACATTATCACTGGTGTTCCCAATAACTTCAGGGGGCGCTTGACATTGCAGATATTACCGGTTGGTAAGATGATTGCTCAATATGGTAAACAGTGCTAACAATGTTTGTTGTATTGAGCAGTCAATTTACGGGCTGTAATAAAAGTGAATGCAAATTCTGTAACAGTAGTCCCTGTTATTTTTAGGATTATCAAAATGTTACCCTTTATGAAAAAACTGTTTTTCTCCTTAGTAGCAGGAGGTGTTTTAGTTAGCAATGTTGCTATTTCCAATGTAAAAGTAAACCCGATTGTTAGCCCAACCTATGTATCTGTACCACAGCAAGTTTATTTCCAGGATACAGAAGAGTTTCTGGATCAATATGATGCTTTGTTGTCAAAAGGAAATGTGTATACATTGGCGTTAGAGCCAGGTAAAGGCATTTATATCGTTGGTGTTTCTTCCAGAAGAGACCAGGGACTGTTTGCCGAGGTAAAACACGACTATTCATCAAAAGACAAACTGGCATTTGCAAAATGGTGTGATAAGCAAATCAGTGCCGGAAAAAAGCTGACTATCGGCAAAGATGCTGATGGAACTTATTGGGCAGACGTCGTTAAGTAAGCCCATTGCAATTTTATAGGAATGATTGAGTTAAGGCTATCCATTTGGATAGCCTTATTTTTTTCCAGGGCTGAAGCCCTGGGCTATGATGGATTCAGCCATTTAGTCCAGTCTTGTATCTAATCTATTTTGTTTCAGGATTTCAGTCTATTAAAATCCCCCATCGTGTCCCATCTAATATAGCCCAGGGCTTTAGCCCTAGGGATTCATAATTTTTATTAATTTCTTGCTCACAATATAAGTAGGCGTATAAAGGGTATTATCTGTAGATGAGGTCAGTGGTGCATCCCTGTCTATCGCGTAGCCGAATACGCCGCCTTTTTTCCCGGTGGTAGGTTCCCATCTTGCATAGTCAAAAGCTCTGCCTGTACCGTTTACAGGATAGGTTATATCATACCATACATTGCCGGGGTATCCTCTTTCCTCGTAGAAGGAGAAACCGGGAACAAACTGTGTGGACTTGATATACTGAGAAAATGTATTCCAGGTTGACTGCAGCGTGGAGGCTCCGCGGCCATATGCCTGAAGCCATACATAGTCTACCAGGGAGTATACTTGTCTGAACAGGTTGTTGCTGCCGCTCTGATTGGTATCGAATGTCAGCAGTTTACCGGTGCCGGATTTGGGGCCCAGGAATTTTGACAGGGCAGTGTAAACCCCGGCCATTCTGGTCAACGTAGTGCCGGTGGGGTTACTTTCAATGTCAATATCATAGCCGTCAAATCCATATCTGTTAACGATACTGTCCATGATCCGCTGGGCAGTTATCGTATAGCCGGTACTGTTGTCCGGGGCACCGGGGGCCAGGTCGAGGTTGCCTGTTACAATCACTTTGGTTCCTTTGGCATGTAAGGCGTTGATCCATTGGGGAACACTGTCTGCAATTGGTGAAGTGGGGCTGAAGCAGAATAGGATCAGCACATCGAGGCTGTCAGGTACCTGTGAAAAATTGGAACCATTGGGAGCGGCGCCATAACATGGGCCCTGAAAGCGGTAGAAGCCGGCATAGATTTCATGCGGGCTCTTTTTGTAGGCGAGCAGGTTGCTGTCGGCAATGGTCACAGTAGTAACGGCGACTTGTTTTGCCGCGTCTGCAGCTTGTTTCGAAAGGGTGGTGTCAGCCAGGTTTTTAGTGCAGGCGTTCATCAGAAAGAAAGATGACAACAGTAATGCAGTAGCAGTTACTGCTTGCACAGGGTTTGAAATTTTCATTGATGTTCAGATTTGGTTTAAAAAATATGTTTGATGTATGTATCCTTAAAGGATAGATACATTTTCTGAAATCTGAAAGATGAAGGCTGCAAGGGGAACCATCGTTGTCTGTCATTATTCACTATCCGATTGTCGGGTTGAACGTGGAATCCGGGTGCCGGTTAACCTGCGCATTTGGCTACACAGTTGCTCATGATTTTTCGAATTTACTAAAAGTTGTTGATGCGACCATCATATCGACATCGATAATTACAATTTTACCGGTGTATTGTTCATCGATTTTTTATGTCTGAAAAATAACAAACTGTATTTTTGAGTATTATTCGGAACCTCATCAATAGTATATCTTGAAAAAGAATTATTTAGAACATAAATATCAGGCTTACCCACTGATCGGGAATCCAACAGGTATCCATGCTTTATCGAACCTGAACCGGCAATTAAAGGATGTACAGGTTTATCTGAAACGGGATGATGTGATGGATATAGGCCTGGGAGGCAATAAACTCCGGAAGTTGGAGTACCTTATTCAGGATGCCATCAGCCAGGGAGCAGATACGCTGCTGACTACAGGAGGGGTACAGTCCAACCATGCACGGCTTACGGCAGCGGCGGCGGCACGCGCCGGCATGCATTGTGAACTGGTGCTGTCTCAACCGGTGCCGATTGATACCCTGAACTACAACAACAATGGAAATATTTTATTAGAACAAATCATGGGCGTCACGGTGCAGATTATCCCCAAGGGCGCAACTGTGCAAACCTTCCTCGATGCGAGATGTGCAGAACTGATTGCTCAGGGCAGGAAACCCTATGTCATGCCCATGGGTGGCTCCAATCCCGTAGGTTGTCTGGGATATGCCAATTGTTATCTGGAGATCATGGAGCAGAGCCAGCAGATGAATATGGAATTCTCCCATATCCTGGTGCCCAATGGCAGTAGTGGTACCCATGCAGGGCTGCTGGCTGGTCAGAAGTTTGCAGCGCAGGCGGGCCCTGAAATTCGCTCCTATGCCGTATTAGCCGACGAAGCACAAACGAAAAGAACCACCCTCGAGAAAACAATCGCTACCGCTAACCTGCTGGGCTACACGGAGATGATTCATGATACTGAAGTGTTTGTTAATGATGCCTATCGGGGGGAAGGGTATGGTATTCCTACCTCATCCATGTGGAGCGCGTTAAGATTACTGGCCCAAACGGAAGGTATATTTCTGGACCCGGTATATAGCGGAAAAGCGTTTGCTGGCATGCTGGGAGATATCGAACAGCAAAAGTTCCCCAAGGGTAGTAATATACTGTTTATAATGACAGGCGGTACCGCCGGACTCTTTGCCTATCAGGATTTGGTTGGATGATAATGATTTTCTCAACATGTATGAACAGTTAACTAAATATATTGCAGACCGTAGCCGATTAAAGGACGAAGACCTACAGCTGGTGCTTGCTGCATTTAAACCTTTACAGGTGAAAAAAAATGCGCTGGTGGCAAGGGCTGGAGAGCTTTCCAGGCGTATGTTTTTTGTAAACAAGGGATGTCTGCGGGTGTATTTTATCAAACCGGATGGGAGAGAAGTTACACGACGCTTTGCTTTCGAAAATTCATTTTCCTCTTCACTGACCTCTTTTATCGGTGGTACTTTATTAAAAGAGTCTACGCAGGCCGTGGAGCCATCAGAGCTGTTGTATATTGATCGCCTTGATTTTTATGACCTGGTAAATACCGTACCTGGCTGGGATTTGTTTTACCGGCACAGTCTTGAATACGCCTATGTTACCAATACCCGTCGCCTGGAGGATTTTATCACCCTGAGTGCCCGCGAGCGGTACCGTTTGTTGCTGGAGGAGAACCCGGAAGTAGTTCTCCGCTTGCCCAATAAACTGGTAGCGAATTATCTGAACATAACCCAGGAAGCGCTTAGCAGAATGAAATCTGAGATCTGATTTATTGATCGGGATTATCAGCTTTACGCTTCCATATTACGCAATACTTTTCTGTCGATATAAAAGGTGCCAAATGGAATCACGCATCCCAGTAATACTTTCCAGGTGGTGGTGCGGAACTTCCATTCATATTCTACTCCCACACTCAGGGTATTGAATACAAATAGCAGGAATAAAGCACCGTGAACAGGGCCCATTATCCTGGAACATTCCGGGTTTCCCAGTAAATACTTCATAGGTACCGCAATAAAAATAAGTACCAGCAATGAAATGCCTTCCAATATGCCGATGATACGGAGGCGTCCGATTTTCGATTTAAGTAAGTGTATCATGTTATCTGAAATATGGTCTGTGAGATAAGGGCGAAAACGGCCATGGGATGGCAATGAAAAGGATGAAGAAAGCAACGGTGAACCAAAGGAGCATCGACCGGAATTTTTCAGGGTCTGTCTTTTTCCTTTTGGTGATGGCCGAGCCAGCTGTTAGCAATGCAATGGCGCTGATCATCAATATCAGATGAATCAATGCAAAAAACAAATGCTCAAATAAATGAGGTTCCGTTGCGGGAGACTTCCAGAAGAATTGGATGACAGGACTCTGTGTGTATAGTATCATCCCGATCACCAGCTGAATATGCGCAATGGTGGCCGTCCAATGCCGGACAGCATTGTCTGTTTCCGTGAATGGCCTGCCGTTCCTGTAACCTGTAAATGCCCTGTATATGGCATAAGAGAGACTGCCCACCACCAGCCATCTGATGGCCGAATGTAGGAGAATAAGCGTTGAATACATCCTTCATTTTATTGAACAAAACAAAGGTATATTAAAAACATACTAGTTAGTATGTTTTTTGGGAAAAAATTATTTCAGCGTATCCAGGTAATTTTTGAGTTCTTTTAAATAGGCAAGGTACACTGTCCGGCTGTTTTCCAGTTTACCGAAGTTTCGTATACCCCAGTAACCGGATATAACGAATAAGCTTACCTGTACTGCATTTGCATCCTTACGGACATAGCCATTTTTTTTACCATCATTGATAGCTTTGATCAGTGTTTTCTTCCATTGATCAACCAGTTCATCCAGTGCATTATTAAAATCAGTGTGCCAGGGACTCATCTCCTGGGTGAAATTGGAAGCAGGACAGCCATATTCTGGCTTAAGGAGTTTGTCTTCCAGCAGCAAATGATGCATCGATTGGTAGATAGCCTGAAGTGGATCAGGTTCTTTTTGAAAAGGTATTATCAAACTGTCAGTGAGCGAGGGTTTCATTATTTCATGGATAATGGCCAGCCCCATTTCATCCTTGTTTTTGAAATGATAGTAGAAGGCTCCTTTCGTTACCTGTGTAGTGGCAATAATATCGTCTATGCTCGTAGTCCGATAGCCTTTAACGTATATTAATTCAAATGCTTTTTGTAATATGTTGAGCCTGGTTGCTGCTGCCTTTTTCATGAAATTTTACCATTTAGCATTGCTGATGTAAAGGAAGTGATTTTTTTGATAGTGGCAAACACTTCCCCAGGGCTGTATACTGATCAGTCAGTACTATCACGGAAAGCAAGTCTATACTTCATCGTCTTTCTTCATTGTTGGTATATCGATCGAAGGCAAGGGCAGTCCCTGATGTAATGCCAGCTGGTAATGCGACCAGCCCTTGATCTCATCTTCTCCGTATATAATCATTCTGACAGCGGTATCTTTCGTATCCATATCTCCCACATACATTCTCTGATGCTCGGGCACAGCTTCATAGTGCTGCTGGAGTAACGTTTTATTAGCAGCAGTGGGATCTGCAATATAGGCTTCATACGCCTGTTTGCACAAGGCTATGGAAGAAGGCGCTCCGCTCATTTGCCTTAAAGTGTCCCTGATTTCAGCCAGCTTGTCATCTATGTCGACACTATAGTCGGCCTCGCCGGCAACGAAACTGCCCAATCCATATATATGCACTTTCGCATGCAACGGTATTTCACTTAGCAATATACCCTGACTGACCAATGATTCAAATTCCTGCATAGACAGCTGGATAGGCGTTTCCAGCCTTTCCAGACAGACGGTATGATCGGGGTAGAGCACTAAGCGCACCAGGTAATATCCATCCGTAGTTTGATAGAACAGGTTTTCGCTGTTGCCATTTATTTTTTCAGGGAAAAGATCATAAGGTCCCCGTTTGTTTTCTTTGTAAACAGTTCCTTTACCACTTTCTACAAAACCGATACCGTTCAGCGTTTTTTTACGGTAGGTGTAAATATTTTCCATCCGGGGATTCAGGGTTCGGATAAGTGACTCTGCATGAGATACAAAACTCTTTTTATTAAAGAGCCAGGAACCAGCTGTAACCGGCCATGAGCCGAGTCCATGTATAGAGATGGAAGAGCCATCAGGGATGACTGTTACAATCCAGCCCTCCCGCATTTTCTGTTTAAAATGCTCAAAATCTTCTATCTCCCAGTATTCTACTCTGCCATCTTCATAGATATCCAGGTCGGTAAAAAAATAACTGCCGTTATGGATAACAGCTGGAACAGACAGCCCTTCAATAATTTTCGTCCGGTATACCCTTGTAGCGCTTACTTTCATATGCAGATCGGTTATCTAGCCGGAAAGTTAAACAATTCTTTATACACCGTATCCTTCGAAAAAAAACGTATCTTATTCCTGTTCATCAATCTACAAGATAAAACCTATGGCTTTAATCAAACAAATTGCGAAACATTTCAGGGACGTTCATTTCGGGGGTAACTGGACCTGTGTCAATCTGAAGGATACCCTGGCAAATGTAGACTGGCAGCAGGCTACCACCAAAGTACAGGATTTGAATACCATTGCGGTACTAACGTTTCATATCAACTATTATGTGGGTGTTATTACCCGCGTGCTGCAGGGTGGGCCGCTGGATGGGCACGATAAGTTAAGTTTTGATGTACCCCCGATTACTTCGGAAGCCGATTGGCAACAGCTGGTCAATAAAGCTTTGTCCGAAGCGGAAGTACTGGCAGCATTGATAGAAGCGCTGGATGAAAAAAAACTGTTTGAAGATTTTACGGATGCTAAATATGGCAACTATTATCGGAACCTGATGGGCGTGACGGAGCATACACATTATCACCTCGGTCAGATTTCTCTGATCCGCAAAATGATGAGTGCATCCAATATCGTATAGGCGTAATAGTTGGTGAGATAAATTTATCTCACCAACGTAGCCGCTCCTTTCATTATTTTCTCCGGATCTCCCTCCAGCTGATAGATACAAACCCATACATATGCCCCGATGTCGGCATTTACATTTTTGACTTTCCCATCCCAGCCTTTGTTGACCTCATTGGACTGAAATACGATCCGGCCCCATCTGTCGTATACCGTAAACAGATATTTGCTGACACGACCCAGGATTACCGGTCGCAGATAGTCATTCATACCATCATTGTTGGGGGAGAAGGCAGTAGGCATATACACGCCCCATCCGCAGTCCCTGGTATTGATTTGGACGGATGCTTTTCCCGGACAACCGGAAAGGTCTGTTACTTCCAGCCAGTACGTACCGGGTATTCTGGTGATGAGTTGTGGGGAAGTGCTGCCGTTGCTCCATCGGTAGGAGCTGAATTGCCCCTTTACCGGTATCGTGATTTCTCCCCGGAGGCACATTGTAGTATCCTGTACCAGAAAGCCTTTGGGGCCGTCATATATTTCCCTGTACCACGCGGTGTCTGTTGTGCTGCAGCCGTTGCTTCCGGTAACCTGCACCCACCATTTACCGGCGCTGCTGACAGCTATTTTGCGGGAACGGTCTCCTGTGCTCCACAAGTAGCTGGTTCCTTCATTGCCGGCATCCAGTGTCTTAGTGACACCTTTACAGATGAATGGCTCTTTGGGCAATGCCACGCGGGGCACGGGGTTGAGCCGGAGGTTAAAAGTGTCGGCGGTATTGCAGCCATTAAGGTCAGTACATTGTACGGTATATCTGCCGGCTGTTTTGGCCATCAGTGTATTACCGGTATACCCGTCGTTCCATCGGATGTTGCTGAAGTTGTTGTCTATATTGAGCTTCACAGCGTCGCCCTCACATACGGTTTGATCAGCTGGTAGGCCTACGGCAAGTGGCTGCCGGATCTTGAAATACAAAGTGTCTTTAAAAACACAGCCATTAGCCCGGTTGGCTTGCAGGATATAGGCAGTATCTTTTTCCGGGAAAAAGATGATTTCATTGGGAAGGTCTCTCCGGTTGTAATCGATATCCCACTTAAAATTCTGAAACCCTGCCGGCAGTGTTCTGGTGACAATGGTCTCAGCACACTTCAGCACATCAGGACCGATACTAAAGGGATAATTATTACCATCACCGATCACAATCTGATCGTTTGCCTGGTTATTGCATTTATCCGTTACCGTTATAGCATAGGTGCCTGGTTGGCTGATTTCAAGGGTTGGGTTGGTGCTGCCATCATTCCATTTATAAGAGGCAAATCCGGTTCCGGCATCCAGCTTCAACGTGGCGTCTTTGCATAATTCGATATCGGGGCCAAGGTCCAGTGCGGTGGCAGGTTTGGGGATTTCTATATCTACGGTGGTGGGCAGTAGGCCGCAACCTGCATCTACCACCGCTTTGATGGCGGTAGTGCCACCCATTTTAAACTTCACTGTCAGTTGATTTTCTGTTTGTGACAGGATATCGGTGTAAACGGGATCTGTTTGCCACAGCAGTGGCGTGTTACATCCTCCCGGCCGCGAAGCGTCGTATGTCCATGTACGTGAGAGGTCGCAGATGGTGGCCGGCCCCTGTAAGGTAGCTGGTTGACAGGCGGAGAAACTGGCACAGGAAGGATAAGACATGGTAGGGTTATCCAGTGGCAATGGCCGGAAGTCTTTGGCCACTACGCCGGAAGGCCCGGTACCAAATACTTCGCCCGTTTCTTCTGTCAGTAATAAAGGGGTGGTATAAGCGCCACCAGGACCTGTGCTTTGTAGCTGGCTCACACAGCCGCCTGTACTGTTCTCGATTTCGCCATTGCTGTTCAGCCTCATAAGAAACCCTTCATTGACCGGATCATAAAGTACCGGAGTGTCGTATTTGAATCCTGTAACCAGAAAACCACTGCCGTCAGGCCGTATGGTACTCACCACCTGCTTTTTCAGCAGCGTGAAATTTCTGGACCAGGTTATGCTGCCATCAAGGGCCAGTTTGTGAATACGGATGGTGGTGTCTTTATTGACTGCACTCTCGCGGGCAACGACCAGCTGATCATCGATACTTTTGGTAAACGTAAGATTGGTCCTCTGAGACATCCATACATAATCCTTGTGTTTGATGATCCATGGCTTATTGAGGCGGAAGCCCTGCATTTGTTCTCCGGTAGCATCTTTCAACTTAATGACAGCAGCCGTAAGTTCGTTGTTGCCCCAGGAGATGTATTTATCCAAACCTATTCCTACATATACTGTGTCTTTTATTTTCGTGATGCCTGTTATACTGATCTCTTCGGCTCCTCCTTTAATATGTTTGCCCCACAGATAGTCTCCGTTATTGGCATTCAGCTTAAAAACAAGCATGTCATTGGGGCCTGAATAACTGATATAGTAATCGAAGGCCAGATAGATACTACCGTTGTCATAGTACATGGCCCGTAAGGTGCGGTTATCCATGAAGTGGCCTGTGACAGACTTCTGCCATAAGATGTTCCCGTTTTTATCAAGCCGCAGGATGGCATTACCGAGGGGAGGGAAACCATAGTTTTGGGTGGAAGTGATGATAAAGGAACCATCTTCCGTTTCCTGTACATTGGAAAAGTATTCACCATAGTTTTTGGCCATCCGTTTCGACCAGAGGATATTTCCGTTGTAGTCTAGTTTCATGACTACGCCTGAATCGGATGTGCCGTGATTGATGGTGATGGCCTCGGTGCCCAGAACAAGGATGTTGTTGTCTTTTGTATTGATTACTCTCCGGTAATCGGGGAAAACAGATTCTCCTTTGCGATAGCTCCGGAATTGTTTGCTCCATCGGATATTGCCGCCTGGCTTGAGTTTGATGATCTGCGGCCGGATGGACCAGTAATAACTTCTGGTGCCGATGGTTACAATATCGCCATCGCTGGTGCGGGCGGCATCCATCAGTTGGGTAGAATAGGGCTCCCTGATTTCTGTCATGAAGGAGGTGGCGCAGCTATTGCCATTGTCGGTAGGAGGTAATGGCGGACACACCTGGGCCTTGCAGGGTGTTTTGACAGTGACAACCTCGTCTGTTACTACAGGGGAGAATAACGGTTCGGTGGCAGCCGGTTGCCGGTTGGAAGACCAGGTGAACGGTGTGCCTGTGATTTCGTCATAATCGCCCTCAGCGCCACCAGAGGAATTAAACCCACAGCCGCCGCCAATACCCGCCAGGTCTGTTTTGATCAGACAGATAGCCTGACCAACATCGTTGGCATTACCAGTAATAACATAGCCGAAGTTGCCGGTAAAGTCAAGTCCACAGAAATTACCGGGGAGATAGTTGTAACTCCTGTTCCATTCCTGGGAACCTTCCGATTCTGTTTTGCCAAACTGGGGCCAGCCGTTTCTGGGTGGTCCATCCATGATATATACGAATCCGTTATTGTCCTTAGAAGGCAATACCTGTAGATTTACCACACCATTGCCTCCGCTGGGATACATTAGATGTTTTTGTACAAGATAATTATTGCCGTTGGCAGATGCTTTTATTTTCACCAGGTATACATCCGGATACCTGTATTTGGGAGTAGGCTGGGAAACTTTGATACTCCAGCTATAACCGCCGGGAATAGCCGTAAGAGAGAGCCCTTGTTCTTCACAGTCCTGATAACGGCTGTATTTAAGGGTTGACAGCGGATGGCCATCACTCATGTCAGCCCGCAAGAGGATTGCATCTTTCAGGTCACCGGTAATATAACCTGCCACCAGTAGCTCCCCGTTTACCTCCAGCAAACTGTTAAAACCATCTGCACCGCCACCATCATAAAGTTGCGACCATAGAAGATTGCCTGAAGCATCCAGCCTGGCCAGTATTCCATCAGATTGTGCGGTGCTGTCATTGGCATTGCCTATCAGGGCAAAACCACCGGTAGAAAGCTCAATGATATCCTTACCGGCCAGTGGTTTGTTTTCTATGTCTATTACTTTACTCCAGGATAATTGTCCGGCAGCATCGGTTTTGATAACCCACAACCGGGGTATCCCGGCATCTTCACTATGGCCCACCGCTACCAAACCTTTGTCAGCAGTCTCTTTTACCTTTACCAGCACATCATTCTCCGGCCCGCCTGCAGATCGTGCCCAGAGCACATTACCCTGATCGTCTGTCTTCAGCAGCAGCCCATCCCACTTACTGTTCCTGTTCAGATCGGCTTTGCCGGCAACAACAATGGCTCCCGTTGACGTATACACGACAGCGTTACCTGCTGCATCGCCATTCACAGACAACAGATTGTAAAAAGTAGGATAACACTGTTGGGAATGGGCAGATCGTTGACAAACAAATAATAACAAAAACAGTACTACAGCAATACGGGACAACGGTATAGACATATAGGGACAAATTGCGGCAAATGTAATTATTCAATAACACAGCACAAACCTGACAATCCGATTTAACCTATATTTGTGGGTATTAACTATTAATATGATGGATATTACAATACATAAGACAGGAGATATCAGCATCGCAGAAGTAACAGCAACAGAAGTATTGATCAATAATACAGAAGACGCACTGCAAATAATGGGCGATCTTTATTATCAAGATGTTGAGCGGGTTATCCTTCATGAAAAGAATATAACACCGGCTTTCTTCGACCTGAAAAATGGTATGGCAGGAGAAATATTGCAGAAGTTCACCAACTACCGGATTAGATTGGTCATTGTTGGAGAGTTCACAAAATATCCTGGGAAGAGCATCAGGGATTTTATTTACGAAAGCAATAAAGGGCGCCAGGTCAATTTTCTGGAATCTACTGAGCTGGCGCTTGAAAAACTATCGAGATAAGCTTGCAGGGGTCACCATCATGGTGGATAGCCGTTTTGATACCATCAATAACACCACCGCGGCTACGCCTACCATGATCACAAAAAGCAGGAAGAAGTCGTAGGCATTGTGAATGGCGTACCCTCCGAAAATAATTGTCTTGCCCTTGTCCGGATATAAAGTACTTAATACCCCCGCCAGTTTGTTGGCAGCAGCTGTTGCCAGGAACCAAACGGCCATCAGTAAAGAAGAGAATTTAAGCGGCGATAATTTATTGACAAGGGAAAGCCCTATCGGCGACAGACAAAGCTCTCCAAACGAATGCAGGGCGTACATCCCGGTAATCCAGATAATGCTTACTTTGGTGCTGGGAGATATTTCCTTTACTCCAAACACAATCCACAAATAACCCAATGACAGCAAAAGTAAGCCAATAGCCATCTTCACAGGGGCTGAAGGTTCATGTCTTCCCAGCCTGGGCCACAGCCAGGCAAAGAAAGGCGCGAAGATAACGATGTAGATAGAACCCAGAGAAAGAAAGAGACTGGGTGGTATTTCATCCAGCAACAGCATATTTTCCCGACGCATTAGCAGATATATATCCACTCCTGCAATGCCCAGAAGAAAAAGAAATAATAATCCGTATATGGTACGCCGTAATAATTGATCTGCGGCGGATGATAGCTGTTTTTGGGTTTTCCTGAACAAGTTGTATAACCCATACATTAAAAAAACGGATAGCAGCAGAATGCTCCATACGGGTATTTTCCAGTTCAACTTTCTGTCGGTTTGTTCATCTGCAAAAAAAGTCAGCGAAGCACCTGCCTGCTCGAAGGCGGCCCAAAAGAATATCACAAAAAAAGAGATAATGAAAATTACTTTAATCCGTTGTTTCTCTGTACGGGTGAGCGATTTGTCACGAAGGATAATTATTGCAATCAACCCTACGGCCGCCAGCAACAGATAGGAAAGGTAATTAACTACTGTTGTGTCCACGTATAACATACCAATCATTAGAAAGGTGATGAGTACCAATCCGGGGATAATAAAGAATGGCTGCAGTAGTTTTGCCGGCACCCGTTTCGGTGTGAGCCCCAGCACTTGACCACCGGGATCGGTCACATACCGGTGATGAAATGCCAGTTGTACAATTACACTGATGATCATACTGACACCACCCGCCAAAAATGCCCACTTAAAATCGGCGGGGTTACCGGTATCGCCCATCAGTCCGCAGATGATAGGTCCTAATGCCCCACCGGTATTGATCCCCATGTAAAAAATGGTATAGGCAGTGTCTTTTCTTGTATCTCCATCAACATATAATTGCCCTACCAGCGATGATATATTCGGTTTAAAGAAACCATTGCCGGCAATCATGCAGCCGAGGCCGCAAAAAAACAATAGTAATGACGTGGAAGAATAACTATGAAATAAGGAAGCGCTTATGAAGAGGATCATCTCTCCGGTAGCCATCACGATGCCACCAATAATGATAGACCGCCTGTTGCCCCAGTAACGATCTGCGATGTAACCACCTAGCAATGGCGTAAGATAAATAAGACCAGTATAACTTCCGTACAGGTTGGCTGCAAATACTTTGCTAAACAACAACGCCTTGGTCATAAAAAGAATCAGTACTGCACGCATTCCATAGTAGTTGAACCGCTCCCACATTTCAGTGACAAACAGGATATAAAGACCTTTGGGATGAGATAAAGGTTGAGACGTTTCAGGCATAGCAATATTATTTTCAATACGTGGTGATGTACCAAATATGACCTTCTTTGGCAGATATATGTTTGCAGTAATTAACAGAATATGCCTTCATTTTAACCATGTTTATTGGCATCGGTCAAAAAAGCGGTGATAATTGTCAATCTGCTGGAGGAATTTCCAAAAGCCAGCATATAGCTTTACCGTGATAATCCATAACAGCTTTCAGAAGATATATTTCAGAATGTATAGACTCTTTTTTCTTCTAATCTCATTATTAGCAACGATTGAAACAGTTGGACAAACGCTTCCCTCATTAAAATCACCGGATGGTAATGTTGAATTTCGTTTAGCCCTCACCGATGGAACGATTCACTATGAGGTTTCTTATCAGCAAAAGGAAATTATTAAGGCATCCGTTCTGGGAGTTGAAGGCTGGCAGGATGGTTTGAGCCTGGAATCGGTACGTGCTGCGGCTAAGGATGATTTTTGGAAACCGGTTTACGGAGAACGAAATCGTATACGTGACCAGTATCATGCAACATTTTTCACATTCGTTAAAGATGCCAAAGCGCATCAATCTATGCAGATTGAAGTCCGGGCCTATAATGAGGGTATTGCTTTCCGTTATACTTTTCCCAAATCATCATCCGGTCCAAAGGACATTGTCATCAGTAAAGATCTGACAGAATTTGTTTTTCCGGCCGGCACAAAGGCATGGTTCACGGACCACGCGCAGGGCAGTTATCAGTTATTGTCTTTGGATAAATGGCCCGGAGAAGCTGAACGGCCGTTGACCCTGCAATTACAAAACGGTGCTTATGTGGCACTGGCAGAAGCGGAGGTGGTAGATTATTGCAGAACAAAATTTGTTTTGCATCCCGCCAAACCCAATACTATTGCCTGTTCTATGTTTGATAAGGTACTTTCTGCAGTACCATCTGCTACTCCATGGAGAGTGATTATGCTCGCAACAAAACCCACACAACTTTTGCAGCATAGTGATCTGTTGCTGAACCTTAATCCTCCCTGCGCTATCAAACACACGGAATGGATTAAACCAGGTAAGGTGATGCGGGAAATTTCATTGTCAACAAGCGGAGCAAAAAAACTGGTGGACTTTGCCGAAAAGCGCCATCTGCAATACATTCATTTTGATGCCGGCTGGTATGGGGCCGAAGAAGATACGGCCTCAGATGCCACACACGTCAATGTAGATCCCCTTCGCAATCCGGTAAATGACCTGAATCTGCAGGAAATAGTCCGTTATGCCAGAAAGAAAAACATCGGCGTGTTTTTGTATGTCAACAAAAAAGCGCTGGAAAGACAACTCGATGTAATGCTGCCATTGTATGAAAAATGGGGCATAGCAGGTATCAAGTTTGGTTTTGTGAATGTTGGTTCCTACCACTGGACCAAATGGCTGCATGATGCCGTGAAAAAATGCGCGCAACATCATCTAATGGTAGATATTCATGATGAATACCGGCCAACCGGTTTCAGCAGAACATACCCCAATCTCCTTACCCAGGAAGGGATCAGGGGTAATGAGGAAATGCCGGATGCTACCCATAATACGGTGCTGCCCTTTACCCGTTTCCTGTGTGGAGCGGCAGACTACACCATCTGTTATTATCACCGGCCGGAGCTGAAAAAACGACTCGCCGAAACCCAGAATAAAAATATACTCAAAACAACTTCGGTGCACCAGATGGCTTTATCTGTTGTGTATTACAGCCCGCTACAGTTTATGTACTGGTATGATAAGCCGGAAGACTCACAAGATGAACCGGAGCTGGCTTTTTTTGATCATGTCCCAACAGTATGGGATGATACACAGGTGCTGGACGGAGAGATTGGACAATACGTTACGGTGGCCCGCAAAAGCAATAATGAATGGTTTGTGGGAAGCATTACGAATAATGATGCCAGGGATCTTCACATTAATTGTTCTTTCCTTGATCCGGGCAGGAAATATGAAGCCACTATTTATTATGATGATCCGGCATCTCCTGTACGGACAAGGGTGTCTATACGAAAAGTTACAGTTGATGCATCCTCCGTTTTAGACAGTCACCTGCTGCCGTCCGGAGGGCAGGCTATTTGGATGAAACCGATTAATTAAAACCTGATTTTATCAAGTTGAAAAAATGTTCCCTGTTCATGAAAATGATGGTTAATATTTAACACAGCTGTTTGATGGTGCCGGTGTACCTTTAGTGATAAAGCTGTACACCGCACTTCAAACTTTTTTCATGAAAAGGATTTTGTTAATCGCATGCTGTATTTATTTTGCAGCAACGGGTCTGAAAGCACAGACCCTGAAGTATCTGGCAGAATATGACAAAGGATACCGGGGAGGATTTATCACCGGGCAAGTGAGCAGGGAAGATGCGCTGGAATTCGCTGTGCTGGGAGATTTTGGTAGAGGTGGAGAATACTTCCAGAAAGATGTGGCCAACACCTTGTCGGAAGCGGTAACCGGTATCAACGCTGCTTTCATTATTTCCACCGGAGATAATATTTATCCTGATGGAGTGGCGAGTGTACACGATCCACTGTGGAACCTTTCATTCGAAAATGTATTTTTTCAGTATCCGCTGCACCGCGCCTGGTATGCCGTATTGGGCAATCATGATTATCACGGGAATGCACAGGCACAGATAGACTATTCCAAAGTGAGCCAGCGTTGGCATATGCCTTCACGTTATTATGCTTTTAAAAGAAAGATATCCGGCAATGCTGAAGCGCTGTTTGTATTTCTGGACACCAATCCGCTGGACCCCGAAGCCTACCGCTCCGCATATGGCAAAGAGCTGCTGGCCCAGGATTCTGCTGCACAAAAGCGTTGGCTGGAACAAACCCTGTCAGATACCAGCAGCAACATCCGTTGGAAGATCGTTGTGGCACACCATCCCTGTTATACCGCTGGCAACAGGGCTTTGAATACACCTTATATCCGTTATTCACTGGAACCGGTTCTGGAAAAATATAAGGTTGACCTGTACATCAGTGGTCATGAACATCATCTGCAATATTATCATCCCGCTGGTAAACATACCCACCATTTCATTTCAGGCGCCGGTTCTGAAGCCAATGAAAATCTGAAACCAAGAGGCAACTACGACTTTTTTGAACCAATACAAGGATTTATGACTTTCTCTATCCTGCCGGAAAATGTGCAGGTGCAGGCCATCGACCGCAGAGGAGTGGTATTGAAAACAATACTGGTAAAGAAATAAATAAGGTTTACCTTGGCGGGCTGCTAAAGCGTATGATGAACGAACTAAAACCTATCATCGACAAAATGAAAATGAACTGGTCTGTTGCAGCCCGGGCCATTCATTTTGGAAAAGTGTGTCCCTTCCCGTTAAAATGTACATTTGCAGTCCCTGTTGAAGAACAGATCAATAGTTTTCCAGATGAACTCAATCGTTTCTGGCAGATCGCTGCACGGGCAGATTTATTCATAGATGAAACATATGGACAATGGGGAATGGTGATACTTCCGCCGAAAGATACCCGGAACTTAACACTGAAGCAACAACAGCTAAGAGATGAGATTTCAGTAAATGATATTGTATTTGGTCACTTTTATGGAGATGATGATCTATTGCTGATGGATGCCAGTGGCGCTGTATATATATGTTTGCCTTTGGATGCCCGGAGTGATTGGCCCAGGGCTGCGGATTCGTTATGTGAATTTTTGATAAAGCTGGAGCATGCGCAGGGAGCAAAGTATTGGGCGAGGCCGTGAGGCCTCGCTTTGTTTAAAGTAGTATGTGCCTCATCGGCCTGTCGATCCGTTTACCAGGGGGATTACTTTGGTACCAATCAGCTCTATCGATTTATAAACCTGCGCTTTGGTAAGTCCTGGATTATCCATCTGGAAAGTAAGTCTGGAGATACCACCCAGCGCTTCGCTGTGACGCAGGATCTTTTCGGCTACCTCTTCAGGGCTGCCCACCAGATAAGCACCGGTAGGCCCGGCCTGTGCGTCGAACGAGGCGCGCGTGGGTGGTGACCAACCCCGCTCTTTGCCAATTTTGCCAAACATTTCCTGGTATCCTGGAAAATATTCGTCTCTTGCCTGTTGTGTAGTATCGGCCACATAACCCAGGGAATGTAATCCTACTTTAAGCTTCTCGCGGGCATGACCGGCTTTTTTTCCGGCTTCATAGTACAAATCAATCAATGGCCGGAAATGATGTGTTTCTCCGCCAATGACTGCCACCATTAGTGGCAGTCCAAGCGTACCCGCACGTACAAACGATTGAGGGGTGCCGCCTACTCCTATCCATAGCGGGAGCGGGTCCTGTAACGGACGCGGATATACGGATTGCTCCTTCAATGCTGGCCTGAACCTGCCTTTCCAGGACAAGGTTTCATGGTCGCGGATAGCAAGCAGCAGCTCTATCTTTTCTGCAAACAGATCGTCATAGTCATTAAGATTATACCCGAATAAAGGGAATGCATCAATAAACGAACCTCTGCCGGCCACAATTTCCGCACGACCTTTGGATATAATATCGAGCGTAGCATATTCCTGGAATACTCTCACCGGATCAGCTGCGCTTAATACTGTAACAGCACTTGTCAGGCGTATTTTCTGGGTACGTGCCGCGGCTGCGGCTAGTATGACTGCTGGTGCTGCATCCAGAAACTCCTTCCGGTGATGCTCGCCCAGACCAAACACATGCAGTCCGGCCTGCTCGGCAAATTCGATTTTTGCCAATAAGGTTTCCATCGCTAACAGGTTTTCCTGTGGGTTTAAGGGCCCCGTATATGCGCCGGTGGCTATAAAGCTGTCAATGCCTATTTCCATAGCTGTTGTTTTATGCATGTTCTTTCTGACTGAAAGAGACACTACTGAATGTGAACAATGTTTTTGTTATCTGGTTCATTTTGTAGCGCACAATAAAACTCAAATATGCATCATTACTTTCAATGCAAAAAGTTGATATCGGTCACATCCAATCAAAAAGGGCCGACCCCCAAAGGCCAGCCCCAATGATAGTGTTTGCCGGAAAAATTAATAGGGTATAAATTTCTTACCGGTTCTGGCCAGGCTACGCCTGATAGAAGGAGCAATAAGGATAGTCAGAATCAGTATCACCAACCCAATTATCATAAGAGAGTAGTAGTCCATTGAGGCCCGCAGCCCTACCTGCTCCTGCAGCATTTTCTGCAAAGTGCCGGCTGACAGCTGTCTGGCCGTGGCCATATCTTTTCCCTGCGTCAAAAAATGCCGCTGCAATTGCGTAAGTACATCTTCCCGCATAGGATTGACATCCGTAAATTGTTCTCTGAAACGGTTGTAGTGAACACTTCTGGCATATAACTGGAAATAGTTGGTGAAGGCAATCCCTGTACAAAAACCGGTGAAACGCCCGGCTATCCCGATAAACGAAACACCGCCCGCCATCGTTGGAGGTACAGACGATACCAGAAACATGACAATAGGCACAAACAGCGCCCCTGTGCCCAGTCCCTGTATTAATAGTGGCAACAGAAACTGTGAGGTGCTCGCTGTCCGGGAAAAAAGAAAATACAACTGGATATGAAACAGCAACAGTAAAGAGAATCCCGTAACCAGTATGATCTTCGTCGGGGTACCCTTCAGTACAAAACGCGAAGCTGCCAGCATCCCAATGGTAATACCAGCAATATTCACCAGCCACAATGGCGTTAAATGCACCGGGTCTACGTTCAGCACACTCTGCAGGTAGGCATAGGTAAAGCCGGTAGTGCCTTTAAAAATATAATAGGCCATCAATAACAAAAGACCGTTCCTGAAATGAGCATATCTGAAAAGCCTTAGCTCCAGCAGCGGGCGTTTCAGGTGGAACTGCCGGATACAAAACACGGTAACGCTTATAAGACCAGTCCCGGCAAGCAGCCGGATACGGTAACTGGACAACCAGTTGAGCTGCTGTCCATATACCAGTATGTACCCCATCACACACATCAGTATCGTGTAAAGGATATAGCTGGGCCAATCCAGCTGGTACAGCGGAAATTTTTTCCTGAATCGTACATTGTTGGTGATCAGCAGCAGCAGTATTACACCTGGTATTTCCAGCAGTATAAGAAAATAAAAAAGATAACTGAATTCATAGTAATGTACTACCCAGCTGCAAAAAAGCGCACAGACCGGAATAGATACCTGCAGGGTGCCATAAAAGACAGTGTATCCGATGACTCTGGCTCTGTCTGAGCGCAACCGGGAAAATACCAGGTTGAGACAGATGCTGCAAAACAACGCGCACACAGCGCCCTGTATAAAACGGCAGATCATAAACACGGCAAGATTACGGCTGTTGGCGCAAATGAAATAGGTGAGCGTATTCAGGACCACACCTGCCAGGAAGTACTGCCGGGGCCTGAGATATTTCACCAGTCTGTCGTCCAGCGGAAGAAAGGTGACGAGTGTGGCGTACATAAGCACCACGGAATATTGTACATCTGCCGGCTCTATACCGTAATAGCCGGTGGTTTCCGCATTATTGCTGAAGTACAAGGCAAATATACCCAGTGCGGGCAGGAGCACCAGGAAAATAGTGGCACGAATCAGCCATTCCGGTACCCATGGCTTAAAAAGGGGTAAAGTGACTGCTGACATAAGTTATTGTTTTCTGACAGATACATTGGCATTCATGCCGGCAACCAGTTGTGCCAGTATAGCCCGGCCTTCGGTAATCCGGATACGTACCGGGATCCGCTGAATGATCTTGACAAAATTGCCAGTGGAGTTGTCCGGTGGTAACAGGGAATATCTGGAGCCTGTGGCAGGGGAAAGGGAGGTGATCTCTCCGTGAAAGGTTTCTCCGGGAAAAGCATCAATGGTGATGCTTACCGGCTGGCCCGGCCTGAATTGTCTGACCTGTGTCTCCTTGAAATTGGCAACAATCCATTTAGGTGTTTCATCGTTGGAGATAAAGGTGAGTGGCTGGCCTGCCTGTATAAGCTGTCCTTCCTGGATATGTTTCCTGCCTACGCGGCCGTTGTAGGGAGCACGGATAACGGTATAGCCTACACTGAGTTGATGTTGGTCCAGCACGGCCTGTCTGCGTTTGATTTCTGCGCCGATGGATACTGCCTGTACTGCCGCGTCCTGTACTTTGGCCACTGCTGATTCATGGGCCCGCAATATGGTCTGATATTCAGAAGCGGCAATATCCAGGGCCGCCTTTGCATTGTCAAACTGTTGCGGCGTGGTGGACTCCGCTGCCAGCAGGTTTTCAAACCGTTTATACTCCTGTTGCTGATGCTGCAGTCTGGCCCTGGCGGCATCGATCCTGGAAGCGCTGACGGCTGCTTCGTTTTTTAAGGTATTAATTTTACTTTCCAGCAAAGTTGTCTGCGCACGGGCATTTTCCAATGCTGCAGCGGCCTCGGTTTCCTGTGCCAGATAATCCCTGCTGTCGATCACGACCAGGGTGTCGCCGGCTTTGACAG
The DNA here is from genome assembly GCF_003308995.1 of Chitinophaga flava. Classification (NCBI taxonomy): domain Bacteria; kingdom Pseudomonadati; phylum Bacteroidota; class Chitinophagia; order Chitinophagales; family Chitinophagaceae; genus Chitinophaga; species Chitinophaga flava. The sequence goes on along the minus strand of NZ_QFFJ01000002.1, from coordinate 3,699,390 downwards.
GTTGGTTTTCTTCGAAACGTATTTGATGAATATAACCGGAAACCCTGGCACTCACAGGATTAATGTATTCTTCTACCTGGGCATCGTTGGTTTGTTCATAACGCAGCAGATCCGTACAGAAGATAGCTCCCCAGCATAGCAGCGCCGCTGCTGCCAGTATAGCAATAATTTTTGTGCTAAGCGTGATCAGCCGGTCTGTTGGTGTAATTTTTCTGTTCATATTTTTCCTGTTAATCTGAGTATGAGATAATGTTGTTGTTGTACTTTGACCTGTGCCGTGGTGAGGTTGAACCTGGACTGCAGCAATTGGTTTTCTGCGTCGAGCAGATCGCTCAGCAGTGACTGCTGGTTGAAATAGGAGTTTCTCAGGATACGCAAACTTTCAGTGGCATGCAGGATATTCTGCCGGGCAACTGCTGTCTGCCGGATCGCCTCCTGGTAATGCAGCCACGCGGTTTGTATTTCCTGTTGCATATTATCCTGTATATCTGCTACCGCAGTTTGTTGCTGTTGGAGCCTTATATAGGCTTCCCGGGTCTTATGCCGGTTCATGTAAAGCGAGGATACAGGCACAACGATTTTAACGCCTGTCTGCCCCCAGGAATAGGGTGTGATAGAATAAGGATAGTAGGCTGTTTGCGGGTAGCTGTAGTTGTACTCCGCAAAGAAACCAATTGTTGGCAAAGGGGCCGCCTTGGCCTGGTTAAGCCTGATGGCACCAAGGTTGCTGTGGTTCAGCGCCAGCTTATACTCATAAGCCTCACTGCTGCTGGTATCTGGTGCTGGTGAGAAATTAACCGGAGGTTCCACCAGCGGACAGAGATGCTGGCCATCCGGCCTTCCCAGCATGATATTCAGTTTACGGGTACAGATGCTGATGTTATCTTCTGCCTCGGTCAATGATAACTGCTGGTTGGAGATTTTAACTTCTTCGCGGAGCACATCACTTTTTAACACGATACCGTTTTTATACAGCTGGCGGATTTCGTTCAGCTGATGCTCACTGGCTCTGATATCCTGTTCCAGTAAGGATTTGAACTGTTGGTGACGATACAGCTCAAGAAAATACACGGCTGTTTTGTACCGGATCTCAGCGATAGTAAGATGTAGTTGTTCCTGGGAAATCATTTTTCCCATTCTCGCCATGGCAATTTCCCGGTTGGTTTTGCCACCATTGTAAAGATTGAGATAGAGGTTACTACCGGCGCTGTAATGTTCATGTGTAATCGGAAATTGAGTGGGGGCATGCATTACGCCTTCTGTATACAGCGGCATATTCGATAAACGTGAATACACGCCGTTCACTTCAATCACAGGCAGACGGCTGTCGAGGGCGGCTTGTACATTTTCGGTACTGCCATCGAGTTGTTGTTGCTGCATCTTTATCTGCCGGTTGAATATGGCTGCCAGTTCCCATATGTCGGCCAGTGTCATGGAGTCGGAGCGGGGCTGCCCGGAGCTTGGCCGCGGATAAGCCATGGCGGCCAATAGTAGCAGACTTAAAACATAGTACTTCATCGGTGTCAATAATTGTGATGCAAAATTGACGTGTCCTGAAAAGTCTCATTTGGTATAATTAGCCAAATGTTTACTAATTTTGGCCATGTATGGACCTGTTTGAAAAATTTAAAGATGAGATAGACGGGAATGCTGCTTCCATATACGTGTTGAATGAACCGCTGGAAAACAGGTTTCCCATGCACTGGCACCACAAAAGCCAGATATTGCTGGTAGAGGGTGGGATTGCCTATCTGAACACGCATGACAAACAATACTATATCCCTGCACGGCACTTTGTCTGGATTCCTCCGCATGTAGCGCATAATATCAAGTTCAACAGTTCATCAATGGTGATCCATAATATTTATTTTATGGATGAAGGAGATGTGGATCATCCGTTTTATGGTCAGCTGAGCATCTATCCTGTTACAGGGCTGATTCAGGAAATATTGCAGCTTTCAGAAGCATGGCAGGGCAATGTATACTCCGGCAGCTGGGAATATGAGCTGCTCACTACGTTAAAACATATCTTGCCGCATATTAGCAAACAGCCGTTTACCCTGTTGTTGCCTACTACTGATGACATGCGTATGCAGGAAATCCTGTCCTACCTCCATGATAATGTGAGTGAAACATTAATGCTCCCGGATATAGCCGCCCGCTTCGGCTACAGCGTGAGAAGCCTTACCCGTCTGTTCAAACAAACGCTGAACACTTCTTTCCTGCAGTATGTAAAAATGATGAAGATGACAAGGGCGATGGAGCTGTTGTTACAAACAGATAAAAATGTGAGCGAAGTGGCCTATGAGGTGGGCTATTCGGGCCTTACCGCTTTCAGCAATACTTTTCAGCAAATGATTAATATGCGGCCGAGCGATTTCCGGCAGCTCAAATAAAGTGATCATCATGGAGTTACAGGATGCTATTCAGTTGATTCAGCATACATATTCGCCGGGAACCTGGGCCGATCTGGGCTGCGGAAGCGGACTGTTCACCTATGCACTGGCCAACCTGCTGCCTGTTGGCAGTACTATCTATGCTATAGATAAATCACCGGTACACCTGGCTTCTCATCCCAATCCGGCACACAACAGGATCATTCCGCAACAGCTGGATTTTATGGTGGAAGACTTGCCGGCAACTCAACTGGAAGGTATACTGATGGCCAACTCCCTACATTATGTGAAAGATAAACCGGCATTGTTGTCCCGCCTCATCAGGCATTTATCTCCCCAGGGAAAATTTATCATTGTAGAGTATGAAACGGATGCAGCTAATGCCTGGGTACCTTATCCTATCAGGCTTGCAGCACTCAAGCGCTTGTTTGCCGTCGAAGATTTTCAACAAGTGACATTACTGGGAGAAAGAAATTCTGTTTTCAGGGCAGGGAAGATGTATGCAGTAACAATTGGCAGATGATGATATTTTAAAATAACAAAAGCATGGCTATTACGGCCATGCTTTGTTGTTGTGTAACAGGCAATCTATCAACCAGATTGTTTTAAGGGAAATTTATTTAACGGGCACCGGCTTTTTCCAGTATGGCAGTAATGGCCTTGAACCTTCTGCTGCGGGCATGTGCAAGTGGCGTTACGCCGTCCTTGTCTGCAAGATTCACATTGCAGCCGGCGTCTACCAACATCTGCACTATTTGTACATGGGCAGGGCCACCATTACTGAGAATAATCGCTTCCAGCAATCCGGTCCATCCCAGGCGATTTACATGATCAATAGGGAAGGACTTGTCCTGCAGCAGCGTTCGCACTATTTCTATATGACCCCGCTCACAGGCTGGTATCAGGGCGGTACCGCCGTAACGATTGTATATTTTATAGTTAGCCCCTTTCAGGCATAGCTGCAGAATATCGAGATAACCCTCAGCTCCTGCATAGAGGAAAGGGCTGTTGAGCATGTCATCCTGCGTGTTCACATCGGCTCCGGCAGCTACCAGCAGTGCGGCTACCGGCGTATGATGCTGATAGGTGGCTATCATCAGCGCAGTCCGTTGTTTATGGTCCTGTACGTTTACGTCGGTACGTGCTGCCAGCAGCTGCTTCACCGCTGTAGTGTCATTGGCGGCCGCTGCCTTGAGCAATAAAGCGCTGTTGTTTTTGTCCTGAGCATTTCCATTCATAACCATCATCATTAAAATAAACAGGATCGCCGGCCACACAGGCCACTGAGATTGAATCTTACTCATCACCAACAATCCTGGTTTATTGTTATCATCCTCATCATCCTACATCACAAAAATCATAGTTCACAATTATCACTTTACATCACAAGCATCACAGTTCGAAATTAAACAGATCATACCCCTTAAAAAGGTACTGATTATTACTATGGTGGTACTTTTCGTTACATGTAATTGCTGCAGCTTATAAAATCGGTTTTGCAGATTCGTACAACTTATCTATCATTGCGGACATAATTAGCTGAAAAACCGCATCGTTCTTACACCCGATAAATTACTGTATAAATGAATATATTTAAATATATACTCGGAGCTTCCCTGTGTCTGGGAATGCAGGCCGCCAACGCTCAACATAAATCAGAAGAAGCGCCTTTAAAAATCAGCCATCTGGCTGGTAACTGTTACGTATATACGACGACGGGGCAGTTGTCTGATGGTTCCCGTTATCCGTCCAACAGTATGTACGTGGTTACACAAAAAGGTGTGGTGATGATTGATGTGCCCTGGGATACTACGCAACTGGCGCCTTTACTGGATCATATCAAAAAACAACATGGTAAAGCTGTTATCGCCTGCATCGCTACCCATTTTCATGACGACCGTACCGCAGGACTCGACGCACTCGCAGCCCGGGGTATCAAAACCTATTCTACCGCTCATACCCTGAAGTTGTGTAAAGACAATCACAATGAACAGGCCCGTTACATCATCCCGGAAGATACCACTTTCCGCCTGGGAGACCGCCAACTGCAGGTGTTTTATCCTGGCCCCGGACATGCACCCGACAATATTGTGGTATGGGTGCCGGAAGACAAGGTGCTGTACGGCGGCTGCTTTGTTAAAAGCACCGACGCTACCAACCTGGGCAATCTCTCTGACGCCGATCCCAAAGCCTGGACACCTTCCATGCTTCGCGTGAAAGCAAAATTCCCGAACCCTGCTTTCACCGTACCTGGCCATGGGGAAATGAGCAACAAGGATAAAGCCTGTGACCATACACTGGAGCTGATCCAGACCTATAACGCCGGTAAAAACAAATAATGAAGCGCAGCAACAAAGGAGCACTCAGCTTCGCCATGAACGATTATATTCAGCAGCTGAATCCTGAGAATGATTTTGTGACGGAGGAAGAAAGCATCCGGCAATTTGCCATCTTCAGAAGGGAAGAGGATGCTACCCGCTGTGCGATGCATACCAGCCTGCATCGCAGAGGTTTTTACAAGATATCCCTCATCTCCGGTGGTACTGGCACGTTTACGATAGATGGGCATCGTTTCGCTTCGGAGCCGCCTATGGTTATCGTTTCCAGACCGGAGGCGGTCATGGAGTGGCAGTTGGATGAGGGGCCGCAAACCGGCTTCTATACGTTGTTTGCAGCCGATTTTTACGATGTGGGCCTGTTGCCCCTGTACCGGCTTGATAACAAGCTGAACTTTGAAGGTAACTTTTATTATAAAAGTACCGGCCCCAATGATGCCTTTATTCAACAAACCTTTGCATCGCTTTATCAATACCGGCATCAGCCTGAAATGGCGCGGCATTGCCTGCGTTTACTGATTACAGCCATGCTGGAAACAGATTCCGGCGATATACCGGTACTGCATACACGAAGCGAAAAAATAGTAAGGGATTTTCAGCTGCTGGTGCAGGAGAAGCTGGAAAGTACGCAGGTGGCCGACTTTGATGTGTTTTCTGTGAAAGCATATGCTGCTTTGTTAAATATAGATGATAACTATCTGGGTATCCTCTGTAGGGATGTCACTGGTAAAAGTGCATCTGCTATTATCCGGGAGAAAATGTCTGCTGAAGCCCGGTTCCTGCTCCTGGGCACGGATCTTACCATCGGTGAAATAGCTGGCAGATTGTGTTTTTACGATGTGGCCCATTTCTCCAGATGGTTCAGAAAAAATATGCAGTTGTCACCATCGGCCTACCGGGAAAAATTCCGGTACAAATAATACAATAATCCGTACAACAACAGCCGTACATCGATCTATAGCTTTGCATGCAAACAAAACAAATAACCATGCAAAGCATAACATCCTTTACAGACAACAGGATCACCACACTCTCCATCACACCCGTTATAAGAAGGAAAGGGCTTGCCAGTAAACAGTTCAATGATTACTGGAAAGACATCCACGGGCCGGTTTGTGCCCGCTTACCCTACCTGGGGGTGTACATCCAGCATCATATGCAAAAAGCCAATCCGGACCTGTTCCCTGCCATCGCTGGCATAGAGAGGGTAGTAGATACATCCAACGACTGGGACGGTTTTGCTGAAATAGGATTCTTTTCAAACGCCGCACTGGAGCAGTGGCTGCCGCATACCACTATCCTCTTTGATGATGAAAGAAATGTTTTTGACACCACGGTAGCCTACTATTGTGACAACAGCTCCCGTACGCTGAAAGACCAGCAGCAAAGCCTGGTGACCAATTATTCAGACGGCAGGAAATTTTTCTATTATTTTATCAGTCCTGCTGATACGGTTTCACTGAAAGAAGCAGATGATTTTTTCCTGGAAACGTTTGTAAAAACCTTTGCAGACAATGAGCAGATCAGCCGGGTGCGCTATCATATCCTGGCCCCCCACGACAATACCAAGCCCAATCCGCCTGCGCCGGATGTTAACCACTATCTGGCACCGGAAAAACAACACCGTTATGTATTGGAAATCTGTGCCGGCAATGTAGCTGCTGTAAAGCAACTGTATCATACAGCTGCATTTGAACAGCTCACAACGGAGATGGCAGCTTGTTTTAAGGCAGTACATGTATTTGAAAGTGCGGGCAGGTATACGATGGCTTACGACGGACAAATTACTAATGCGGGACTGCGTGGCGCCACCAATGATGCATTGATAGAAACGATAGGAGCGATTAATCAGACCCGGGAAGATGTAAGGAATTTATTACTACATGGGTAAAACGGAATAAGTGAAAAAGGCTGACCTCGGATGGTCAGCCTTTTTACTATGATGAAAGGAGGACAGCTTATTCGTACTCTCCGGCATAACGACGGATACTGATCGGTTTTAGTTGTTTCCCTTTTTTTATGGTTGTTTTAGCAGCATCTGCATGAAGCGCATCTTCGTGGGTGATGGCCACCTGTTGTAGTATCCAGTCTTTGATTTTAGGCTGATAACAGAAAGTGACAACAGAGCGGGTCCTTTCCCGGCTGCCATAGTATTGTTCAATGGTAACGCAACCATGATCGATCGTCGTTTGTACATACGGATCACCTTGAGTGCCGCCGATATCAGCGGGATAGATCAGGTCTTTATTGCGTGCAGCCAGTGCCCAGTGGTGATGGCTGTCGCCCAGCAGTAACAGCAACGGGCGGTCTGCCGTATCGGAGGCTGGCGTCTTTTGTTGTAAAACGAGTACCAGGTCGGGGATATTGTCTCCGTTCAGGTCGCCGCTAACGCTGTCCCGCACTTCATAGCCGGCTGGAATAAACTTTTTGATGTCGTTGCCGGAAGCCGGTTGCTGCGCGCAGGCGGCTGCACCGCTTAGTAATGACAGGAAAAAGAACAGTCTTTTCATGCTGCTGGTTTTATTTTTTAGGCGCCGGTTTGCCAGGAGCTGGTTTGGCCGGGGCATCTGTTTTTTTGTCTGCTGGTTTATCTGTTTTTTTATCGCCTGCCGCATCTCCTCCGAACTCATCCAATATCTCCTGGCCTTTGGGATCACTGTCTACTGTAATGCCATTTACATCAAATTTCTTTGTATTTCTGTTAAAAGCGTAAACTGTTTGTGACGAGGCCATTTGTTTTAACGCTGCTTTCAACTTCGTTTTTTTCTTTTCATCCTTCTGGTTCTCCAGCAGATACTTGTAGTGGTCATATACCTTCAGTTGCTCCCTTCCTTTCAGAAGCTTATCATAACGGTCTTTGGTGCCGGTGTTACCTCCGTTGATAACATTGGTGATGCCAGCAAAGTTTTCCTCGTCAGATTTTACCTCCAGTTTTGAGCTGATTTTATAAGTACTCCAGAGCCATACAGCACTTTGTACTGCATATTTGGGATCTTTTTTATCGCTCAATAGGTCTGAGTTACACGTTTTAACGCCTTTTTCGTCCTTGCTTTCTGTAAAATCGATGGTGCTTTTTTCTTTGTTGAAACCAGTGCTTTTGGCAAAAGCAGTAAACGATTCATAAGCCGGCTTATGCGTAAGCTGGATAATACCATGTCCACGGAAGTTGTAGCCGTCGTCACTGTTTTTGTCGTTACCATCGCGGCCACCATATTTCCTGTTACCAACTACTCTTTCATCCGCTTTGTGTTTTTTCAAATCGATCTCTATTTTGCTTTTTCCGTCGCTGCTGGTCAGGGTTGTTTGGGTTTCTTTGTTGGTATTGCCGTAAATATAGGCCGGATTCAAAGAGTAGTCTTTGTATTGGTCGGCAGCGGGGGCCGCTGGTTTGGCGTCCTTTGTATCCTTGGCTCCTTTGGCAGCCTTGGGTGGCGCTACCGAAAAGTAATCTTTGTATTTGGTGAGATTACTGTCTGTGAGGGCAATGTATTCATCTTTTTTGAAGTAGCTCAACAGGCTGGAAGGCCGGTAGTTAAGATCTTCCTCCAGTACCGTGAAACTGCCCGATTCATGAAGGGCCTGGGCTATAAAATGGGCTTTCCGCACACAGGTGTCGATCTTATGATCAGCTTTGTAGAGGTTGAGATATTCCAGTATTTTGCTGACCAATGTTTCATTTTTTGCATCGATAGTGGTAATCGCCTTGATCTGGTCCAGCGTGATATCCTCTTTGCAATGGGGACATTTGGTATCATCTTCCGGTTCTTCTTTTTCATTCACAGCGGAACCATCATACTGCTGATCTTTAGTATCCTTTTTTTTGCCATCTTCGTCTTTGTCGTGCAGGCCGTTGAAGTCGGCATCATAGCCGTCTTTATCGGCATCTGGTATGGCACTCGGAATCTCTTCCGGGGCATCCTGGGGGCGCTGTGGGTCCGGTTGCGGGTTAATACGGGCCATGGTGTTATTTCTTTTGCAGTAGTTTAATGATAGCCTGTGCGTTGACAGCGCCTGCTTTATTGTATTGGCGAACCACAAGGTTCGACTGTACAATCTCGAGGGCTGTTAGTTTTTGTGGTTTGCCGCCATCTGTCATATCATCGGCCTGATAAAACCAGGTGGTACGCTGATTGGCGGGAGTACCAGCAGCCAGCTGTTTTTTTACAGCAACCGGATCGTTGAGGTAGGCGCTGTAATGCAGTAGGCTAAAGCCTGCCTGTTGATATAGCTTGTAATGATATTTTTCCAGTATTTCCAGTTGCCGTAGGGAGATAGTGTAGTTCTTCGCGTACTGCTGCCGGATGATATCTGTGACACCGTTGGTACCGGCTCCCTGTTCCAACAGGTAACTCAGTAAACCAGCCGGACAGTTGCCCCGTAGGGCCGCCGCCGCAAAATGATTGTCTTTGGCTGCAGCAATATTAAAACGGCTTTGCTGTACGATAGCTTTGAACTGGTCTGCTGGCGGAGCTATCAGCAGCAGCAGCTCCAGGTCTTCTGCAACAGGGCGATAACCATGGCGGATCAGCATCAGCGCATACCGTCCCTGTTTTTGTTTGATCCTTTCATAACTGTTTTCTCCTTTACTATCATCGAAGAAATGATTGTTGGGATTTTTGTTGTAGTCGATGATGTAGGTAAAAGGAGTATACCGTTTGATATGAATGGGCAGATTGCCCAGATCACTATAGCGGACGCTGGTATCGGGTAGGATGACCGTATTGGGATTGTAGCCTTTGGAGAGCAGTTTTAGCACCTGCGTACTGTCGCCGCTGTCAATGGCTTTCATCCAGGCGTTGGCGGTATCGGTAGACTGCAAGCGGTAACCGGTTACTGGCGCGGCCCATACAGGTGTGAAGGAGCTAAAGCTGAGTTGTAACAGTATCAGTAACAGTATGGATTGTACCGCTCCCGGCCGCAGTCGATTAGTCTTCTGTAGTTGTATTTCCTGCATACCAGGTGGCAGCGAGCCGGGTTGCCCCGGATGTTGTTGCGCTGGAAGCTGTTGTGACGGCGGTTGTTGGGCAGGCGGTTGCTGAGCCGGTGCAGGCTGTGCAGCTGCGTTGGCCCGTTTCTGTTGGGTAGCCTGTTGCCATGGTTCGTATATCTCTTTGGGTTTTATTTCCGGAAGTGGGTCTACTTTCACAAAAAACAACGCTTCTTCTTTTGCATCAAACTTTTTCTCCGCTATTTTACCGCTACCTGTCTGAACACGATAGATATAAGCCAGTTCAGGAATTTTCTCTATCAGTTTGTTGTTCAGCTGTGTGAAATAGGCGCTTTTGCCACCGGTGAGCGCCTGGAAATAACCGCCTTTGCCATCGCGGATACCCAGACAGCCTTCAAGGTCGGCAGAAACAAACGGGTCGATGGAAACGCCGGCCCTGGAAACATCCTGGCGGGTTTTGGCTTTTACGATGACCAGCCCGCTGGTGTCTTCCTTGTCCAGTACCACCCTGAAACGGGGCGTACTGGTAACGGTATAAATCAGGCTATAGTATTCAGGTTGACCGTTGATGCCGGTAGGAGGTACCGGACCGCCCTGTTTCATATAGTCGGTATTGTTATCCCGGGTATGCCGTGCTGTTTCCAGCATGAGCGCTGCGCTTCCATGGCTGTTACCCGCGATATCCTGTTCTACCTTCTTTTTGGCATCGCCTGCATTCTCTCCTTTGTATACATAGAGTTTGTAGGTAGGGTAGGCGTTGGTAAAAACGCCATTGCGGAGATAAAGCGGGTAAGCAGAATGCAGCTTCTCGTCGTTCGAAGCAAGCTTGTTGCCGTAATCCGCAGTTTGGGACACCCCTTTTTTATAGGTGGTTTTTACGCCTTTATCATTGGTATGATAGGCGATCGTATCGTTGTCAGAGTCGGCCTGTAGTTGTTGGATGATGGCGTCTGTCAGGGTGGCCTTCTTAAAGGTTTTGCCTTCCAGTTTGTACCACAGGTCAGCTTCCGGCACATCGTTGTATACTTCGTTGCTGGCAAGCCATACCACCTCTTTGTTTTTTACTTCCAGCGGCGCTACGATAGGGAGGTCCTGTGCAGGTGGTTCGATGTTCTGAACAGTGGATTTCTGTTTGCCGCTGGTGATGGTGATTTTGCCGCCGCCGGCAGAACACTGATTGGTAGACCGTTCCAGGAGAAAATGAGCCTGATCGCCGAGGCTGACATCAGCCGCCAGGTCCTGCCATTCCATCAGCGCTGGCTTGCAGGGATTGTTCTTCTGAGAAGAACAGCTGCCGAAATTAGGCGTGATGGTTTTGTCTTTGGCCGTGGCTTTGAGGGTATCCTGCAAATATACACCGGGGTTGGACGTTACTTTCAGTTTGCCGGGATTGCTACCGCAGGTACATTTCACTTCAGCAAGGTCGCACACATATTTATTGCCCGTAGTGGCGGGCTTTTTCTCTTCTTTTTTGTCTTTGCCTTTTGGCGGGTCCTGCTTTTTACCTTTTTGTTGGGGATGTTTAGGCATTGTATGATGGTTCAATGGTGTTAATATGGAATCTGCATTTGCGCTGATAGGCATCTCCTATGGCAATATTGTATTGCAGGAGGGCCTTTTGTAAGATGCAGGTATCTTGCTCCAGGTTGTAATGGCCGGAATACCGTTGCAGTAACAGGTCTGTATCCTCATTTTCGGCCAGTGACAGGTCGTGGTAGGCGAAATGTCCGAGGGCCGTGGTGTCCAGCCTGTTTTCGTCGATGCTGCCGCTGATGTCCACCTTGATACCTTCTGCGGTATTTTTGACAGTCCTCAGTTCCTGTACCGGCAGGGCGGTATTGCCAAAAAGAGGGATGATGTCCCTGTTTTCCGTTTGTTGCCCCGTATAGCCGTACCGGATATGAATACGGTTCATGAACAGACCATACAGATTGTATTGCAGCAGCGAGGCGGTGAGGGCCTGTTTGTTCTGCATCCTGTTTTCATAACCTTCAGTAAACCGCTGTATCTCTGTGCCTTTGTAGTCGTTCCACAGTTTCTCCTTTACGGCAGTCCATTTATTCCGGATATCATTCCAGTTGGCGAGTGTAACCGTGCCCGTAGTTTCCTGGAGGTGAAAGTGTACTTCCTGCGTAACACTGCTCACTGCCTGGATGATGTATTCCAGATGAGAGGAGCGGTGGTCCAGCAACATTTTCTCACGGTGAACACTAAACGAACAGAAAGATAATCCGGAAGGATCCGCCGCAGGGATATATTCCATATCCAGCTCACGGGTAAATTCATTTTCAGTGGTCTGTTCCTGTATTCTCGTATAGCCGGCCATCGTAAAACGGTAGCTGCGCCGGAATTCCTCTTTCAGGCGAAGGTCAGTATTGGTTAATAGTAAAGATGACATCACCTGCAGCGTTGTTTTTTACAGATAGAATTGCCATACATAAATGCATGAAATGCACTTTGGGTAGAATCAGGTGCGCTGCCGGTAATTAATAGGGTGGCAGTGCGGCTTTTCAGATTGGTTAATGCCATGTTACTTTAATTTCCAGGTTAACGGGGTTGCCATTGCTCCACTTTAGCAGGATGGCGAACCATTGGTTTAGTGAGATGAAAATACAGCTTTTTTTACAAAATAAATTTGCGCAAGCAAATACTTGCATTTATATTTACAAGTAAATGATTGCATATTGATGGAAGTCTGACGAGATGTATTTCAGGCCATTGCAGACCCAACACGCAGGCAGATCATTGAAATGGTGGTGCAGCAACCACTTCATCTTAATGCTATCGCAGAGAATTTTGAAATGAGCCGTCAGGCGGTATCCCTCCATGTAAAAATCCTCTCGGAATGCGGATTGATAGTGATCAGAAAAAAAGGGCGGGAGCGGTATTGTGAAGCCCGGCTGGATAAACTCAATGAAGTAGCCACCTGGATCGATTATTGCCGTCAGTTCTGGTCCACACAGTTTTCCTCCCTGGACAACTATCTTCAAAAAGTACAAAAGGATAAAAAAACAACACAATGAGCCATACAGCAGACATACCGGCCCACTTCAGCCTGGTATACACGTTTAAAGCTCCGAAAGAGCTGGTGTTTGATGCCTTCAGTAATGCAGATGCCCTGAATCAATGGTGGGGACCTGCAGAGAGCAAAAACAGTGTGGTGAGCCTGGACTTCAGGCCCGGCGGCATCTTCCATTTTAGAATGGAATTCAGTAACACCGAAGTAGCCTATGGCCGCTTCCTGTACCGCACCATCCAGCCATACGATCTGCTGGAATTTACCAATGCCTTTGCCGATGAACAGGCCAGGGTGGTGAAGCCTCCTTTTGAAATACCTTTTCCGCTGGAGATTTTTTACAGACTGGAATTCAGGGAAGAAAACGGCAATACCGTGCTGACGCTCACCGGACAACCAGTAGACCCTGAACCGGAAGAAATGGCCTCTTTCCTGAATATCAACCGTAGCATGCAACAGGGCTTCAGTGCTACCTTTAGTAAGCTGGCCACTTATCTCCGTAAATAAAATGGCGACCCCTCATATCTCTTCTTTTCCCATCCAATCTGCTGGTTATCCTGATCGTTAAATGCGTGCATATCTCAGCTATTATTACTATAATTGTTGTTCAAAACGGTATCCCTGTATCATCTGTGCTTTAGCCTGGTAGCGTAAAGTAAGGCTGTACAAGAGCAAATTGTCAACTAATACATTTAATCTATCATTCCATGAAGAAATTGTCCCTTATGCTTATGATGAGCGTAATAGCCATGGGTAGCTATGCGCAAAAAAAAAATTATGTGCCTTACTTCAGGATTGCCATCAATGGCGGTTATAGCTACCGCATGGGTAAAGTAGCTTCCGACATTAACGGCGAAGCCAGAAATTACATGAAGCAGCTTAAATCGGGTTTTAATATTGGAGCGGATGCAACCTATTATTTTAATTATTCATTCGGCTTAGGTATTAAGTATGACCGTTTTCAATCTTCCCGGAGCGCTGTAATTCCGGTGGTCGTGGAGGGCAGTAATATGAGGACCAATGTGATGGATAATATCTCCATTAACTACATCGCGCCAACCTTTAGTGTACAGTCATTTAACGCCTCCAGAACACAGTACGTATACATCAATTTCTCTGTTGGGTATCTGGGGTTTCATGACGATGGCTGGGTATACCGCAATAAAGTGACATTGAATGGTGCAACTGTTGGTGTGGGCTTGGGCATGGGCTACGATATCCGCTTGACCCGAAAACTGTTTGCCGGCGGCCAGGTGGATCTTATCACCGGCGGACTGAAAAGCTATACCCGTGAAGACGGCAACAGCAGGGTGCGAGTAAACCTGGAGGGGGAACATAAAGAAGATCTGTCGCACCTGAGCTTTGCATTGGGGCTTCGACTGGATATCTGATCAGTCTTTCCAGTTGAACCGGGTCAGCTGGTTAGTGAATTGTTGTGACACTACTTCCAGTTGAAAGTCGTTTTCTCCTTTTTTTTCAAGGATAATCATAGACCCTTCAGGCAGGATGCCACTATGGCTGTATTCCAGCTCACTTATTTTAACGGACTGGGTAATGCCGTTGTAGTCTGTTTCCTGCTTGAATGGTTCTCCCGTATGTCCGTAGAAGTGATAACGGAAGATCACATTGTCCAGTACCTCCCGGATAGCCGCCATGCCGTATCCCCGCTCATTGCTGTCATCTTTGTCGTGGGTAATCAGTATATCAAAATGCTGATTGGTTTTCAGCAACTTCCTGATTTCCTTCTTTTCATATTCCTGTATAAAACGTTTGTCTGTTCTTCCTTTCTGGTCACCGATACGTCCGATTCCCACAAGATGCAGTACTTCATCATCTTTCCGCAGTTCCTGCCTTACACCTGACCGGCATACAAATACCCGTTTATAAACATCAATGGGAAAACGGGACAGCTGTCCATTTTCTTTTTCAAGCTGATCGAGGTAATCGTGGTCTTCATGATTGCCCCGCACACAGATCATGTCTATATTCAGTTTGTTGAGATAGGTTTGTATAACAGGGTTTATATGGGTGAAATCGTCATGAAACCCAAGTTCGTCGCGATCCTGCTTCGCATGTTTAAGGGTAGCTTTATCGAGGTTGTCCATACTGGGGTAGGCGCCGATATCGCCGCACTGTAATATAAAATCTATTTTCCTGCCAGTCTGCTGTTGATATAGGTCTGCGAGTTTAAAAGGCAATAAAATCTTTCCATGGATGTCCGAAAAAATAGCTAGTCTCATGGCTGCAAATTAAGAAATGCTTCCATTTATTTGAGCATAACGAACGGACAAAAAGTGATCGCCGGAAACTGGCCAACCAGCTCCCGGCAATTATTTACAACAAAATGTCAATGTCTACGGAAGAAAAATATCTTGGCAGTTCATGGGGAGAAACCACCACGCCATAGCGCAGTTTGAGTGGAATGAGATATTGTAGTGGTATACGTATCCAGCTCTTCATGGATTGTATATTAATATTTACCAGCGATGACCATTGCAGTCCTACAGACGGGACAAAAATAAAGGCGGTGCCTCCAGAAGTGAACTGGGCGCCGGCTTCCATATAGCTGTAAATGCCGATAAACCGTTTATTACTCACCCAGTAGTCAAAATTTCCTTTGATACCGGCTCTCAATTGTTGTGCTGAGGTGGTCAGCCTTTCTGAGTTATCATCTTTGAGGTTGGCAAAACTGCCGCATACCGTATAGCCGAGCCAGCGGTCCAGCTTACCCTTTTTACCGCCATCACTGTTATAATCAAAACGTTTACTGAAATTGCCGGCGTTGATCCTTATTTCAGGCCCTCTGAGGTAATGCTCGCTGAAGAATCCACCTAAAACGCCTACTACCAGTGAATTACCTACGCGGCTACGGATAAAATCGCGGTAGCGTAATGGCTCATTGGCTTTCCGCATGGCAGCGGTAATGGTGGTAGGATCTTCAAAAAGCTCATTCATGTTGGACTGGTAGGGGATAGGCACCCATTGCAGACTGGGAATATGGTAAATCAGATACAGCGGCTGTTTGGTGCGATCATCCGGAATATTGGCCAGAAAAGGAGTAAAGGCCACATCTCCGGCGCCGCGTTCAAATGCGGCAGACAGGTCCTGCAGCGAAATGTTTACCGCTTCTATGATCCGGTTGGCCTCGGGGGTATACGTTGCATAATGTATGTCCAGCAACTTAGTATCCTTTTTCCAGCTGTCGTGAGGATTGTTGAACTGACCATCTCCATAGGAATGCCATATTTCGCCTTCCCGATTCACGACCGTTGTACCGTTGGCAGAATAAAAATCATGCAGGGATTTGTTGTTGGTAACAGATTGGAATATAGTCCTGTTAACTACCAGGTGGCCTGCAGAAAACGCATCTTCCAGAAAGTGGTCCGCAAAACCATTGAACAGGATGGCGTAAAAAAATAGTTCCTGTGCAGCTGCCGGGTCCTGTTTGCTTATCAGCCCGCTCTGTTCAGCCAGGTCAATAGCCAGCACATGCAGGGTAACATACATATTAATCGCATTGGTCTTGCCCAGTTTGTTAAAGATGCTGTCTACCAGGGACGGGTTCTCACATTTTTTGATAACGGCTTTATCAAAATGACGCAGCTGCTCCTTGAAGCCTTTGCGATATTCATAAAAGTGAGACATGTTGACCGCTGCTTTCAATGCATAACTGAAGTCCAGTTTGGATAACTTACCATCCGGTGCAGCGGTATAGCCCATTTTGATATATTGTTCATGTAACAAAATGATCCGTTCCATAACGGAGCTCTTGTACCGAAGCTGTTCTTCCAGCATTAGCGGGTTACGTTCGTGGTCGCCGCTAAGCCCGTTTAAAACGCCATAGGATATACGACATCTGTCTTTGCCGGACAGTCCCCCGAAATAATAATTACCTTCTCCGTCATCTTGTATGTCAAGATAGCGTAGTAGCAGGGTTTTATTGCTGGATATGGATTGCATAAACCGCAGAAAGGCGGCGTCTCCGATGAGCTTGTGCTCTCCGTAGTTGTAGGCGAATAGATAAAAGGATAACAGGGTTAGTGTAATCGTGATAGTGATTCTTTTCATGCAACGGGTTATAGGTTGATAGATGCATGTGAACAGTTACGGGAATGGGGCGCAAAATAACTTTTTTTTGATAATAGTCAAGTGAAATTTAAAACTTCTTATGTTACCAAGGATGCTGACTGCAATCAGCCTGCAGTCAGCATCTTGGGTAGAATCTTTATCCTATATACTGATTGTTTTAATCTATTCTGCTCTCAGATTTTTAACCGGATTGGCAACAGCCGCTTTTATCGCCTGATAACTCACTGTTGCCAGCGTGATGATGCTAATAGTCAGCATGGTGATCAGATATACATCTACTCCGAGGTGGACATGATACGCAAAGTTATTCAGCCAGTGAGACATGCCCCATGATACCAGCAGAAATGCCAGCACCAATGCCAGCAGTACCAGTTTCAGGAAGTCTTTGGATAGCAGGAGTGCCACACTGCAGACAGAAGCACCTACCACTTTCCGTATGCTGATTTCTTTTTGTCTTCTTTGCGCTGTAAAGGCAGTAAGCCCAAACAGGCCCAGACATGAAATGATGATGGCCATACCGGCAAAATAGCGGGAGAGGGTGCCTGTTCTTTGTTCTGCGGTATACAAAGCCTGGTAGTCTTCATCCAGATAGCGGTGCTCGAATACCATACCTGGATAAAACCGTTCAAAGGCCTGTTGTACTTTAGCGAGCGTTTGTTTTTCATCCTCGTTGCCCAGCCGCACCATTACATTAGGCATGGCCGGATATATCTGGAAGAAACAGGGCTGTATACTTTGGTAGAGCGATTCAAAATTAAAATCGGCAGCGATGCCAACAATCTGTTTGGACTGTCCCCAGAAAGTAATGGTTTTACCCACGGGATCTTTGAGCCCCATACTTTTGATGGCTGTTTCATTGAAGATGATTTCATGGCGGGCATTAGGGCCATCAGAGAAATGACGTCCTTCTTTAAGCTGTATGCCGGCTGTTTCCAGGAACCGGTCACCTACTTCAAGATTGGAAAAATCGATGCTGGTATGCGGATCTTTCCCCGGCCATTGGAAATCAGAGATCGCGCCATGCTCACCAGTCAGATTGTGATAGTAGCTGGAGGCATTGACAATACCGGGGATGTTCCTCAGCTCATTGATAAAAGCGATGGCGCGGTGCTCCTGAATGGAGTCCATGCCCAGTGGTATTTCAAAATGAATAACCTGATGGCGGTTGTAGCCCAGGTTTCTGGACTGGATATATTCAAGTTGTTTATAGATCACGAGTACGGCAGCGATAAATGCTACAGAGAGGGTAAACTGCACCACTACAAGGCCTTTGCGGACCATCAGTTCCCCGAAGGAGGTACTAAACCTTCCTTTCAATGCCTGCACAGGGCGGAAACCGGAAAGATAAAGCGCAGGATAGCTGCCTGCAATCAGACCGGTAATCACAGTAATGCCTGTCATCAGCAGGATGAGCGGAACACCGGGGTGCAACTGTAGTTGTTTGGCGGTAAGCTGATTAAACACCGGCAATAACAACCATACCATCAACAACGCCAGCAACGAAGCTATAGCTGACATCATGATGGCTTCTCCGATACATTGCCATACCAGGGCCATACGACTGGCGCCCAGCACTTTTTTTACACCTATTTCCTTCATTCGCCTGGATGCCATGGCAGTAGACAGGTTCATAAAATTGATGCACGCAATCAGCAGTATCAGTACAGCTATCACAGAAAACATTTTTACATAGGCTATACGGCCACCTGCCTGTACACCATTTTCATATTTTCCATATAAATAGTTGTCGGAAAACCGGGACAGAAAGAGCTGCGCATCCGAACGTCTGGTTTTGCCCTGAATAAAGCGGCTGATCTTATTATCTACCTGCGTAATATCAGCATCGTTTTTCAGCAGCACATAGGTATTAGGATCGTTGTTGCCCCATTGGGTCAGCCCTGGCCTTCTTTCCAGGACTAAGGCATAAGGAAAGATAAGATCAAACTGTTGTGTAGCGGAAGGAGGATTGTTTTTGAAGATGCCGGTAATGGTAAACAGCCCGCCAAGTTCCTGCTGGTCCCATTTCAGCGTTTGTCCGATAACGTTATCGGTTGTATGAAAAAGCCGGCGGGCCATCTCCTCCGAAATTACGACGGACGACTTGTCCCGTAATACCTGGCTGGGATGACCCGCTATCAGCGGGCAGGTGAAAACATCGAAATAGCTGCTGTCTGCATACTGGCCGGCTGCCTTGAGACGTTGCTCACCCCTGGATATTACGCCCTTGTAAGGGAACCAGGAAGCAGGCAATACCGATACGGCAGCTGTTATCTCCGGTATTTCCTCTTTGAGCGACCTGGCCAGTAATCCGGGAGTATTGGGCATCGTCCGTATTCCTTCATCACTTTTAGTATTCAGCATTACCTGGTATAACTGCCTGTCATGGACATTGTATTTATCTACCTGCAACTCATCGTTTATCCATAACAGTAATAGCAGGGTACAGGCCAGGCCTGTAGACAATCCCAGCAGGTTGAGCAGGGTAAACTGACGGTCTTTTAATAAAGCACGCCATATCAGCCGGATGTGGTTAGGTAGCATGTTGGGGTGGTTTTGATGAGTGTGCCGCAAAGACAATACCCTTTGGATTGTTATTGATAACCAGTTTTTTATGAATTACTATGTGGTGTTTTACGTCCGCTTTTGTACAACTTTGTTCATTTCCGGCCGTCTTAGCAATTGTCATTTAAAAGTTATTGCATATATTCGAATAAAAATTAGTACATTTGGCCTAAAATAGAAAACAATGAACGAATACACCGTGAACAACGAAGAGGAAAAAGAAGACAAAAAATCCTTTATCCAACGGCTGAGAGACAGCGTAATACCGATTAAACCGGACGACTCCGCTCCTGTAAAAGTGGTGAAACAGATAGGATTTGCGGCCTTCCTGGCGGTGGCCGGTGTGGTGACTACGCTGCTGGCAATAGCCGTATCATTTGCGCTATAATATGAAGAAGTTGCTTTACATGGGAGTGGCCTGTGCTTTACTGTGGCTGCTTGTACATGTGCTACGCTGGTATGGTCAGCCTTTGCCGTATGTCAATGGGCATTTGACCGACTTTATAGCCGTACCGCTCATGGCGCAGATCTGCCAGGTAGTGGTACAGCGCTGGATAGCAAAAGACAGCAGCTACCAGCTTCCGCTGGTATACATACTGTTTATTGCAGTTTATGTGTCTGTTGTCTTTGAGTGGATCATGCCGCGTTATTCTCCCCGTTATGTGGGCGACTGGCTGGATGTGGCGGCATATTTCTCCGGCGGACTGTGTTATTATCTTACACAGCTTAAGAAGGTTGTACCAGCATCACGATAACATTTCTTTCAACACCTGCATTTTTTTCCCGGTGTCAAAGATAGTTTCCATACGGGCAATGTCTTTGGCTGTTTCCTCCGGAGTGGTTGCGGTTTTAAACGCATCAAAGGTCATGTTGGGGATATTCGCCACATCATAAACATTCACATCATATCGTTTGAACAGCTGGTAAACAGAACTCTTGTGATGCAGGAAAAGTTTTTTACCCCTGTAGAGCATCGCCAATGTATTGCCTACGGCCTGTGAACGGTAATGTGGCATAAAGGCAATATCTACCTCGTCCAGCAAACGGTAATAGTCGTCCCGGTTCATAAAGTCACGCAGGGCGTTCACCTTCTCCCGGCCGAACATGGCCACTGCCTTCTGTTCTACAAAATCACCATATTGCCGGCTACCATAGTTCAGCGGAATCACCAGCCTGATAGGCTCGTCTTTAAACTTCGCTAACGCCTCCATAGCTTCCAGATGGTTGTTGGTGGAGGTGGCAGAATTACCCAGCAGGATAGTGGTTACTCCCGGTTCTTTTTTCGTATACGCCACCCCGTTATTGTCAGGCTGTGGATTCACATTATAAAAGAAATACTTCAGCGCTACGTTGGTGGTATAGTGTTGATGGATCCACTGGTGATCAATCTCATTCCAGTTCAGAAAAAAGTTGAGCCTTCTGAAAAACCGGTCCCGTTGAGCAGCGATGTAACGCTGTGATTTCGGATATTTTATATAACGGCTCTTGAAGGTTTTAAACAGCTGCTTCGGTTTAAAAAAGTTCCACTCCACCTTAGTCCGCTCTTCTTCCCGCTCAAAATATTTAAGTGTTTTAGGGCCGTAGATAGCACGTTTGAAACGGGAGAAAGGAATCTCCACAATGTCACCACCCCAAAAACATACACCTACCGGAACAGCTTCCGATAAAGAAAGAACAAAAGCCACCGCAGCTTCAGATAACCAGTGTATGAAAATTTTATCGTTGGTGCCGATGCCTTTTACCAGTTCCTTAAAGGCAGGACTATCATAAGGCGCAAACCTGGCCAGTGGCGACTTTACATGGACTACCTGTTCGGGTTGCTGGTCAATGATGTAAGTATTGTTGCCCGGTGCGGCTTTTTCTGCGTCGATAATAAAGTCATTGATAAACTTATCGTCTATCATCAGGTGGTAATTCATACTACGGATTATATTGATGGTCCCTGTAAAGCTTGACTGGCATAGGGAAGCAGCAAATATAATCAATTTTCCCAGGACTAAAGTCCTGGGCTAAGTTCGAGGCGGGGGTGGGATTGTAACAAATCAGTTGCCGACGGATAGGATTGATCGGTTTTTTCTAAATTCAATAACTAAGGTGGACTTTAGCTCCCCAATCATTATCTAAAACTAAAGCCCGGAATTTAATAGCCCGGGCTTTAGCATCAAATATAGCCCAGGACTTTAGTCCTGGGAATCATGTTGTCCAATCTCGTAAGTGCCGGGCTTCGTCCGGAAAGCCTTGTTCAGCTTGTTCCAGGTGCCAATGCTAGCTACTAGCAATGTAAGGTCTGCAATCTTTGCCTTGGAATAAAAAGCAGCCAGGTTGTTGAACACCTCATCGTTCACATGACCGCTATTTACTGCTTCAGCATATGAAAGTACGGCCCTTTCTTCTTCAGTATAATACGGACACTCCGGCCATGCTGGCAGTGAATGCAGACGCTGCTCTGTTTCTCCCAGATGAATAGCATCCTTGTGATGCATATCCAGACAATAGGCGCAACCATTGATCTGGGAAATACGGTAGTGTACCAGCTCCATCAGTTTGCGGTCAAGTCCTGAGTGACGAAGGTAGATACCAGTTTTGAACAGTCCGTCCATAAAGCCCTTATTGGTGTCAGCAAAAGTTATTCTTGTTTCCATTTGTATTGATTTTATAGCGTGAATGATGTTTGATCGTGTTTGTAATTATGACAACTCGTTTTTTTCATTTGGGACAAGAATTTTATATTTTTATTTTTATAATGTAAATTGAATTTATAAAGTGGTGATTGTGCTATATTTTCGTAGTCTTATAGCCTATTTAAACCAACTATCATGAAAGCGGTACATGCAGATACAGGAGAATATTTATTCGGACTAAAGCCGGCAATGGCATCTTCGCTGGCGCGGCCCTCACAGTTTTCGGAATACACAGTTATATTTATACCTTCCGGCAGTGGTACCTACCAGGCCGATTTCAGCACGTTTTCCTTCAATGGCCCGGTATTATTGTTTGCAACACCTTTTCAAGCCCTGCGCCTGCAGGCAGATAAAGACATGGAGGTTTTGCTGCTGCAGTTCCATGGCGATTTTTATTGTATAGAGCAGCATCACAGCGAAGTCGCCTGCAACGGACTGTTGTTTAATAATATTTATCTATGGCCTTATATTAGTCTGTCTGCCGCCCAGGCAGCGGATTTTACACAACTATTAACCCAGCTGGGCAATGAGCTGCATCAGGAACCACCTTCCGGCATTGTATTAAAAGCATATCTACAACTACTACTGGCAAAATCGAGCACCATCCGGCTGCAAACACAAACAGCCCGGCCGGATGAACAGCCGCAGGATAAACAGATGGAAGCGTTCCGCCAGCTGCTGGACCAGCACTACCGGTCTTTGCACAAGCCCGCCGACTACGCTTCTATGCTGGCCATCTCGCCTAATCATCTCTCCAAACGTTGTAAAGGATATTTTGGCAAATCCCCGTCACAACTGATTCAGGACAGGCTGGTGCTGGAAGCTAAAAAACAACTGCACCTTACCCGTAAGAGCATCAAGGAAATTGCCTATGAACTTCAGTTTGAAGATGAGTTTTATTTCAGCCGTTTTTTTAAGAAGATGACCAAAGTATCACCCCGCACTTTCCGCCGCAGGACAGGTATTTCGGTGGTGGCAGATTTGTCCATGTAATAGCCTGTTCCTTCCATGGTCTGCCCTATGCGGCTGATCTACATTTGTGTAGTCAATATTGACGGTCACACACAAATGAAAGAACATGAAAAACAAGCTACTGAACGCCATCGCAAATCTTGACCTGCTGGGTAAAAAAGCTATCCGATACGGTATTGTGCTGGTCTTCCTCTGGATCGGCGGCCTGAAATTTTTTACTTATGAAGCAGATGGTATCGTGCCCTTTGTGGCCAACAGCCCCTTTATGTCCTTTTTCTATGATCACCCGGAAGAGTACAAAAGCCATATGAACAAGGAAGGAGAACTGATAACGGCTAACCATCAATGGCATGAGGCTAATAATACTTACGGTTTTTCCTATGGTCTCGGTATCTTTCTGATCATACTCGGCGTATTGGTAGCCCTGTATAAAGTGGCGCCACTGGCCAGTATGGTGGGTAGCGGTCTTGTATTTGTGATGACACTGGGCACATTATCGTTTCTGATTACTACACCTGAATCCTGGGTGCCGCATCTTACAGATCATCAGTGGGGATTCCCTTACCTCTCAGGTCGTGGCAGGCTGGTAGTGAAAGATATTGTTATCCTGGGTGGTGCGCTGATCACCATGAGTGAGTCTGCCGCTATTTATCTGCAACGCAGGAAGGCTGCTTAGTTTTAGGTATCTTTGACGTTGGTAAAACAGCCATAGCATATGCAACAGCAGACTATCGAACAAGCCTATACGCAAACAATTTCCTGGCGTAAGCACGACCTGGTAGACTGGGCCCTGGGAGGACAGATCTATTCTTCGGAAAAGAAACAACCAGGCGTCAGCCTCCACTATGCCTACAACTTTGATGCAGCTATCACTTCGGCAGACGGACAATATGCTTTGCTGTATACCAAACTCGGCACCAAAGGACTGTTACTCAAAAACGGTGAATTGCTGAGAGAGATCAACCGTTCTTATTATCATGCGGAAACATACGAGTATCCGGCTGTTTTTCTGATAGCAGAGAACGGAAGAACTTACCTGGCACATTGCCCGCAAGTATATTGTCAGCTGGATTTTGAAGATGTGGAAACAGGGGAGGTTATTACCAGCATCGCCGGCCGTACGCCCGCCGATTTTTTTCACTCCCGCCTGGAAGTCAGCCCCGACAATAAATGGCTCATCAGCAAGGGCTGGGTATGGCAGCCAATGGATATGGTGGTGGCCTATCATATTCCTTCCTGTATAGAAAATCCATTGCTGCTGGACTCCTGTTCCCTGCGTCCGGATGTGACTGTAGAAATCAATACCGCCGGGTTCATCAGCAACCATGAAGTGCTGATTGGCGCTACTGATGGTGCAGACCTGTATGATGATGAAGAATCTGCGCTGTTGCTGCCAGGCCAGCTGGCTATATGGAACCTCACTACCGGCAGTTTGTCAGCAATAGTGAGGGTGAATGGGCCTTTCGGTAACCTATTCCCAATCGATGAAACCTATGCCTGGGACCTTTTCCGTTTTCCTAAAGTCATTAACTACAGGACCGGCGAAATCACTGACCAGTTAGAAGGAGTTCCTACCAGCGAACAGGCTTCATCCATCATCCATCATATTGAATCGCAGCAGATTGCCTACAGCAAAGAGCTGGATACAGTGGCCGTGCTCACTAAAGAGCATAAAATAAGCTTATTTACCCGCTAGGCGCAAAATATAGGTATAACGTATAGTGAATAAACGATAAAATCAGTTCCCCGGCCGGAAGGCAACAATGAAACGATAACGGATGATACTGACATATATAAATGAAGAAGCCCCCAAAAGCATTGCGTCTTTTGGGGGCTTCTTCATTTATACCGGTAATTATTTTTTGTAGATAATACGATAGATGGTACCTATCTTGTCGTCAGACACGTAGAGGGAGCCATCAGGACCTTGGGCAAGGCCGCAGGGGCGGTGTGCAGCATCGCCAGGAGCTGCAATATTTTCTTTGCCGGCAAATCCTTTAGCGAAAACTTCCCATTTACCGGAAGGAACACCATTCTGGAAAGGCACAAAAGCAACGAAGAATCCCTGTTGTGGTTCAGGAGCTCTGTTCCAGGAGCCATGGAAGGCGATGAACGCGCCGTTCTTGTATCTTTCAGGGAACATGTTGCCAGTGTAGAACAACAGCCCGTTAGGAGCCAGGTGGCCAGGGAAAGTTACGACAGGGTCATCGTATTTATCGGTAACGGCTTTTTTGCCGTCGCCGCCATATTCCGGAGAAATGATTTTTTTCTGCTGGAACTGATCGTAGTAGATATAAGGCCATCCGCAGTTGGAACCTTCATGCAGTTTGTACATGGTTTCTGCAGGCAGCTCTGCTGATGTTTTGGCATCATACAGTTCCGGGAAGAAATCATGCAGGTTGTCGCGGCCATGCTGCATCACGTACAGCGCGTTGGTAGCCTGGTTCCAGTCAAGGCCCACCACGTTTCTAAGGCCGGTAGCATAGCGTTTGCCGTTATGATAACCTTGATGCAGCTCGTTGGCTTTAAAAACCCAGATGCCGCCAGCGGAGTCCAGTAAAGGACAGGGCTGCATACCGGGAGAGCCTTTGGTACGGTCTTTTTCCTGGCATACATTGGAGGGTGCACCGATATTCACATAGAGGTTACCGTTATTATCCAGCGCAATGGATTTGGAATTGTGCTGACCGCGGTCTATCAGGCCACTCACCAGTGTGTCAGGATGCTGAGGGTCTGCTACTTCCAGCTTGTCGTTGAGTTTGTAGCGAAATACGCTGGTGTTGGAAGAGGCATATAGATAGCCATCTTTAATGGCTATGCCGGTACCACCATATGTAGCGAAGCCGCTATGCTCGTCTGCACGGCCATCTCCGTTTTTATCAGTCAGCACTACGATGCCGTTTCCTCTCACCGGTGATTCCAGTTTCACAAATACCACCCCGTTTTTGTTGACGGCCAGATGTCTGGCGTTACCGGTACTGTCGGCAAACCGCAGGGCGCCAAAGCCTTCGGGGAGTTGCAGTCCTACGTTGCCGCTGTCTGCTGTCAGTCCGGCTGATGGCTGCTGAGCGTTGTTATGGCAACTGTGAAGAGCCAGCACGACAGACGGAAGCAAAAGGAACAGGCCTAACTTCTTTAAAGGCTTGCTGTCTGACAATGTCAGCGCTAATCCTGTTTTCATAGTAATGTATTTAGTACAACAAATATATGCTCGTATCCATAGCCCATATTAGGGCGCAAGAAAATACGAAATTAATGGAAAGAATTTGCAAATTTTTGATCAGGCGATAATATCCATGAGTCAGGACCTGCCCGATGAAATAAATACACGTGCGCGGTGCACAGGATGGCGCCGCAAATAAATCCGGAGATTAACAACTAACAGGGTGCAAACAAACAATAACAGCAGATATTACGCCTGCGCCTGAAACTGAGGCAGGTGCCTGGACAAGGCCAGATACAACTCATTAAAATGTACCGGCTTGGAAATATAGGCATTGGCACCTGCTCTTAGAATGTCTTCCTTTACGGAAGTAAATGCATCTCCGGATACGATCAGCACCGGAATATCTTTGAAGAGAGGGTGACTGCGTAAATGCTGGAGCAGTTCCTTCCCGCTCATATTGGACATATGCAGATCTGAGATGATCACATCGGGTCTTTCTATTTGTATCAGCTCCATAGCTTCCTCACCTGTATGGCACAGGGTAGCGGTAAGGCCCATATGCGAGAGTATCTTGGTGAGCAGCGAACTGCTGATGGGGTCATCTTCAATCACCAGCGCAGTGGCGCCAGGAAATACATTTCTGCGATAGTGCTGTTTGCTGGCTGTGCTGCTTTTGCCTCTGGCGGCTTCCAGGGGTAGCGTGAAAGCAATGATGGTGTGGGTATTTTTTTCATCCGGCTCAATAAATATCTGTCCGCCCAGCAACTCTACAAGGTGTTTGGTGATGGAGAGCCCCAGCCCTGTGCCTTCGGTAATCTGGTTACGCTCAGATACAAAAGCCTCAAAAATCTGAGCGGCTTTTTCATAGTTAATGCTGCCCTGGTTGATCACTCTGAATATTACCTGATGCTGCTCGCGCTGACATCGGATTTCTACGCAGCTATTGCCTGTAGCAAACTTCACTGCATTAGACAGCAGGTTGTTGATGATCTTGGTGAGGATGATCTTATCACTGCTGATGATAGCCGGTAATTGTTCATCAAAACTTTCCCGGATGGTAATACCCCTGGAAAGTGCGATATACTGATTGATGGCAGTGCAATGTCCTACACATTCCTTCAGGTTAAGGGATTCTTTGGTAACAGTATTAAATCTGCCTGCATCAATACGCGACATGTCCAGCACATTGTTGATGATGTTCCGGGCAATATAACAGGCAGAATACAGGTCGTCGATTTCCCGTTTTTCCTCTGCACTATAGCCATTCCGTCTGAGCTGCAGCAGTTGTGCGATGCCGTAAATGGCGTTCAGCGGCGTTCTGAGCTCATGGTACGTTTCACGCAGGAAGGTACTTTTGGCAACAGAGGCATCTTTTAGTTTTCTTTCAGAATACAACAGCGCATGAATCTTGCCGATATAGGAAGACATTACCAGAATGATCAATGCCAGAAAAGCAGAGGAGGTGATTAGATGTATGATATAGGCTGTGTCCGGAGCTAATTCCAGTGGAGCAATAAAACGCTGCCGCTGATTGACCTGTACCAGTATCAGGGCTGTCACAGTGATGATCAGGCAGGATACCAGTACTTTCCGCTCTTTGCTCAGGAAAAAGGTGTTGCACAGGTGGAAAACAATCGTGGCCAGAAATGCCATCACCAGATCTATAGGAATGGCCGTTCCGAAAACAGTGCTCCAGTACACCGCAAAAACACTGTTGGCGATGAGCATCACCAGACTGGCCTTGAAATATTTCTTTAAATGGTTTAAAACGATCACATAAATAAAAGCAGCCGCCTCAATCAAAATAGGCAGTAGAATTACCATGCTGGGATGCAGGGAATAAAAAAAAGATCCGATGCCCAATACCAAAATGGTCATCAGCAGTCCTAATGCATTTACCAGAATGACAGGTCTCTTGTCTTCCTTGTAAGTGAAGTCTTTGGTGCCGGCAAATAGTGGTCTTCCTAAAAAATTGATAAAGCCGGATAGGATTTTGTTGTGAATGTACATGTCTAGCATTAAATAAGATTTTCAATAGTTTTTTTTGAGGGTCGCATTGTTCGTTTCAAATGTGTCTAAAGGGCGCAGGTAAGCATGTCTTTTACGGGTTTGGTCTTGTGTTCAATGGTCGCTCCGTTCAAGGATTGTAACTGTTGTTTTTGTCTAGTTGGCGAAGCTCACAGTAAATATAATAAAAAAATAAGATTAAAAGTGTTGTGTCATTCACTAAAAAACATTTTATAGCAGATGCTTGTCATGTACATTTAACAGAAAGATAAAATTCCTGCAATTACTTTGCAGGCATTAGGTCTGGAGATAGGTGATATCATGAAAAGTTAGAATGAAGATCTTACCTGAAGAAGGTGATGATAGCTGCTGACAACACGAAAATGTATAGCATCAACCTTACAGGTTATTGTTGGTTTTATTAAATTTTTTATAGCTTGTAAACTTTATATTGAATAATTATGAGTGAGATATTATTGGATAATCCGGTGTGGAACGCACTGGCAACTAGCCAGGCACCTTTGTCGATGGGAACGGATCGGGTGAAAAGATACCGGAGGGAGATTCTTTCCTTTATTGCCTGTGAAGATGCAGAACAAAATGTTTTGGAAGACTTACAGCCATGGATAAACGAAGGAGAATCTTTTTACCTGGTCGGGGAGCTGCCCGTACTGCCGGCTGGCTGGCAGGTGGTAAATGAGTTGCCCTGTGCGCAAATGATACTGCGGTCACAGGTGGTGCTTCCTGTAAAGGAACCTGTAAATATTACCATGCTGACAGCCGATGATGCCACTGCTATGTATGAGCTGGTAAATAAGGTGCAGCCGGGTTATTATAATCCAGACACCCGTTTGTTGGGCACCTATTATGGTATTTGGCAGGAAGGACGGCTGGTGGCCATGGCAGGAGAACGGATGCGTATGAGCGGCTTTACTGAACTAAGTGCCATTGTTACAGATCCTGCATATACCGGTAGAGGATATGCGCAGCAGCTTATCACACGGCTATGCCATCAACATGCAGAAGAAGGAGTGACCTCCATGTTGCATGTGTCAGTTGCAAATGAACGGGCTATTCGATTGTATGAACATATGGGCTTTGTGACACGAAGAATAATCGTGTTCAGAAAGATCACCAAAGGGGAGGTTTAGTCCATTTTCAGATGACGGAACAGCCATGCGCTTACCCGCCAGGGTAAGGCCTGTATGTTTATTGCCTTCACTGATCTGTTAAGACTTCCCGATAGATATCCGGGAAGTGATATGATGACAGAGTCTTATAAATGTTTTCCGGTCTTCTGCCGTCAGTATCCTGCTTATTTCCGTGGTCATGGTCTTCCTGAGTTTACCAGCCTCATTCACCAGTTTCCTGCCTTTAGGCGTGATACTGTTAAAATAACTTCTGCGGTCTGTATCATCCCGCTTCTGTATGACTAACCCATCACTCATTAGTTTCCTGATCTGCCGGGAGATGGCCGGGGCTGTGATACGGAAATAATCAGCCAGCTGGCTGGTGGTCCGGTCTCCTTGCTTTATGATAACATCCAGTATCAGAAACTGGGTGGCCGTCAGTTTCTCCGTGCTGAATTTATTGACCTGTGCAATGATCAGGCATTGCAGGTCAGTGTAAGCCTGTTCAAATTGTTCCGCTTCTGTGCTCATCAGTAAAAAAATATTTACTTAACAAAGTTAATCATTAACTTTGTTAAGTAAATAAAAAAATAACCCATCATCTTGTTTACCCATAAATCAATATAAAATGGCTGTCATCAGGGATGAAATAAAGATCAGGGGAGCACGGGAAAACAACCTGAAAAACATCTGCGTAAACATACCCAAACAACAGATTACAGTATTGACAGGCGTTTCAGGCTCCGGTAAATCTTCATTGGTATTTGATACTATCGCAGCAGAAGCACAGCGGCAGCTGAATGAAATGTTCAGCAGTTTTGTCCGTCACCGTCTGCCACATTATGGCCAGCCGGAGGTAGACATGATCGAAAACCTTAGTCCGGCAATCATCATAGACCAGAAACAGATCCGAGGTAATGCCAGGTCTACGGTCGGTACTGTGACAGATATCTATTCCCTGCTTCGTTTACTATTTTCCCGCATAGGAAAACCATTTACCGGGTATTCCAATATCTTCTCCTTTAATCACCCCGAAGGAATGTGTCCCCGCTGCGAGGGCCTGGGAACGATAGATACCATCAACATCGACCGCCTGTTTGATAAAAACAAATCGCTCAACGAAGGCGCGATCCTGTTCCCATTGTTTGGCGTAGGCACTGCGCTGTGGAAGCGGTTTGTTTTATCCGGGTATTTCGACAATAATAAAAAACTAAAAGATTATACACCGCAGGAATGGGACCTGCTACTGTATCAGGAAGAGATCAGGCCCACCCATCCGGCGCCGGGGTGGTGGCCTTCGGCCAAATACGAAGGGGTAATCCCCCGGTTCACCAAACGTTTTCTGGGCAAGGACGAAGAAGAAACCAAAAGGGTAGATCAGCAGGCCCTGCGGCGGGTAGTGACCAAAGGTGTTTGTCCTGAATGTCAGGGAGCGAGGCTCAATCAGCAGGTGCTGGCCTGTAAAATCAAGGGGAAAAATATTGCTGCATATGCAGCTATGGAGGTAAGTGATCTGGTGGAAGAAGTCCGGACTATCAATACATCACAGGCTCATACCGTTACGGCCGCCATTATAGAACGACTGGAACACCTGGCCGGTATCGGGCTGGGATACCTTAGCCTGGACCGGGAAACGGCTACGCTCTCCGGTGGAGAATCACAACGGGTAAAGATGGTGAAACATCTCGGCAGCAGTCTGAGTGATATGGCTTATATTTTTGATGAACCCAGTACCGGCCTGCATCCCCGTGATGTACACCAGCTGAATGCACTCATGCAAAGTCTGCGTGACAAAGGCAACACCGTACTGGTAGTAGAACACGACCCCGATGTGATCAAAGTGGCCGATCATATCATAGACATGGGGCCCGGCGCCGGAAAAGAAGGCGGCGCCATCGTATACCAGGGAAGTTTTCAGGGCCTGTTGTCCGCTAATACCCTTACCGGACAATATCTGCGGAAGAAACCGCAACTCAAAAAAGCACTGAGGCCTTTTACGGATGTGCTGCCCATCAGACATGCAAAACTGCATAACCTCAAAGATGTCAGTACGGATATTCCGCTTGGCGTGATGACGGTCGTTACCGGTGTGGCCGGCTCCGGCAAAAGTAGCCTGATCAATGGAGTGCTGGCACAGCAGTTTCCCGATATCATCAGTATCAATCAGCATGCCCTGCCCGGGTCGATACGTTCTAACCCTGCCACCTATACGGGAATAGCAGATATGGTAAGGGATCTGTTTGCCCGTGCGAATCAGGTGAGCGCCGGCCTGTTCAGTTTTAATTCCGCTGGCGCCTGTCCGGCTTGCAAAGGATTGGGCGTTACCTACACTGATCTGGCTTTTATGGATACGGTGGCCACCACCTGCGAAGTATGTCAGGGGCGCCGTTTTACACCCGAAGTGCTGGGGTACACGCTGCGTGGCCGGAGCATCGATGAAGTGTTACAGATGAACGTGGCAGAAGCGCAGACATTTTTTACTGAAGCAGCAGTGCTGAAAGTATTGAACCAGCTTAGCGCAGTAGGACTGAATTATCTTTCACTGGGACAGCCATTAAATTCCCTTTCCGGCGGAGAGCGGCAACGTATTAAACTGGCTACAGAACTGGAAAAGAGCGGTAATATCTACGTGATGGATGAACCTACCACTGGTCTTCACTTGTCGGATGTGCACCATTTGATTGGTTTGCTGAACCGGCTGGTAGACAGCGGTAGTACTGTGATCGTTATAGAACATAACCTGGATGTAGTCTGTCAGGCCGACTGGATCATTGATATGGGGCCGGGAGCCGGGAAGGAAGGAGGGAGCATCCTGTTTGAAGGGACACCTGCAGGGATACTTGAGGGGGATAGGTCCCTGACAGGTGTCTTTCTGAAAAAGTATATCCATGACCGTTATCAGGCAGGGACAGAGGCGTAAGCTTCTTCCAGTGCACGGAGGTCCATTTTTTTCATTTTGAAAATAGCAGCCATCACCCGGTTCACCCGGTTGATATCCTTGTCTGTCATCATATCTCCCAGTTGTACGGGTACCACCTGCCAGGAGAGGCCGAATTGATCTTTTAGCCATCCACATTGCTCTGACTTAGGGTCGCCGCCTACCCGCAATTTCTCCCAGTAATAATCGATCTCTTCCTGGTTTTCACAGTTAACCACAAAAGAAACCGCTTCGTTGAATCGAAATAAAGGCCCGCCATTGAGAGCCATGAACTCCTGCCCGTCAAGGGTGAACTCTACAGTGAGAACAGTACCTTCCGGCATGTGATGGATCTCAAACCCTTCTTTGGTGTAATAGGAAATACGGCCTATGGATGAGTTGGGGAAGATACCGGTATAAAATTTCACGGCTTCTTCCACCTCTTTGTCAAACCACAGACATGGTGTAATTCTTTGGGAAGTGATTTTCTTTGCCATAATTTTTATTTTAATAGCTATTGAATAATAGTAGGGGTTATTCAAAGATAAAACGGTTCATATTGTCCCCTGGGGGGATAGGACGACTTTAAAGAGGTGATTTGCGACATTCTCAGTGCCTGTCTCCCGTCTATGAAACAGTTTTCTACCGGAAATGTTATCAGCCAACCTCAGGCTGTTTTATTCGAAATTGGATAAATTAAATTGAAGTCGATATCTTCGATGATCATTGGCGACCACATGGATATACTAAATGGTAAATTGTTCACAGCAGCAGAAGCTACTGTTCTGGAAGATGTGATTGTAAACAGACGGGATGTTCGGGGCAACCGTTTTCTTGATAAACCTATTGAACCTGAAACACTCAATAAAATACTGGATGCCGCATTGCACGCGCCTTCAGTAGGGTTCTCCCAGCCCTGGGAGTTTGTGCTGATTGAAGATAATCAGGTAAAGCAACAGATAAAAGACAGCTTTGCGGCAGAGAATGAAAAAGCCATTTCGTTGTTTGACACAGATAAACAACCGGAATATATCCGGCTGAAGCTGGAAGGTATTCTGGAAGCACCGGTGAATATAGCCGTCTTTTATAAGCCGGCTGGCAAACCGGTGTTAGGGCAAACTTCGATGGAAGAGGTAGGTTTGTACAGCGTGGTATGCGCGGTACAAAACATCTGGCTGATGGCCAGAGCGCTGAATATAGGGGTAGGATGGGTGAGTATTCTGGATCCGGAGCAGGTAAAGAATATATTAAAGGCGCCGGCAGAAAACAAGCTGGTAGCCTATTTGTGCCTGGGACATACAGATGGATTTTATACTTCCCCGGAGCTGGAACTCCTGCAATGGGAAAAGAGAAAAATGAAGGATACTGCCGTTTTTTATAATACCTATTAACAGCAATCTGCTGATCTTATATAACCCAAATAGATACCTGTGAAACTTGTTCCATTTGAAGATTATACCCTTATAAGCAATTTGTCTCCGGAGGAAGTGAAGAAAAGGCTGGAGGAAAAACTGAATTTGAAACGCCGCACAGCTTTTATTAGTTTCAGACCACAGTTGGACACTGACAGGCCTTATGAAGGAGCTTTCCGGGGAAATAAATTTGTGATCAAGCGGATTATCAACTATCGTAATTCTTTCCTGCCGGAGATCACTGGTGTGGTGACACATGAAGTAGTGCATACCGCGATAAAAATAAAGATGAGGATGTCGGTATTTGTCTGCGTTTTTTTGGTGATCTGGCTGCTGCTGATGTCCATGATTTTGTTTAGTGTTAAATCAAGCACCGGAGCGGATATCATTCCGTTGGGTATATTCGGGAATATACCTTTTCTGTCACAGGCATTGTTGTGCTTGTTGATGTATGCTGTCACACTAGGGGCTTTTAAGTATGAGAGCATGAAGTCCAAAAAATTCCTGGCAGCATTATTTGAAGGCAGGGAAGAAGGAAAATAAAGCTTAATAGTGTGGGGAAAGTGTATAAGTATGAAAAGCCGCGCAAACATGAGCGTCGCGCGGCTTGATATTGTTGATAGAACAGGTGATCGTTAACGGTATTTGTACCATGAGCCGGTGTTAAACAACAGCACTTCCTCATCTTCCTGAACCCAGTCTTTTTCAATGAGTTTTTTGAGGCCCATATAGGTGGCGCTACCCTCCGGTGATAGTAATATACCTTCGGTGGTGGCCATTTCCCGGATGCCTTCTTCCATTTCATCTTCTGTTATGGTAAGCGCCTTACCATCACTTTGCTGAATTACTTCCCGCATCATGTCTTTTGCAAAAGGCTGTGGAACAGCCAGACCATAGGCTTTCGAAGGATAGGCCTGAAAATCTTCAGGCAGGTTTCCGTTTTTAATGTACTGAACCATAGGTGCACAATTTTGAGATTGAATAATGATCATTCTGGGTAGTTTGCTACCAATCCAGCCCAGCTGCTGCATTTCCCTGAAGGCTTTCCACATGCCTATCAGGCCAGTACCGCCGCCGGTAGGATATATGATGACATCGGGCAGCTGCCAGTGCAGCTGCTCCGCTATTTCGTAACCCATGGTTTTTTTCCCTTCCAGGCGGTAGGGTTCTTTCAGCGTGGACATATCGAAGGCGCCGGTTTCTTTCACCAGCTGACGGGCTATCTGGCCGCAGCGGTCTATCAGGCCATCTGCCAGTATCAGTTCTGCACCGTGCAAACGACATTCTTCCAGTAAGGTGGCAGGTGTATGCCGAGGCATTATTACGGTGGCTTTGATACCAGCTTTGGCACAATAGGCACTCAGGGCGCCACCGGCATTGCCGGCAGAGGGCATGATACAGTGGTTGACGCCCAGTTCCAGCGCTTTGGATACGGCCACACTGATGCCCCTTGCCTTGAAAGAACCGGTGGGATTCATACTTTCATCCTTTAACAGCACCCGTACCCCCAGTTTCTGACTCACGGCAGATAACCGGTGCAAAGGTGTTCCACCTTCGCCCAGGCTTACAATATACCATGGGTCCATCACTGGCAGCATCTCCCGGTACCGCCATATAGTATGCTCCCGCCCGTTCAGGAAGGATGGGTCTGGTAAATCACCACTATAAATCGTTATCAGTGGTTGCTGACAACAGGTGGCATAAGATTGCAATATCCCTGCGTCGTATAATCTTCCGCAACGGGGACACTGCAATGCAGTCGCCAATGATATGTTTTTTCGTGTAATCGTCATTCCCTGTAAATGTAGGAATGACCTATAACAAACAGATGTCGTTTTGGTTATAACCTATAACTATTGGTTATAAATGCTTCTGGCGAAGCGAATTAGTTTTTTATTCAGTTCATTCGTTTCTCCTTTCCGCTGAATGAAGTAAAAACTTCTTTCTATATGCAACCCTTCAAAGGAAATTTCCGTAAGATCTCCCTGCTTTAATTCCTTCAGCACCGAACGTTTGGGCAGAAAACCAATACAGCCCGATTCTATCAGGAAGTTCTTTAATGCCTCGGTGCCACCCAGCCGCGCTTTTACCTGCAGATCGTTGATGCCGGTCTTGTTTTTCTGCAATGC
This sequence comes from Chitinophaga flava, assembly GCF_003308995.1. Classification (NCBI taxonomy): domain Bacteria; kingdom Pseudomonadati; phylum Bacteroidota; class Chitinophagia; order Chitinophagales; family Chitinophagaceae; genus Chitinophaga; species Chitinophaga flava. The sequence goes on along the minus strand of NZ_QFFJ01000002.1, from coordinate 3,663,629 downwards.
ATACTTCAGCGCTTCCAGCGTACCACTGCCTCTTTCCCGCAGGGCTACCGGCATTTGTAACACCGCTTTCAAAGGATAGTGCCGCGTTTTGGAAAAATCACTTTTCCGGCCACAAACTGCAATCACCTGGTCGTTGATAAACGGATGGTACACCACATTCGTCAGTTTTCCCCGGCCTTCAATAATACCCAGGTTGATATCCTGATTAAGCAACGCCTCCAGCACAATTTCCGCATTGCGATTCAGCAGATTGATCTCTACCTGCGGATACTCCTGTTGAAATACAGAAAGTACTTTAGGCAGGATATACAGCGCCACCGTAGTACTGGCACCCAGTTTCAGTACACCCTTGGCCTGATGCTTGTCGCTAAAGGCCGCCATCTCAAATTCCGTTTCCGCCTGTATGTTTTCTACCTGTAACAAACGCTTCAGTAAATAACTGCCGGCATCTGTCAGTGAAATCTGTATGCCTTTGCGCTCAAAAAGCCTGGTCTTGTAATACTCCTCCAGGTACTTTACATGTTTGCTGATGGCTGGCTGCGATATAAACAACGTCTGACTGGCCCTGGAGAAACTTTTCTCTCTGGCTACTTCAATAAAAACCTGATGGTGCGTAGAGAGCATAACAGCTGTATTTGTATCAACAATTTACAACAATTTCCCAGGGCTGAAGCCCTGGGCTAAAATTGAAATCAGCTTATTATTGGCTTGGGGAAAGCAGAATTAATGCTGGCTATTTAGTATTAGTGGATCGTATAGTCTTTAACGTGAGTTGCTTTTTCAATCTGCAATTCTGCCATCTACCAGGTGAATAATATGGTCTGAACGCCGGGCGAAATCTTCATCATGGGTAACCGTGAGGATGGTTTGGCCTTTTTCGGCAGACAGCTGCCTGAAAAGATCAAATACGATAGCGGCATTATGACTGTCCAGATTACCGGTAGGCTCATCACCCATGATAATCAGTGGCTCGTTGATCAGCGCGCGGGCAATGGCTACCCGCTGCTGCTGGCCGCCGGAAAGGAGAGATGCCCGTTTGGTGGCCTGCTCGGAAACGTCTAGTAGTTGCAGTATGTCCATAGCCCGGTGCTCTATTTCTGCTGGACTGTACCTAGCCAGCTTGAGCGCAGGCAGCATCACATTCCGGAGTACACTGAACTCTGGCAGCAGATAGTGAAACTGAAACACAAAACCAATATGGTGGTTCCTGAAATCGGCCAGCCATCCGTTTTTCTTGCCACGCATCTCTTCATTGTTGATCCGGATACTGCCATCAAAATCGGTGTCCATAGTGGATAACAGATATAACAGGGTAGACTTGCCACTGCCGGATTTACCAGTAATGGAGATAAACTTTCCCTGCTCTATATCAAAATTCACATCTGTCAGCACCTGTAAACGGGCCGGCTGAAAAAAATACTTGTTGATGTTCCTTACTTCTATCAGGTTCATGTTATCCTCTTAAAATAGTGATAGGGTCTACATTAGCGGCTTTGCGGGAAGGCAGGTAGCCCGCCAGGGTAGTAGTGAGAATACCGAAAGTAAAGCCGGTAACGTAATACACCATGCTGAAACTCACCGGCAGATGGTCCAGTGTGATCATCACATCGCTATGATAAGGCATTTTGGAGATGCCATAGGCCACCAGAAAACCAAATACCAGTCCCATCAATGCGCCGGCGATGCCTATGATCAGGGCCTGTACCAGAAAGATCCAGCGGATATCTGAATCGGAGAAGCCCATGGCTTTCAGAATGGCGATGTCTTTCATCTTTTCATAGATCATCATGGTGAGGATGTTGAAGATGCCAAAACCAGCTACCAGCAAAATAGTGATGGCTACACCGTAAACGATCATCTTACGGAGTGAGTCTCCTTCCAGTAGCGCGGCGTTGTCCTGTTTCCAGTCAGAGCCATGAAAGCCGTATTTATCCTGCAGCTCCCGGCTCATCTCCGGGGCCAGTTCCATATCATGTAGTTTTATTTTTATGTCGGTGATATAGGAGGCCGGCACTTCCAGAAAACGCTGTACGGTATTGAGGCTGGCGTAACTTTGTTGTTTGTCAATGTCTGTCATTCCTGTTTTGAAGATGCCCACCACTTTTACGGAAAAATTGTTGCCTTTTTCGGTGGTGAGTTCTATCCGGTCGCCGGTTTTTACATTAAGCCGTTTGGCTAGTCCTACGCCTAATACCAGGCTGTTGGGCAACGTAGACAGCTCCTGGAAGCTGCCTTCCAGCAGTTTAGCCTGTAGATGAAAAAGGGGATTTTCCTCTTCAAAACGGATGCCGTTGATCGTGCCATTGATCGTGCTGGAGCCAAGGCGGTAAAACACCTGGGTGTTCACAGACCCGGAGATGGCGGCCACACGAGGGTCCTGCTGCAGTTGTTGTACAATCTGCCGGCCATCTTTCAGGTTAAGTAAAATATCTTTGGGTTTTTCATGGGCCACGATATTAATCACATGTGGATCTGCCTTGTCCAATACACTTTGGGGAGAAGTCTGTACTTCGTTGTACAGCCGCAGATGTGGTGACTGTTCGAAGGCTACTGCTTTAACAAAATCATTGGAGCCCTGTATAAAGCTGACCATGAATATAAACACGGTAATGCCAAAGGTGACGCCCACCGTGGCAATGATGGTTTGTTTCAACCTCGCACGCATATGGGTGAGGGCAATGGAGGCGGCCAGTTTTATGTTGGTAAGTAGTTTCATGTGTCATTCTTTTATAGCGATCACATCACCGGCTTTGAGGCCTGATTTAACTTCCACCCAGCTGCCGTTGCGGATGCCGGTAAGGACGGCTGTTTTATGAAGTTTGCTGCCTTGTTGCAGGTATACGCTGTCGCCTTTCAGCAGATAGTCTGCAGGCACCACCAAGGCAGTGATATGCTCCCGAACAAGGATGTTGGCTTCTACAGACGATTGAGGATAAAACTGTGCAGTGTCCTGTACGGCCGCTTCTACCTGAAAGCTGCGGCTTTCTTTTTGCAGCAGCGGAATGATCTTATTGACGCTGGCTGCAAACTGCCTGCCTTTATATACGTCTGTTTCAAAATATACTTTCTGGCCAATCTTTACTTTGCTGATATCGCGTTCGTCTACCAGCAGCTCCAGTTTGAACTGCCCAGGCAAACCCACCATCAGTACGGGATCATTCAGCTGTGCCAGTTCTCCTTCTTTGAGATAAACCTTGTATACATATCCGTCAACCGGGCTTTTTAATATTTTGCCTTCCCTGCCCTGGCTGGTGGCAGCCAGCTGCTGACGTGCCTGCAGCAGTTTTTCGGTCAGTTCATGTTGCTGGGTAAGATATTGTTCCTGTAATGTCTTGTAAGTTGTAGCGCTGCTGGCAGCCTGCATCCTGGCCTGTTCTGCATCTTTTTCGGAAACAGCCTGGCTTTTGGCCAGTTCAGTATAACGGTCGGCATTCAGGGCGTCTTGTTCCTGCTGGACTTTGGCCAAGGCGATACGTTTTTGCAACTCACTAAGTGATGAGGAACCTGGTTGTGCATTTTTACCAGCCAGGGCTACCTGGCTATGAAGAATGTCTTCCTGTGTTAACTGGCTGGGCGTGCCTAATACAGCCATCACTTCATTTTTATGAACCGCATCACCTTCTTTTACCATCACTTTCATCAGCAGGTCGGCTACATTGGATTTCAGGAAATAATATGCTTCAGGCATGATCTCTCCCGAAGCATATACAGCTTCGTTCAGGGTGCGTGACTGTACGGTATAGGTAGCAGTTTTTTGTTTGCAGGCAACAGCCATGAAAACAGCGGGTGCTATGATCAAAAACTTTTTCATGCAGGTCCTTTATTGATTTTGTAAGTAGTTAAGTTCGGTGAAGTGTTTGTAAAAGTCCATCCGGGCCTCATTCAGCTTGGCTTGCGCATCGTACAGGTCCTGCTGTACTTCCCTCAACTGTATCATATCGATGATACCTTTGTTGATTTTCTGGCTGCTGAGTGTTTCGTTTTCTTCTGACAGGCGTATGTTTTCCTTTTGCCGTTGTATATCTCGTGAAGCTTTTTCCAGTAATAATTTTTCTTCCAGATATTTTTTTTCCTGCTCGGATGTATAATGTTTGAACCGTGTGGCGGCGGCCAGCCATAAGGCTTTCTGGTTGCGGGGCCTGTTGGAGAAATTGGCTGCTGACAGTGGGAGGCGTAATGCTACACCTGCATAGCCTACGGTAAACCAGGGCGAATGGGTTATAAAATTGAGGTGATCACCAAAGCCCAGCTGTTGGTAGGAACCTTTGAAATGCAGGGTGGGGTATAGGGCTGTATAGGCATTACGATATTGTTGTTTAGCTACTTGCACTTTCAGTTGCTCTGTTTCGTAATCGGGGAGCTGTGTTGTATTGTAGTCACTGATTTCCAGAGGGGGCAAAGTTGTTGCAGCTGTGATGGTTAATTTACCATTCAGTGGATAGCCCATCCAGAATCTGAGATCCAGATAGGCTTCCTCGAGGCCTACCTGTGCTTTGTCTACAGCTTCCTGTCTGGTTTTCAGCAAGGTGGCTGATTGATTAAAAGTGATTTTATCCGTAAATCCTTTATTGAGCTGAAGGGAAATCAGGTCGTGGATCTGGTGGTAGTTTCCATAGAGGCGGTTACATACGTCCAGGTATTCCATTTGTTGCTGTACGTTGTAGTAGGCCATTCGTACGTTTTTCAGCAGGCTGCGTTGGAGAGCGTGGTATTCGCTCTGGCCGGATTGCTGTTGCAGTCTGGCCAGTTTGATATTCTGCCATGTCTGCAGGTCTGCCAGCGGAAGGTCTGCATCTGCGCCATAGTTGCCCATCCACGGGGTTCCCATCCTTATGGGTACAAAGGTGCCGGAAGGCTGGCCAACCAGTTCACCTGGAAATACCTGTACTGGTATCTTCCAGTAGTTGTCTACCTCCGCTCTGATGGTGATGTCTGGAGCTAGTTTTAATAAGGCTGCTTTGCTGTCCAGGATGGCGGCATTAACGGAATGGGCTTTGGCAAGGAGTTCGTTGTTGTGGCTGTTGGCATAGTCCAGGCATTGCTGCAGATCCCAGGTGGTGGCAGGTGCGGCTGTATCCTTTAAGGGCATGGATTGCCCTGCTGATCCTGTGGCATAGGTAACCAGCAAAAGTAAAATGATACTTTTTTTCATCTGAGTCATTGTTATTCTTTTAGTTCTGAACTTTGAGAACTAAAAGGCCGGCAAAAAGAAACTATTTGTCTTTTCTATTCAAAGCAACGGTTCTTCTCCACCTTTCCAGCATCATCGGAATTTCCACCAGCATCATCTTATACAGTATCGACACATCTTCCAATTCTTTGCTGAAATCATCATCTATCTCCCGGATAGATCTGACATCGTCCATGATATCAAAAAACACTTTAATTCTGGCTGTCAGATATTCTTCCCGGAAGATATTACGCAGGTTGGCGGAAAAGTAGCGTTTTCTTTGCCCACCAATGGTTTTAGACTCTATCATCTTTACAGACTCCAGCATCTTGAGGGCATTCGAAACAGCACTTTTGCTCACTTTAAAATAATCAACGATCTGTTCAAAAGTCGCCTGATGTTCTTCACTGAGCAACAGATAGATATACACACGCGCAGCTACCGGGGTCAGCCCCAGGCTCTCCATCGTTATACTTATCTTTTCTATCCTGTCTCTGTACTTTTCCAAATCGGTTATTTATGTAACACCAAAATTGACGAAATAAAATTGGTTTTCCAAAAAAAGAACCAATCCCAGGGCTGAAGCCCTGGGCTAAAATTGTTGGCAGTTCGCGCTAGCCCCCTGGGAAATTATAAAGGCCAGCCCGAAATTCTTTTATTCGCAGCAGCTGCTATGAATAAAAGAATTTCGGGCTGGATTGTCATCCTGGCAATCATTAAAACCCGCCGCTAATCATCCGCTTACATCATTCCTGAAAATCATTCATGTCTCAGCGCTAATCATCCGCTTATATGATCCCTGCAAATCATCAAAACCTCAGCACAAATCATCATTTGCTTACATCATTCCTGCAAACCATTAAGCCTAATGGCTAAATTATTCCCAATTCCCCCGCTCCGGAAAAAAACAAACATAGCCCAGGGCTTTAGCCCTGGGACTCGAGAAGAAAACGCTCCAGCGATTCATTAAATAATTCAGGAAGCTCCATCATAGGGGCGTGGCCGCATTTGGGCAGCATCACCAGTGAAGCATTAGGCAGGAACTGTAAAAATTCGTGTGCTACATCGGGGGGCGAGATTTTGTCTTCTTCTCCCCATATCAGTAAAGTGTTGGTGGGTATCTCTGGTAATATAGGCCCGACATAATTGCGTTGGGCTGATTTGGCCATACGGACGATACGCATACATTTGGCGGCATTGGTGGTAGTTTTGAATACCTCATCTACCAGTTCATCTGTTGCGGTGGCCGGATCATAGAATGTGTAGGCTACGCGTTCCCGGATATAGTTATAGTTGCCTCGTTTGGGGAAGCTACCCAGGCTATTGTTTTCGTAGAGGCCGGAGCTGCCGGTCAGGATCAGTTTATCGACCATTTCCGGGTGCCGGTGGGTATAGAGGATGGCGACATGTCCTCCGAGGGAATTGCCTATCAGTATTAACTTTTCCAGGTGATGTTGCTGTATATAGTTCTCCAGGTAGTTGACCAGGTAATCGAGATTGTCCTGATTATGTTGGTCATAAATAGGTAATGGCGGAATGTGAATGTCATAGCGTGATTCAAAATTCTGAACTACTCCGTGCCAGTTACTAAGCCCGCCAAAAAGACCATGCAACAAGATCATGCTTTGCTTCATATTTTTTTAAAGCAAAACTATCCATTCAGTATATCTGTGTCCGTGACTTCAATCACAAAAGTTCCTGTTCTGGTCCAGCAGGTATAGACGTGCTCTGCTCAAGGCTTCGCGGCTGATATACAGATACCGGGCGATGTTGGTAAGTGATATTTTCTGAACAATGGCTGGGCGTCTTTCGAGTAGAAAGCGATATCGCTGCAGCGGACTTTTTAAAGACAGGATCTGCTGATGTTCTGTTTGTTGTTCTGACATTTCCTGAAACAGCTGGAGGTTGACATGCAACAGGTTCATATGCAGATGATACAACGGTTCCAGCCTTTTGATATTGATCCGCAATATCACGGAATCTTCCATGGCAGTAATACTGATTGCGGAAGGCGCTTTTTTATTATAACTCTCACAGTTGGCAAGGAAGTCGTCGGGGAAGCCAAAACGGATGATCTTTTCGGTTCCTTCTTCATCCAGGATGGAAAATTTGAACAGGCCGGAAATCACGAAGGCGGAATAACGTGCTACTTTACCATAACGGAGGAAGGACTCTCCTTTACGGATGTGTTTAATTACCACGATGCTATCCAGTAACTGCCATTCTTCTTGGGTCACCACCGGATATTTTTTCATCAATCCGTTATAGTAGGAAGGTAGATAGGATGTTGTCATGGGTGTAAAATAAATAAAAATTACCGATACTTCAGAGGGGTGTTCCTGCCAGGGCTATGATATCTTTTCCTTCGATGATCTGTCGTCCGTAGCCGTACAGGGTTATATTGATCATAGCACGTCCCAGTTCTGCCAGTGTACAAAAACCGCTGGGGAAAAGGGCTCTTCCTATCGGGAAGAGCCAGTTGATGTATCTGTAAAAAGTATGTGCATGTTTTAAGCCTTTGGTGGGTTTGATAAAACCGGGCCGGAAGGCATACACTTTTTTGAATGGTAGTTTCAGCAGGTCGTTTTCGGTTTTGCCTTTTACCCTGGCCCAGGCACTGCGACCTTGTTCCGAGCTGTCTGTACCGGCGCCGGAAATATAACAGAATATCATATTGCTGTTTCTGCGGCTCAGGGTTTCCGCTACATGCATGGTGAGCGTATAGGTAAGCCGGTAGTATTGTTGTTGGGCCATACCTACAGAAGATACGCCCAGACAGAAATAGCAGGCATCATAATCCCGCAGCTGATCTGCAATGGGAGTAAGGTTAAAAAAGTCCTGATGGACGATCTCTTTTAACTTAGGGTGTACGATGCCGGAGGGCCTGCGGTTGATGACCAGTACTTCTTCCACCTGCGGATGCTGTAGACATTCATGCATCACACCTTCACCTACCATGCCGCTCGCACCGGTAACAATTACTTTGAGTTGCCGGGTATTGCTCATAAGGATTTTTTATATGTAGAAAGATAATCGCTTTTACCTTACTACCCAAAAATATCAGCCATGGCTTACCCTGTTTCTGAACATGCCGGCTACAATACCAATAACAGCTTTGCGGGGGAGGAAGCGGGAGGAAAGCGACTGCAGGTAATTGCTCCATCCACCGGTGACAATATAGTTTTTACCTTTCAGGAAAGCACTGATACCTTCGCTGGCTACCTGTTCCGGGGTTGCTGCCGGCATCCCTTTGGTATCCGCATTTGCCACCCGGAAAAAAGCCGTCTCTGTATTACCCGGACAGACTGCGGTAACCGTAACGCCTCTGTCCCGGTATTCGCCGTACAGGGCTTCGGAAAAACTAAGCACAAAGGCTTTGGTGGCACAATACACTGCGATATAAGGTGCAGGCTGGAAAGAGCCGGTAGAGCCTATGTTGATAATGCCACCGCTTTTTTTCTCCAGCATATGTGGCAGAAACAGGTGAGAGAGTTCCACGAGAGCGGTGGTATTGAGTTGTATCATGTCCTGATAGGTATCCGGTGTCTCTTGCAGGAAACCGGCCCATTTACCGAAACCGGCATTGTTGATGAGGATATCGATATTCAGCTGCTGCTGCCAGATAGCTGCGGCCAGCTCCCTGCCTGCGCCCTGTCTGCTCAGGTCTGCTGTGATGACTGTCGCTTGTATATCGTAGGTGCTGCTCAATTCCCGGGCCGTCTGATGAAGCTTGTCGCCGGAGCGGGCGGTGAGCACCAGATGGCAGCCGTATGCCGCAAATTGTTTTGCAAATGCTTCTCCTATACCGGATGAGGCTCCGGTGACCAATACAGTTTTACCTTTAAGTGATTTCATAATTTATCAGCTTGATAAGGCAAAATTAAGGGGGCAGGAGACAGGACTACTTGACCTATGTTAGGAATTTATTTTAGCCTTGTGTCTGTAAGGTTCGCCGGATACGGCTGAGCGACTCAGGCTTCACACCTATAAAGGAGGCTATATATTGTAGTGGAACATGATGAACATAATCCGGATGTTCTTCCAGCAGCTGGAGATATCTTTCTTCCGCAGTTTTACTGATGATATCGCGGGTCCGTTGTTCATTATACAGCACAACGTTTTCATTAATGATACGGCCTGCTTCCGCCCATTTATGATTGTTGACAAACAATGTGTCCAGCTTCTCTTTGGGGATACGCAGCAGTTCACAGGCAGTAATACATTCGAGATATTCATACGAAGGTGCGCCGGTAATATAACTGCTGAAAGCGGTGATAAAGCCTGTGGGACAGTTGATATGATTAGTTACTTCCAGCCCTTCTTTTACATAATATGTGCGGAGGTAGCCGGAATTGATAAAATACATATAACGGCAAATACTGCCTTCTTTAACAAGAACAGTGCGCTTGGCAAAATGCACTGGTTCAAACGAGGAACGAACCTGTGTCTGTTCTTCTTCATCCAGATGAACCAGTGCATTTAATTGCGCTATGATTTTATGATAAGGATCGTGCGGCATATTACCCCAAAGGTAGGGTATTACAGCGTTACCCAAACGATATAGGCCTGTTTGTGTCCTTCTTTTCTTTCAATCATCATTGTGGCAAATGATTTCCCATCCGGCTTCCGGGCGATCATCTCCATCTGGGTGAAGCGGGATTCGCCGGCAGCAGGCTCTCCATAAAGCCAGGTTTTGTTGATCTGATGACCGTCATACACCGCACATACAGTGTTGGTACGGGACATCTGGTATACTGTTTTCTGCGAACGGTAGCGCTCACTGGTATTTTCCTTGTTGGAAGGATAATCATTGTATATCACATAATCCCTGCCATCAGCGCTGAAAAAATCGTAGGAACAGAATCCGGAAAGGTTCATCCAGTTGTCGGCTGCACGGAAAGTCCAGCCGGACTGATTCCGTTTGTTGAGCGCAAAAGTATTGATGAAAGCCTCTGCTCTCTGGTCTTTTGCAATGGCATAACCATCCAGCTCTTTGCCATCAGCTCCCAGCTTTACAAGGCCTATTCCACCCAGATGAGTGATTGTATTGGTGGTAGGCGTTTTAAAGTGAAGGAGAGTGCTGTCATAAATAGTCCGGGTAGTCACATCGGTTTCTTCCATGAGCAGTTGTACCGAGCCATCGGGATTGAGCCTGAAATCCTGTATCTCACCATAATAGGGATACTTGTACTGGAGATGTTGCTGCGCGTATGTATCCAGCAGGTTGTGGCGAACAAAATAATGGTTCTTAACAGTTAGGTTGTCCGGATTGATTACATTCATCAGCAACGCAAACCGATTGATCAGATTGGTGCGCATGATGGGCTTTTCTTCCGTGGTACGCGATTGGACCGTAGTGAGCAGATAGATATGGCCATCCTGACGGTTGTATTGCAGTGCTGCATTCTGCACCTGCATGTTGGCCGTGTGTTCCAGTACTGATGTTTGGAAAGACCGGTGTCCGGGTTGTAGTTTGCCGATGATAATACGCGAATTCCGGGTGTAAAACACTCCGTTGTTATAGGCAAATGTGGCCAGGAATACGGCTGAATCAGCGTTTACATGCATGTCAGCAACATCGATGTATTTAAGGTGGTTGTCAGGGACCTCAAAAAATGCATCGTTAAGTAAGGTGTGATGCGGGCTGAAATGTAGTACTCGTATACGCTTCGCTGCATTACGGGTGCCCATATTGGTCATGGCTATACCGTAAAAATCACTGTCCGGATCCTTTTTAATCACGAACGAAGGTATCTCTTCCGGATTAGAGGAGACGACATGGTGATTAAGTAGGTTGGGTCTGGAAAGACGGGCCACCAGTGTATCCGATAACAGGGCGCCGCTATGGGCGTCAAATACAAGCCGGTACAAAGCGGGCTTCAGATGGATCTGCTGCTCCAGGAATACCACGGCCTGCCCATTGATGGCGTATAGCCCGCGCAGTTGTGACGTGTACATCCGCCAGTTGCTCCAGGAGCGGATAGAAGAACGCGTTGTTGCACTGACCTGATGGTTCGGATTGTAAACCGTGACCTCAATACCCTTTCTGGGTGTGAAGTTGAAGAAAAGCGTATTCCCATCCGGCATGAATAGGAGTCGGTTGGCACCGGAAGTGGGTTCTGGGAAAGGCTCGCTGCGTTGAACGCTTGGAGAAGATGGTTGTGCAAATACATTGGTGGCTATTATGCACAGACTGGCTAACATTGTTTTGGCGGACATAGGAATGAAAATTTTGGTAACTGTTTAATAACAATTTCTATGCCGCCTCTGCAGTTTTAAATTGGTAAATTATTTTATCGCATTTTTGTGAATATGGAAAACAGCATAAGATTTATTGTTGAAAGATTGTTGGGGAGAAATCTCAGCGCGGATGATGGAGTGAGTATTACAATGATACAGGATACAGAAGCGCGGCTGTCTGTAAAAATACCGGAGTTACTGCAAACATTTTATTTGTGTGCTGGTCGTAATGAGCAAGTGATGGATGTTTTCCAGCATTTTGCTCCACTGGATAAGTTGTATGTAGAAGATGATAAACTTGTTTTTCTGGAAGAAAACCAGGGTGTTTGTGTATGGGGTGTGTCTCCTGCTGCACCGGAAAAAGTATATCAATGTCCTGTGCCAGACAAGGAATGGTACGCCGAAGATGCAGACCTGCAGGCTTTTCTGGAGATGTGTTTATATTATCAGTTTGCCCAGGGTGGTTACAACTACATGGCTTCACTGTACAGTGGTATAGATGACGAAATGATAACCGTAATGTTGCAGGACCTTGCCACTCATTGGGAGAAAGTGGTAGATCAATCCAACAATCTAATCATCTACTGGAGTACCGACAAGCTGGTATGGTATTTCCCTGACCCGCAGGGCGGAGTAGGAGAAAGCCTTTTTCTTTCCTGCAGAACAGAAACTGAAATGGAGTTAATGATAGACCGTTATGATTTCGGAGAATTATAAATCTATAGTTGTCCTGCAATCCTGCCCAGCTGTTGTAATCTCCGCTGCAGCTGCTCCGTCCAGGGTAACCCAAGTGACAGGCGCATACAGTTATCAAACTGTTTTTGCAGGGTAAACATACGCCCGGGTGCAATACTGATCTTTTGTCTGATAGCGGCCTCGTAAAGTACGGCTGCATCTGTTCCTTTCTGCAGCTCCACCCACAGCGAAAGACCGCCCTGCGGCCGCGATATGCGGGTGCCTGCCGGAAAACCGGAGGCAATAGTATTCGTATAGTGTATACAGTTAGTTTGCAGAATATCTCTTAATCTGCGCAGGTGATGGTCATAGCCGCCGCTTTCCAGAAAACCGGCTACAGCTTCCTGTGTGATGGCGGTGTTGGAAAGCACATGGAGATGTTTTAATCGGAGTATCTGTTCTTTATACCTGCCTGGAGAAACCCAGCCCACGCGATAACCAGGAGCCAGTGTTTTGGAAACGGAACTACACCATAATACATTACCGGTTTTATCAAACGATTTACAGGAAATGGGCCGGGATGGCCCAAAGTAAAGATCGCCGTAAATGTCATCTTCTATCAGGGGAACGTGATGTTTCTCCAGCAATTTCACTACTGCCTTTTTATTTTCATCGGGCATACAACAGCCTAGTGGTGTGCTGAAATTGGTCACCAGCAAACAGAGATCAATTTCTTTTACAACCGCCTTCAGCGCCTGCAGGTCTATACCGGTTTGCGGATGGGTGGGCAGCTCTAATACCCGCAGGCCCAGACTCTGCGCTAACTGCAGTATGCCGGGATACAGCGGGCTCTCGGTAGCGATGGTGTCACCACTTTTGGTAAGGGCCATCATACACAAACTAATGGCATTCATGCCTCCACTGGTGGTAATAATATCATCCGGGCCGAGGCTGCCGCCCCACATGAAAGAACGACGTGCAATAGCCCGCCGTAGTTTTTCGTTGCCCTGTAACGACTCATAGCCAACGCTGCTTTCTTTCAGCTCGCGTGAAGCCTTGAGCAGGCATTTGTTGAGTTTGGCCACTGGCAGCAGTTCCGGTGCTGGTATACCAACGGAGAAAAGGGTCAGGTTCTTTTTGCCCATGTCTTTGTAAACATGGCTGACCAGCTGTACCGGCAGAGGGCGACTGTCTTTGCCGGATGGATGGCTGGTTGCCGGCAGTGGCAGCTGCCTCAGTGGTACCTGTGCTACAAAATATCCGGATTGCGGCCGTGATATGATCAGCGCCTTGCTCTCCAGTTCCAGATATACACGTTTGGCTGTATTCATACTAATTCCCTGTTCCTGGCAGATGGTGCGGATGGATGGAAGTTTGTCTCCGGGCTTTAATACTCCGGTTTTTATCAGCCTGGTAATGTTCTGCGCTATATGCTGGTATTTGTAGTCTTTGGTCATCATCTCAACAGTTTTAACTGTGTCCATCAAAAATAATAAAATTGTGACTGTGTCCATATTGTCTTATTAGTCATTTTTGCTGAAAATTTTCCAGGAATGATTAATCAGATAGAAATTAAGACAGGAGTAACACAGATGGATATTCCAGCTATCCACCATTACCTGAGCCACGATTCTTACTGGGCGCAGGGGATATCTTACGACCTGGTGAAAGCATCGCTGGAGCACTCCTATTGTATCGGGGCATTTGTGGGAGACCGGCAGATTGGCTTTGCCCGGTTGATTACAGACTATCACACTTTTGGCTGGCTGGCAGATGTGTTTGTATTACCGGAATATCGCGGAAAGGGCATTTCCAAAAAGATGATGCAGCATATGACTGATGAGCCATGGGTGGCTAAATTGCGGAGGCTGATGCTGAATACAAAAGATGCGCACACACTTTACGGCAGTTATGGCTTTAAGCAGCTGAGTAATCCTACTATGCTCATGGAGGTGTATCGGCCGGATGTTCACCAGTGACGTCATCTCTTTTTGGAGAGAAGTATATTGTATGCTGATAAAAAGCCGGGAAGCTGGACTATCCTGCTTCCCGGCTCATATTGTTCATGGTTGCCGTAATTAATCTTTGCGCATGGGTATCATGTTCCTTAAGCCGGTGTCCTGAAGATAGAGGGCAGCCCAGGTTAATATCCCGAAAAGCACGGGGAACCAGTAAGGTTGTGCTACCCTTACCATAATGGCTACCGCTCCGCCCAGGTAAGCGGTAATGATAATGGCGCCCAGTATGGCAGTACGCGGGATAGCATACAGAATAGTTCCGATGAGTAAAAGGATACCTATAAACTGCACCTGGTCGGCAGGCCAACCCAGTGCGGTGGATCCTTCCATCGAAGGTCCTGCTTTGAATACTTTCATGACAGCATCTACCAGCGCAAATAAAATTACAAGGATGCTGATGATTCTACCTGTTAAGCGTGCAGATTTCGAAGGTGTTATTGACGTTGTCATAATAGCAGTAGTTTGTTTAGGATTTAATCGATAGTGATTCTCTGCAGACCCCGCAACGCTTCCGGAAATTGTTGCGTGATTTGCTGGTACAAACTTACTGTCAATTATGATAATCAACGTTGTGTAAATACGACATTCTTAGGGGGTAATTGCGGCGAAGTTTTCCGCCAGCACAGCGGCTATGTGCTCGCTATGGAAAGTGATTTCATCACCGGGTTGCAGGTCATGCCGGTACTTCGATGGAGTAAGCAAAGCGCCTCGATAGCAGTCATGCTGCATATCGGTGATCTTTACCAGTATTCTTTCTGATTTGTGGCCACGGGTGCTGCTAAAGCCTACAACAAAAAACAAACAAACTATGTCTCCATGAGAGAGACCCGATAACGCTGCTGCTGCTGGTTTACCAAATATTCCCGGATTTTCCGCGAACATGGCGGATACATTCTCGAACTGTAATGACGCGGTCATATGGTTAAAATAAATTGGTTGCTGCGACGAGGATCCTACTAAGATAACAAATAGTTGAATTGCTTTTATGGTAGAGCGGGTTTTATTTTTTATTCAACGCAGAAAAACTTTCGGGTAACTGGAACATGACACTCTAAAATACAGCTGCGTACAGGAATTGATGGTTAAAGAATAATCCCTGTACGCAGTTATTATATATTTTATAAAAAAGTAATTATCAGCGGTCTACCGGTACGGACGTACGAATAAAAACAAGTCCGTCGAACACGTGAGGCCAGGTACCTTTCAACGGCGTAAAATCAAACAACGTAGCTTGCTGGGGCTGTTGCAGCCAGCCTTTGGCCGTACGATAATCTATAAAAGCATGCTGATAACCTGTAAACTGTGCTTCCACGCTGGCTGGCTGTGGAGCTGGTACAGCGGTTAACTTATCGTTCGTATAATCTATATAGTTGCCCGCTGCGCCGGAGAAACCAATGGCATAGGCATCTTTACCGAAATGCCGGCTTACAGTGGCGCCCATAGGTACCAGTGTTTGAAGGAAAGGAACAGGGCCACCAGTGTGGAATTCCAGTTCGCTGGTATTTTTAGCGATGTGGATGTTGTGTGCCCACACAATGATCTTTTTGCCGGGAAATGCTTTTTCTGCCAGCCATATCAGGTTATCAGCCATTTGTTTGTCGCGTACACTGAGCTCATTGCCGGTAGTCAGCCCCCAGTAACGTTTTGCCTGCGACTCAATACTGCAGGTTACCTGATACCAGAAACCCGGTGATGTGGTGAAATGAGTGCTCTTGTTTTTACTCCCGGATAAAGCCGTTTTAAGTTTGTCTAACTCCTTGAAAAAAATTTGTTGCTCTTCGGCAGTAGGACGGTAGGTATTAGAAGGGAAGGTCGCCAGTGACACCCGGCGGAAAAGTGCCCAGTTGTCGTCCAGCAGCGCAGGATGCTGCTGCTTTAGGAACTGTTCAAAATCAGGGAACAGCTGTTGTTTGGCATACTGGCCGGTGTGTTGGCTTTCAAAACCCGCCACTGTCAGCGGAGATGCTGATTTTACGTTGGCCTGAATGTAGTCAAACAATGGTGTCATCTGTTTGCTGGTAGCATACATGTAGAACAGGCTGCCTGGTAGCTCTTTCGCAAACGGACTGCCATGAAGGGTATTCTCCCAGATGCGGGCACAATCATAAAAACCACTTTCAAAAGCCAGTACATCAAATCCCATTTTCTCGTGGAGGAATTTAATCATCCTCGTCTTGGCCAGAAAAGTAGAGGCTTCTCCGTGAGTCTGTTCACCCAGCAGCACTATCCTGGATTTGCCAATGGCCTGCCGTAACCCTTCCAGGTCTGCATAGTTATCATTGGCAGGATCAATAGATTGCAGAACGGAAACGTGTTCAAGATTCGATGTCTGAGCATAGGTGAAACTACAGGACGTCATCAGGGCAAGGACCGTAGTCCCCAGTAATTTGCGTATAAGCATAGTCGTTAGTAGATAAAATGATTGTATACAGGGATGTCGCTTCTGGGACATCAAAGTACTATAAAGGAGCGATATCCTGGTAAATAAATCACGCCCGTCTTATCATGTGTGCTGCAGGCAACAGAGGGGCTTCCTGTGCCGGTTGTGCGACCGGATGTTTGTCATGGCAACCTACCTACTGAGTTCGGCAGCCCGGATTACCAGCCTGCCGGCCTTGACAGATGGAACATGGGCAGGGCACGTTGACTGATATAATACCCGGATTGGGGTAAACTCTCCACCGATCCCTTCATCATAGGCACTCGTAACTACTTTGAATAATGCTGATGCCGGTTTTATATTTTTATTTTTAATGGCCCGACAAAAGCAGTTTATAGCTGTACTGTTTATTACCATCTCTGTGGTAATGGCAGAAGTCGTAATCTACCATTGAGATTGTCGCTTTAACACACTATCCGGGATGATTATTGACTGTAAGTTTGTGTCAGACTAAAACAGATAATTTATGGCAACGATGATCTTCGTTAATCTACCCGTTAAAGACCTCGATAAAAGCATGGCTTTCTTTACAATGCTGGGATATACTTTCAATGAACAGTTTACTGATGACAAGGCTGCCTGTATGGTGATTTCTGATACCATCTATGCAATGCTTATCGTAGAAAGGTTTTTTAAGACCTTCACCAATAACGAGATCTGTGATACCAGCCGGCATACAGAATGTATTAACTGTTTATCTGCATCCAGCAGGGAAGAGGTAGACATGATTGTGGCCAAAGCGGTAGCGGCCGGTGCTACCACTCACAAAGCTCCGCAGGACCATGGATTTATGTATGGCCATGGTTTCCAGGATATCGACGGTCATCACTGGGAGTTTATGTATATGGAACAGGAAGCTTAAAACTAAGTGATTATTTTACAAGCCTGATGAACATCTACTTCGTCTCAGGCTTGTAATTCATCTTTTTTTTCTATCTTGTCCTCATATTCAAAAAATTATGTTCCAGGTAATTTTCTCCAATACACCTCCCCCCGCAGTTGTTTGCTAAGCAAAACAACCGGTATATAGCCGTTCCGGCATTTCTTCTCTGAAGCGATAGTCTATTCCTTCATACGATTTACTGTGTCCGTTGACCTGGTTGTTTTGTTGTGCCTGTAGCTCAACAGGTTTCTGTATTACATTCTCTTTTAAACCAATTCAAACAATCAGCGATCAATGAACAGGTATATATGGATGGTTTTTGTCGGCGCATGCAGCTTCGGCATTTTATCCACTTTTGTCAAATTAGCCTACCGGGAAGGATATACAGCGGCGGAGATAGCCGTTACACAGGCATTTTCAGGGATGATGTTTTTATGGCTACTGGTACGGCTATACGGTAATCGTAAAGAGGGCGCGCAACAGGTTCGTCTTTCCTGGCAGGACCGCTGGCCGTTGTTACTCACCGGAACCACGATAGGACTCACCACCTTTGTGTATTATGTGTCTGTACAATACATCCCCGCTTCTATAGCAATTGTAATACTGATGCAGTTTACCTGGATCGGTGTGCTGATAGACTGGATATTTTACAAACAACGGCCGGGATTGCCCGAACTGATGACAATCCTTTTTATTCTCGGTGGAACGTTATTGTCTGGCGGGTTGCTCAAACAGGAGAGTGGCAGTCTCTCTGTCACCGGTCTGGCCTTCGCAGGACTTTCTGCATTGTTCTACGCTATATATGTGGTGGCCAACAGCCGCGTAGGAACGAGTATACAGCCGTTACGCAAAAGTGCGGTGATCATGGCCGGGTCTACCCTGGGGATTTTTCTCTTTAATGCTCCGGACCTTATTGCCAGTACTCACTTCGGCCCGGGACTGCTGAAATGGGCGCTGTTCCTGTCTTTGTTCGGGACTGTGATACCGCCGGTATTGTTTGCGGCCGGTATCCCCAAAATCGGCGCCAGCCTCAGTGCTATCATTATGACAGCTGAGCTGCCGGTGGCGGTGATCTGCTCGCATCTGATCCTGAAAGAAGAAGTAAGCGGGCTGCAATGGTTGGGCGTGATCATCATGCTGGTATCCACAGCCATGCTGAACCTACTGAAATCAAGACGAACCAGGGAAGCCTTACACTAAAATATAATCGGGTGGCTGCTATCAACAGCCACCCGATTATCTAACCTGGTATAAAAATCAGTAAAATATCAATCATCTATCGTTATCACATCCATCAGCGTCATCATTCCTCATCACAGTTCCAGTTCAGTTTCCTTGTTATACTTATTCCTATACTGTATCGGCGACATCCCGGTAATCTTCTTGAACGTGATCCGGAAAGCCTTTGGATCGGTATAGCCTACGTTGTACATCACCTCGTTAACATTCTCACGGGATGATTCCAGGCTCATTTTAGCGGCTTCTATTTTCACCCGTTGGATATATTCCACTACAGTATTGGCAGTGGCCTTTTTGAACCTACGTTCCAGGTTTCTGCGGCCCAGTGTAAACATACACGCGAGCTGGTCTACCGTTATTTTTTCGGTGTAATTCTGTTCAATGAATTCCTGTGCTTTAAGGATAGGCCCATCTTCATGGTCTTTCTGGCCTCTGAAAACAGTAAAGGGCGACTGGCTGTCGCGCTGAATGTCTATCTGGAATGCTTTGGCGCAGAACACAGCAATCTGTCTGCTGCTGTATTTCTCAATCAGATAAAGGATAAGATTGAGATAGGAAAACGCACCACCGCTGGAATAGATACCAAATTCATCGGTGATAATGCTGTCTTCCACAAGGGTTACCTGCGGAAACATCTTCCTGAAATCACTGGCTGCCATCCAGTGGGTAGCGCATCTACGCCCGGTTATCAGACCTGTGGCGGCTAACAGGAAAGCACCTACGCAGAGGCTGGCAACTTCGGCTCCTGCCTTGTACTGATGTATGATCCAGGGAATAAAGTCCTTGTTTTGTTCCAGCACCTTGTTCATATCACCATCCAGCGCCGGAATAATAATGAGGTCTGTTTTGGGGATCTCCTTAATGGTGGCATCTGCAAACACAGTGTACATACCTCCGCATGCCGGTACTTCCCGGGTAAGCCCTACCAGTTGTACCCTAAACAAGGGGTTGTCCCCATTGTTTTTAAGCATCTTGTTTACCTCGGTAAACACCTGACGGGGCCCTTCAATACTGCCCAGCACGGCCCCTCTTGGAACCAGGATTGATATGTGTTTCATATGTTAAAGGTAAATCAGCTTATTGTCGGGATCAACCCCTCAATTTGGCGTATATACACCCCCTGGGTCCAGATGTCTGCCTGTTTTTTGTGAGGGCGTACACCCGCCACCAGCGTGTATAACAGGCTCTGATGATCACACAGGGCTTGCCATTTGACCTGATTTCCGTTATATTTGTCGGATTAAAGTTCTTTTAAGTGGATTTTATTAACACCTGCCTGGGATACTATTTCAGACAGAATGATTTTTTGATAATAAACGCCCTCACGATCACAGGAATATAAAACCTCTTACATCAAGAGGTTTTTTTGTTGCTGTTGGACAAGGTATAAACAGGAAATATGAGCTTTTTAACAGTCTCCAATATCAGTAAGAACCAGTTAGGGGTACCGGTAGTAAAGGATATCAGCTTTACGGTAGAAAAATTTCAGAAAGTGGCTATTGCCGGGGAAACAGGTTCCGGTAAGAGTACGCTGCTGAAAATGATCGGTGGTTTTGTACAGCCCGATGCCGGCAAAGTGTCCTTTGAAGAAGTCAGGGTGGAAGGCCCGCTGGAAGTGCTGATTCCGGGACAGCCGGGTATAGCCTATCTATCCCAGCATTTTGAACTGCGTAATAACTACCGGGTAGAAGAAATACTTTCCTATAACAACAAACTGACGGAAGACTCTTCAGTAGAACTGTATGATCTCTGTCAGATCACGCATCTGCTGAAACGTAAAACCGACCAGCTATCGGGAGGAGAGAAACAACGGATTGCCCTGGCACGTCTGCTGGTAACAGCTCCCCGTCTGCTTTTGCTCGATGAACCTTACTCTAACCTCGATCTGATCCATAAAAACAAACTGAAAGAGGTGATCCGGGACATCTCCGAAAACCTGGACATCACCTGTATGCTGATCTCCCACGATCCGCAGGACCTGCTTTCCTGGGCGGATGAAGTGATGATCATGAAAGATGGAGAGATTGTACAAAGAGGCACGCCACAGCAGGTATATGGTCAGCCCGTTAATGAATATACTGCCGGCCTGCTGGGTTCCTATAACCTGATCAGCCCTGCCAAAGCCAAAAAGTTTGCCGGCCTGCCAGGAGTGGTGGAAAACGGAAAAAACCTCTTCCTGCGTCCCGAAAGTTTTCAGATTGTGGAAGAAGGTCAGTCTGCCCTGAAAGGAAAAGTAAAAAGTGTACACTTCTTCGGTAGCTTCTATGAAACCGTTGTGACCTTATCCAAAGACACCATTACTATCCGGACAAGCAAAAGCCAGGTGAAAAAAGGAGATACCGTGTACATCTCCACCCATGCCGATGAAGTCTGGTATCTTTAACAGGAATAACCTTTCTGCATAAGTGCCTGCTGGTGCCATCTGCACCAGCAGGCCGGTCCTTATATTCCTTTTTAATATCTTACAGGTTCCGGGATATATACTAACCATACCACTGTATCCATTTGAATGACCCAAAGATTGTCGAATCTCCGGTGACCCTTCTTTCCCTCGTTTATTAAAACAAACCAATGCTAAAGCGTTAATATGCTTCGATCGCTTAATCTGTTTAAAGTACTGATAGCCCTGACTGTAGCGGTTACAGGCTGGCTTTTTTATTATGGATTTTCTGTACACCAGCAAAGTGCAGGTAAGTTGCTGAAATCAACAGATACCTTGCTACAGGACAATCCCGGCATACGTCTCATGGACAATGCATTGCTGACCCTCAACCGTGCTGAAAGTAACTTTCGCCTGTTTACCGTAACCTATGATAAACATTTTCTGCAATCCTTTTCTGCACAACTGGGAGAGGTGTTGTCGGCCGTAGATTCCATCAGCAGCATGCTGAGCGGACTGAATGATCATCAGCAGTTCAACGAATTGATCGCTCAAAAAACAGCGATGTCAGGGCGCATCTCGCAGCTCAAAAAAGCTACCGACTCCATGCTCTCTTCTTCCCTGGCAGATGACAGGATCGATAAACTGCTCAATAGCATCCCTGTATATAAGGTCACACAGATAAAAAAAGATAACGTGACCATGGATACTGTTAGCAACATTGTATCGGCGCCGGAGAAAAAGAAAGGACTCTTCAAACGTCTGGGCAATGCCTTCTCCAATAAAAACAAGGGCGATACTGTCAAAGCACAAATGGCTGTGATGGTGAAAACAAAAAGTGGTAAGGTGGTCAATAAGTCTGATTATGATGCCCAGCGTATGAAAGACATTATCAACGATGTAAACGGTTACTATAAAAAGATACTGCGTACGCAGTTGGCCAACCGGATGAAAATCAATACCAGCGAGCAATCCCTGGCAGGAACCAACATTATGATGTTGGCGCAAATGGACACGCTGATCCTTGCACTGAGAGATAAGGCCACTATAGCACTGGTACAACAGCGGCAACAAGCCGGCAGTATGATAAACCAGGACACAGGTAGAATAAAAACAATTGCTGTATGGGGTGGAAGCCTGCTGGCTCTACTATTGCTTGCTTTAACAGGAGCAGCATATGAATTGAGGAAAAAGAACCAGCAACTTATGGCTAGTGCAGCTGCTGCGAGGGAAGAAGCCCGTATCCGGACCGATTTCCTGGCCAATATGAGCCACGAAATACGTACACCGCTGAATGCCGTGGTAGGTTTCAGCGAGCAGCTTTCCTACTCGGGGCTGTCTGCCAGTCAGCGTGAGCTGTTACGTTCCGTAGAAGTGGCTGCGGATATGCTGATGCAGGTGGTGAATGATGTACTTGATTTTTCCAAGCTCGAAAAGGATTATATCTCCCTGCTGCAGGAACCATTTGTATTATATACCGCTTTTGAGGAGGTAATCAGTACTACCCGTATACTGGCCATGCAAAAAAATCTGGGGTTCTTCCCCGATTTTGAAGGTGATCATCGCTGGGAAGTAAGAGGAGATGCGTTTCGCCTTAAACAGATATTGTTAAACCTTATCAGCAATGCCACCAAATATACTTCCAGCGGCAGTGTAACGGTAACGGCTAAACTGGAGAAACAGACAGAAAGCCGTGCACTGTTTACGTTTATTGTCACCGATACGGGAGAAGGCATCAGCAAAGAAGCACAGGCCAACCTCTTTGAACGCTTCTATCAGGCCGCACCTGCAAGGGTGACGGTAAAAGGCACCGGTCTGGGCCTGGCTATTACCAAAAGGTTGGTAGAACTGCATGGGGGAGAGATCACCTATACCAGTGAGGTCAACAAAGGAACACAGTTCATCTGCCGGATACCATATGAAGTAGTGTCTATGCCGCAGACGGTTATTATTACCCAACAGCAAACAGAAACCCCTTCAGGCGCCGCTATGGAAGACCTTTATGTGCTGGTGGCGGAAGATCAGGAGATGAATCTGTTGTTAATGAAAATGATACTTACCCGCTGGAAATGTCGTTTTGATATGGCCCGTGATGGAGAAATTGCATTGGATCTTTTTAAGCGCAACCGTTATGATCTGGTGCTGTTGGATCTTCATATGCCTAAATTCAGCGGGCTGGAAGTAGTAGAAAAAATCAGGAAAGATAATGATCCTGAAAAGGCCAATGTGGCTGTGATTGCGCTGACGGCGGATATTACAGAACAGGATGTTCGTGATTTCAGACGTTCAGGATTTAATGACTGGTTGATGAAACCCTTTAGGGAAAAGGATATTTATCAGGTAATCCGGAAAAATCTGCGAATAGAAAGTAAGGAGCCCCAGCATCCCTGACGGGCTTCTTATTTTTCAGTTTTTTTAAGGACCTTCTCCACTCTTTTTCTTTTGGATTCTTTTTCTATATCCGGAAGTCTGGTTGTCAGTGTCTGGCGGAACAATGTTTTGTGGGGAGTCTGAATGCAGGGTTGCATGAGTTCTGCATACATCGGCAGCTGGTTGACGGGGCTTTGCAGCAGTTGTTCGTTGAACAGGGGGTATACGGCTTCTGCATAAGCCTTCACGGAGTAAAGCTTAACAAGTATGCTCATGTAATTATCTTTGGTAATCACAGAACCTTTGTCTGCAATGGCAGACAGCTTACCCAATGAGTCATAGATCTGCGCCGGTTGTTCCATTGTAATGGTTTGCAGGGCGGTCATAGCACCCCATTGCATCCGGTTGTTGCGACTGTCGAGCAGTGCAATGAAATCCTTTGCATACGGCGCAATCATGGCCGGCTGTACAGCCCCAATTTCATATAGCACTTTGATACTGTCGTGCTGAATGTTTTTATCCTTATGCTGGAGAAGAGCCACTAACTCCTTTACAGCACCACTGTCCTTGCCACCGGCTATCGCAGCGGCCAGTTCCTGATTGGGAACTTCGTCCCGACGGCCCAATGAAGATGCTAACTGCTCAATAATTCCCATATAAAATAATTAAGAGGCCCAGGGCTTTAGCCCTGGGCTATTTTAGATATGTTGATTATTTATGAAGATATCAAAACATTCTTCTCTTTCAAAACACACCATCTTTAACTAAAATTTGATGGGGCGTCCAACGCAGCCGTTGGGCATCTGGATGCGCAACATATCGGCCAGGGTGGCAGCGATATCTGTCATGTGTACGGTTTCATTGCTGGCGCCGTGTTTCACATGCCATCCCATGAATACGAGCGGAATATGGATATCGTAAGGGTTCCAGTTGCCGTGGGTAGTGCCTTTCTCAAAGCCCTGGTACCATCCTGGTTCGGGGATGATCATTACGGCGCCGGTACGTTTTGGGTTGTATCCGTTGCTGATCATGGTTTTGATAGGCTCCGGTATTGGGCTGTTGCCCAGGTTGTCGATATCGGCGGCGAACTGGATACCGGGTTGTCGCTGAAGGAATTTGACGGTTTCTTTTTTAATGGCGTCATAGTCCAGTTTGCTGGCTTCTATTTTGGCCACGTCATAGTTCACATGATAGTTCATACCGGAACGTACCAGTCCTTTCACGCCGAAGCGGGCTGCCAGGAGGCTGTCAAGGCTGCTCATCATGGCTTTGTCTTTCACGAAACCTGCTGGCAGATTATGTTCCTGCATAAAGCCAACAGAATGGGCTGCACCATGGTCGGCAGTGAGGAATACGAGGTAGTTGCCTTTACCTACTTTCTGGTCCAGGTAGGTAAAGAAGGCGGAAAGATCTTTGTCGAGGCGCAGATAGGTATCTTCCACTTCTATGGAGTTAGGACCGTATTGATGGCCTACATAGTCAGTAGAGGCACAGTTGATGGTGAGGAAGTCGGTGGCGGTGCCATTGCCAAGATCATATCCTTCCACAGCGGCTCTGGCAAATTCGAGGGTGAGGGTATTGCCGGAAGGCGTGGTACGCAGACTGCCAGGATCTTTTTTATAGATCTCTTTCATGTCGTGGGGGAATACCGGTGTTTTTTCGCCACGAAAGGTACCTTCCCAGGAAACATTGTCAGCAGCACTTTGCACGTAGGTATTGATCGGGTAGAGTGTTTCCCAGGGCTTGGACATGAGCTGGGCAGGCAGTTGTCTGGCGTTGAAGCGCTTTACCCATTCTGGCAGTTCATTCATGTAATAGGTGCTGGTAATGAAGTTGCCGTTGGCATCATCAAACCAGAAAGCACCGTTGGGCGTATGTCCTGCCGGGAGGATGGAGGCGCGGTCTTTCAGGGATACGCCTACTACTTTGGAGCGGAAGTTGGTGGCCAGGCGCAGTTCATCGGTGATGGTGGATGCCAGCAGGTTGCGTGGCGACATCTGGCCGGCGGTGGAAGTACTGCCTACTGATTTGGCGATGGTGTCTTCTGTGCAATACCATTTTCTGCCGGTTTGCTGGTCAGTCCAGTCGTTGCCGGTAATGCCGTGGATGGCTGGTACGGAGCCGGTATATACGGTGCTGTGTCCTACAGCGGTAAAGGACGGAAGATGGCTGATGGTAGTGTTTTCACAAGTGAAACCTTCATTCAGCATTCTTTTAAAGCCGCCGGCTTCATAGCGGTCGGCATAACGATACAGGTAATCCCAACGCATCTGGTCTACAACAATCCCTACAATAAGCTTGGGCCTTTCGGGTGTTTGTGCCAACGCTGACAGGCTTTGCGCAAGGGCAAAGGCTCCCGTCATCAGCATGGCGGAGAGTTTAAGTCTGGTCATAATTCTTAGATTTCAATAGTGCTGTAAATAGTTAGCGGTTCTGGTCCCTCCGGCCAGAACCGCTAAGTTTATTTTGTTTTCAGCAATTATGTCTGCCTTTATGTATGAACGGACAAATAGCTGGATGAATACTAGTATCCCGGATTCTGCTCCAGATTGGGATTGAGGTCCTTCTCTGTTTGAGGGATAGGCCACCAGTAATCCCTTTTAGGATTAAAGGTACGTTTCTCCAGTACTTTTCCGGCAAAGTCATAAATTTCAGTATTCAACTCAGTTTCTGCAGTCTTCCAGCGACGGATATCATTGTAGTACAATCCTTCGCAGGCAAACTCCACGCGTCTTTCATGGCGTATTTCCTTACGCATATCGTCTTTGGTCAGATTAGCTGCAAAACGAGGCATACCTATACGATCGCGGATCTGGTTGAGTGCTGCATATACAGACGCGTCGGGACCTGCTGCTTCATTCTGTGCTTCTGCATACATCATCAGAATATCTGCATAACGCAGGACAATAAAGTTGATTTCTGACTGTCCGCCTTTCAGGTCTTTGTCTGCCTGTGCGGGAGCCAGCGTATCATACACACTGAATTTTTTTACTCCGTAACCGGTAATCGCAAAGCGGCTGGAATCCACGGTTTTGCCCTGGTATATATCTGTTGGGAAAGTGATAGTACCTTGTAAGCGTGGATCACGGTTGATATACGGCCGTTTGGCATCATATCCGGAAGCCGGGTCTGTGATGGGCAAACCATTCTTCATGTAATAGGCCTGTGCCAGTCCCAGCAATGGCGCATTGGAATTGTACTGAGAACAGATCAGGTCGAAGGAGTTGCCTTGATTGGGAAACATATACTGTACATCAAAGATCACTTCCTTGTTGTTCTCATTCTGTTTCTGAAACAGGTTACGATAGTTGGCAAACAAACCATAACCGGTACCACCCAGATCCATCACTGCTTTGGCAGCAGCGGCAGCCGCTGTCCATTTGTTCTGGTCATTGCCGGGATTGAGTAAGGGGCTGGCTTCATATAACAACACTCTTGCCTTGAGGGCCATGGCTGCACCTTTGGTGGCCCTGCCTTTGTCGCTGGCGCCGTAGGTAAGTGGTAAAACAGCTGCTGCATCATCCAGGTCTTTGAGTACCTGAGCCACTACCTCCTCGCGTTTGTTACGTGGAAGTGAGCTCTGTGTGAGAATATTGGGAGGGTCCAGGATTAAAGGAACGCCGCCATAGTAGTTTTGTAACAGGAAATAATAGAGGCCACGTAAAAAGAGGACTTGCCCTTTCATTACTTTTTTCTGGTTTTCATCCATACCAGGCACCTCATCTACTTTCTTCAGGAAGGTATTGCAACGGCCTATACCACCGTAACAATCGCTATACCTGGAGCTGATAATACCGCCACTGCTGGGCATCTGTGAGCCCGCCGCAATGGCATTAAAGCTCATGACATTGGTTTTGTTGTAAGCATTGGGAGACAGGGTCTCATCCCACAAGGCAGTAGCATTGTTGGAGCCTTTGCCTCCGAATATACCGTCATTGCGCAATACGGAATAACAACCAGTGAGGGCTGCATTAGCGGCTTCCGGTGTTTTCCAGAAGGTTGCTTCTGTGTATCTATCGTGCGGAGCAGTGTCCAGCAGGCTTTTGTTACAGCCTGTGGCCAGAAATCCTGCGACCATTATCGCATAATATATCTTTTTCATTTGGTTCATTGTTGGGTACGATTAAAAGGTAACATTCAGACCGCCGTTGAAGGTTTTCAGCATAGGATAGCGGTAAAGATTGCTCTGATCAAGTACTGCTTCCGGATCGAAATCTTTGTAACGGGAGAAAGTCAGCAGGTTCTCACCATTCACAAAAACATTCACCTTGCTGATCTTTACTTTAGACAACCATCTGTCAGGTAAAGAATAGCCCAGCTGAAGATTACGCATTCTTACATAGGAGTTGTCTCTTAACCAGAAATCGGAACCGCGGAAGTTGTCTACACCATTGGTACCGGTTGTAACAATCGGCAGACGGGCATTGGTGTTTTGAGGTGTCCAGGCATCTGTAAGCCATTCTTTGGTAGCATTGGCGCCATTCACGAAAGGTAAGGCCAGGTTGCCCACCGGATAAGCTTTAACACCGGCAATACCCTGGAAGGAAGCGCTGAGGGAGATACCTTTATAACCCAGGTTAAAGCCAAAACCAAATGTCCATTTGGGAACAGAAGAAGAGCTGTTCAGTGCTACACGGTCATCACCGTTGATAATACCATCACCGTTGATGTCCTTGTATTTGATATAACCTGCTTTGGTTTTGTTGCTCTGGAATGGACTCTTGGCCACTTCTTCATCTGATTGGAAAATACCGTCAGACAGTAAAACATAATAGGCATCTATAGGGTAGCCCTCCTGCGTGATGGTGTTACCATTATAGATTTTTTCACCTTTCAGGTTTACTACCATGTTTTTGTTATAGGAGGCGTTACCATATACACCGTAATCCAGGTTTCCGAAATTGTTTTTGTATTGTACTACCAGCTCAATACCAGTGTTATCTACTCTGCCTACATTTCTTTTCGGCCCGTTCAGATTACCTACCTGTGAAGCAAGTGTTACTGTACGTAAAATACCGTCTGTGATTTTTTTGTAGACATCTACGGAAACGGCTAAACGGCTTTTAAACAGATTCACATCTACACCTGCATTATAAGTGGAGGTTACTTCCCATTTGATACTGGGATCTACTGCAGCGGTAACTGCAGCTCCGGAGCTGAGTCCGGACGAAGCGCCGCCGCCAAAGCTATAGTCTTCTCCCATGCTAACGGAAGGAATATAGCTGTACAGGGGCACGGCCTGAGTTCCCATCTGACCAGCAGAAGCGCGGAGTTTGAGCACATCTATCAGGGAAGACTGGAAGAAGGACTCCTTGTCTATACGCCATCCTGCAGAAGCGGAAGGATAAAAGCCCCAACGTTTGCCGGGAGCAAACTTGGAAGAACCATCGTAACGGAAAGCTGCTTCGAACAGATACTTACCATCAAAGTCATAGTTCACACGACCAAAATAAGATTCCAGTACATCGCGCGTGGTAGTACCGGAAGTAGCGTTCCAGTAAACACCGGCGCTCAGGGCGTCCAGCGTACCGTCCAGATAACCGTACATGCTGGCGTCAAACTGGTCTTTCTCGAAGTTGTCGTAGCTGGCACCTACCATGGCACTCACATTATGTTTGGATGCAAACGTCTTCTTCCAATCCAGGGTATTGTAGAAGTGAATGTTCATGTCATTGTAGTCCGTTTTGTAGGAACGGGGTGCTGTATTGGGATTGTTCCAGTTGGTAGCTGCATTGGTTTTCGGGTCAAACGTTTGCATGCGCGGTGTAAACTGCGTCAGCTGACCATCATATTTATCCACGCCGAATTTGATATTGTAGTTGATATCAAAAGGCAGCTTGTATTCTGCGAAAATAGTAGCCAGAAAACGTTGTACCACTTTAGTCTGCAAACCATTATAGGAAAGCATACGGGGATGTTCCCAGTTGTTGCGGCCAGTAGTACGCAGCCAGGAGTTACCATAACGACCATCAGCCAGCGTATCGGTGAGGATAGGCAGTGCTCTAGCGAGGTACTCCCAGGTAGAATTGTAGAAAGGCTGTGTATAGTTGCGGTAATAGCCATCCAGTGTGAGACCGGCTCTTAACCTTTGGGTTACCTGCATGGAGCTGTTCAGACCCACAGAGTATTTTTTCTCATGGTTGCCAGGCCCGAAGAGGATACCATCCCTGTCGAGATAACCCAGTGACAAACGGTATTGATACTTGTCGGTGCTACCGGATACACTCAGATCATGTTTCTGTATAATACCATTCTTCAGCGCGATCTTATACCAGTTGTTGGCTGGATAAGTGATCGGATCGGTCAGCATACCTTTTTCATATTCTGCAATCTGTGCATCGGAGTAATCAAGCTTGGTAGTTCCTTCGTTCAGGTTGGCCTGGTTCTTCAGCTTCATATACGCAATCGGGTCGGTAATGATATCTGGCAGATAGGTGGCTTTCTGCACGCCACGATAGTAGCTGTAGTTGATCTTAGAGACGCCTTTTCCTTTTTTGGTAGTCACCAGGATAACGCCATTGGCTGCACGGGAACCGTAGATGGAGGCAGCAGCGTCTTTTAGTACAGTGATGGTTTCAATGTCATTTGGATTCAGCTCATCCATGGAGTATTCGATACCATCAACAAGAACCAGCGGATCATTGTTGCTCAGTGTGCCTACACCCCTGATACGGATGGTGCTTCTATCTACACCGGGCTGGCTGTTGCTGAGGTTGGTGAATATGCCGGGAACGCCTTGTAATGCATTACTGGCGTTGGTAATAGGCCGGCCTTCTTTTTCAGCCATGGAAACAGTAGTAATAGATCCTGTCAATGTGGCTTTTTTCTGTGTGCCATAGCCCACTACCACCACATCATTGAGCTTTTGTACATCTTCTTCCAGCGTAATGTGCAGTGGAAGTGCATTGACTACTTTCACTTCTTTGGAAAGGTAACCGATAAAGGAGATTTTTAACGTAGAACCTGCCGCTGCGCTCAGTTTAAACTGACCGTCGGCATTGGTGGAGGCCCCCTTGCTGGTGCCGGCTACCTGTATGTTTACGCCGGGAAGGGGAATGCCACCGGTGCCGGTTACCTTACCGGTAAGGGCAAGATCCTGAGCAAACAGGGCTGTGGAGGTTGATAGAATGATCCCGAGGCATAGCATGAGAATAGCACCCGGACGGAATGCCCGGAATCTTGTTCGCAATTTCATAAACTGTATTTTTTCCTGTGTTTTTGGTTGATTGAATTACAGTGCTTCCTGGAGCCTGTTAGGGTAATCGGTGATAATACCGTCTACGCCGATGGCTTTCAGTTTTTTCATTTCCGCCTGTTCCTGTACGGTCCAGGGTACGATTCGTATATTTTTATCATGACATTTTTTTACAAGTTCCGGTGTCGCCAGGTTGTAGGAAGGATTGTAGAACGCTGGTGTAAAGCCGAGTTGTTGCAGATGCTGTTCGAATGTGGTGTTTTTGTCGCCGGTGAGGAAACCCAGTTTGATATGCGGGTGTGTTTTGTGCAGCACCTGCAGGGGGCGCATGTCGAAAGACTGTATCAGCAGCCGGTTGCCTAATGGTTTCAACTGTTTTACCGCCATCATGATCTTCATATATTCTTCCGGAGAAGGCTGTTCAACGCCGTCTGTTTTTTCGGAAGATTTCACTTCCAGCAGGTAGTAGACCGGTGGCAGGTTATGTGTGCGGGTGTAGTGTTCTACAGAGTCGATCATCTCGCCCAGCAGTGGAGCATAGGAGCGAAGCCGCTGTTGTTCCGGAAAGGCCGGATATGGTTTTTCACCGATAATAAAAGGCCGGATGTCGGCATAGTTCATCTGGTAAAAAACATACTTGCTGCGGTCTGCTGCCGGAATATCCTTACCATCCGGCATCGTGGTGTAGGACGGTGTGAAGGAGGCATCGTGGTAAACCACTACCTGTCCGTCTTTGGTGATGTGTACATCAAATTCG
Source organism: Chitinophaga flava (assembly GCF_003308995.1). NCBI lineage: Bacteria > Pseudomonadati > Bacteroidota > Chitinophagia > Chitinophagales > Chitinophagaceae > Chitinophaga > Chitinophaga flava. Next base: position 3,632,262 of record NZ_QFFJ01000002.1, on the reverse strand, counting down.
ATAGTGTTGGAACCTGTTTCCAGCCCTTTGTACATGGCAGGGATGGTGTTTTCAGGCATCAGTCCCCTGGTGCCGCGGTGGCCCACCTTAAAGAAGGCAGGGAGATCGCTGTTGTGTGCAGTGGTTGGTCTGGATGTTTTACAGGCTGTAAAAGCAGTTGCTACAGCTGCCATGGCACAGGCCATCAGCCGGACATTCCTTTGTTTGTTCATTGTTGATGATTTACAGGTGTATACATTTTTTCTAACGTGTACGGATAAACGTATAGGCTTACCGTTTATGGCTACTGGTTATTTCAGAAACAGGTACAGGGCGGCAGCGAGGATGGCGCCGGTCAACGGACCAGCTACCGGTATCCAGGAATAGCCCCAGTCGTTATGTCCTTTACCTTTCATAGGAAGGATCGCATGCATGATTCTAGGACCCAGGTCTCTGGCCGGATTGATGGCATAACCGGTAGTGCCGCCCAGAGAAAGACCAATGGCCCATACGAGCAAAGCTACAGGTACTGCGCCCAGAGAGCCCAGTCCTACGGGTGTTTTTTCTGCACCCATCTCAGCATTGGTAAAGTAGAAGATGGTAAACAGCAACACAAAAGTGCCGGTCACTTCGCAGATGAAATTACGCAGTGGTTTACGTATAGCCGGCTCCGTGCAGAAGCAGGCACGTTGTAAACCGTTGTCAGGTGTTGCATCCAGATGGTCTTTGTAGTTATACCATACCAGGGAAGTGCCCAGCATAGCACCTGTCAGTTGCGCGATCACAAACATAGGAACATCTGCCCAGGCAAATTTACCGGCAAACGCCATCGCTACTGTTACGGCAGGGTTGAGGTGCGCGCCACTATAAGGACCTGCTACTACTACGCCAACGTATACGGCCAGCGCCCATCCGGTGGTGATGACAATCCATCCGCTGCTGTTGCCCTTGGTTTTGTTAAGTACCACATTGGCTACAACACCATTGCCCAGCAGGAGCAGCAGGGCCGTGCCTATAAATTCAGCTAAAATTGGAGACATAGATATTGGTGATTTGTTGGTTTGCTACGTGATAAGAAGGCATGGTTTCCGTTTAAACTATTGTCTGGCCCAGTGTTTGGTGGCATCTACAGCTCTGTTCCATCCGTCGATCCAGGTCTCTCTGTGTTGTTGCTCCAGATCAGGTGCAAATGTTTTTTCCATCTGCCATTGGTTGCGTATCTCTTCAAGGTTTTGCCAGTAGCCGGTAGCCAGGCCAGCCAGGTAGGCCGCTCCCAGCGCGGTGGTTTCTGTAATACCCGGACGTACTACTTTGGCCTGCAGGATATCGGCCTGGAACTGCATCAGAAGATTGTTGCCAGTAGCGCCACCGTCTACACGAAGTTCTTTTATGCTGATGCCGGCATCGGCTTCCATCGCTTTCAGTACATCCATGGTTTGATAGGCAATACTTTCCAGGGCGGCACGGGCAATGTGGGCCTGGTTGGTGCCACGGGTCATGCCTACTAAGGTGCCGCGTGCATGCTGGTCCCAGTGCGGAGCTCCCAAACCGGCAAAAGCGGGTACCAGGTATACACCGTCATTTTGTGCTGCCTTAGCGGCCAGGGCCTCTACTTCAGAGGAGGAGCGGATAATACCGAGGCCGTCACGCAGCCACTGTACGATAGCACCTGCTATGAAGATGCTGCCTTCCAGCGCATAATGAGTCTGACCGTTTACTTTCCAGGCTACGGTGGTGAGCAGGTTGTTTTTACTGAGGATGGGTTTTTCACCAATGTTCATCAGCATAAAACAGCCGGTGCCATAGGTATTTTTTACCATACCGGGTGCGGTACACATCTGTCCGAATAAGGCTGCATGCTGATCCCCGGCGATACCGGCGATGGGTATCTGTGCGGCGAAAATACCCGGTGCTGTCAGTCCGCATACTTCACTGGACTCTTTTACTTCCGGTAACATGGAAGCAGGGATGTCCAGTAATGCCAGCAGTTCTGTATCCCATTGCTGGGTGTGAATGTTGAACAGCATGGTGCGGGAAGCGTTGGTGATATCTGTAGCATGAACAGCGCCATGGGTCAGGTTCCATACCAGCCAGGAGTCAACGGTGCCAAAGGCCAGTTTGCCCTGGGCTGCACGTTCGCGGGCGCCACTTACGTTGTCGAGTATCCATTTTACTTTGGTGCCGGAGAAATAGGCATCGATAACAAGACCGGTTTTTTCACGGATAAGATTTTCTTTACCGCTGGCTTTCAGGCTGTCACAGAAAGCAGCGGTACGACGGTCCTGCCATACGATAGCGTTGTGAATAGGTTTGCCGGTTTCACGGTCCCATACGAGGGTTGTTTCCCGCTGGTTGGTAATACCGATGGCTGCAATGTTGCCGCCTTCCAGGCCCACTTTGGCCATCGCTTCAGTGGCTACGCCTATCTGGCTGCTCCATATTTCGGAAGGGTCATGTTCTACCCATCCCGGAGCAGGAAAGAGTTGTGTAAACTCTTTCTGGGCAACGGAAATAACAGCCCCTGTCTTGTCAAAGATAATGGCTCTTGAACTGGTGGTGCCCTGGTCCAGGGCCATGATGTATTTGGTCATGTTTTTCTTTTTCTGCGTGGATAATCAGTATCGCTATAGTTGACAGTGGAATTACCGGTATGGTAGTATGCTAGGCAGTTACAGGTAATTGTTCACGTATACGGATATTTTTCAGCAAATAGTTTTGTGCTACAGCATAAAAGGCTTTCACCTGTTGCTGTTGCCAGTCCTCGTTTTTACCCAGTTCCGCAGCCATGATGGAGGCTACTTCCGGAGCCATATCTATGGCGGCCTGTGCATCGAGGAACAGAGCCCGCAATCTTCTGGCGAGGGTATCTTCTACGGTGCGTGCCATCTCTTGTCTTACTGCCCAAACTACCTGTGCTTTGATATAAGGCAGCTGTGGATGTAATGTTTTGGCCAGTTCCGGCTGCATGGCGGCAATAGCCTGTACCTGTGCGGCATCGCTGCCATAAACGTCCAGTGGGGCCAGCGCCATAGGCTGTTTTTGGTAGCCATGGATACGCATGCCTTTGGTGTTGCATTTGGCCGGAGTGATGTTACCCTGGCGGATAGCTTCGTCTACAGTGTCTTCTGCCATTTTCCGGAAGGTGGTCCATTTACCGCCGGTGATGGTGATCAGGCCGGACGGTGCTACCAGGATCTTATGACTACGGGATATTTCCTTGGTGCTATTCGTATCTTTCTGAGGCGCCGCCAGCGGACGGAGGCCAGCAAACATACTGAATACATCGGCACGTGTAGGCGTGCGCGTGAGGTACTGGGCGGCGGTGCTGAGGATAAAATCAATCTCCTGCTCCAGGGCTACCGGCTCCATGCTGTGTGTTTCCAGCGGAGTGTCGGTGGTGCCCAGTAATACTTTGTTGTGCCAGGGCACAGCAAAGAGTACACGGCCATCCGGAGTCTTGGGTATCATGATAGCACTGGTGCTTTTCAGGAAAGAGGCGTCGAGTACCAGGTGTACACCCTGACTCGGCCGTACCATCGGACGGGCGCCGGGATTGTCCAGTTGCAGTATCTCGTCTACAAATACGCCAGTGGCGTTGATAACGGTGCGGCCGCTCACCCGGAAGGTTTCACCTGTTTCCAGATCGGTGGTGGTTACGCCGGTTATTTTACCATCCTGTTTCAGCAGGCCGTCTACTTTGAAATAGTTGAGCATAACGGCGCCGTTTTCTGCGGCAGTCTGTGCGATATTGACTGCCAGGCGTGCGTCGTCAAATTGTCCGTCATGGTATACAATACCACCTTTGAGGCCATCGGCCTTGATGTTAGGGAGGCGGTTAGTGACTTCGTTTTTACTGATGTGTCTGGATTTGCCCAGGCTTAGCCGGCCGGACAACATATCATATATTTTAAGGCCAATGGTATAGAAAGGCCCTTGCCACCATGAATAGTGAGGAATGATAAACTGCTGATTATGTGCCAGGTGAGGGGCGTTGTTCAATAATAATCCTCTCTCATAGAGTGCTTCCCTTACCAGGGCTATATCTCCCTGGGCCAGGTAACGCACCCCGCCATGTACCAGCTTGGTAGCTCTGCTGGAGGTGCCTTTGGCAAAGTCAGCCTGTTCGAGCAGTAGTGTCTTATATCCTCTGGAAGCAGCGTCCATGGCTATACCCAGACCAGTGGCTCCTCCTCCGATGATGATCATGTCCCAGGTCCTGGCGGGCATTGCTCGCAGGCTTTTTATTGATTCCGGTCTGTTCATATTGTTACAATATATCTTTTAATTACTTTCGAAATGTTTTAAATTTGAATGTAAAATAAAAGAAAATAAAACAATTCGAAAGTAAAATAGAAAATTTAATCAGAAAAGGAAATATTTTTCTGGATGAATGGGAAAATCGCTGGGAGCAATGGCGATCATCGACTTATAACTTACAACCCTTCATAGTATTTCATTGTTATTAAAAGTGAAAGGGATATCTGGATAAAAATGTAACAATAGAAAATAGAATGAAATCAGACGGTTAAGGTTAGGTTAAAACGCTTTCAGAAAAACTTGTCAATAGCTTTTAATACGTTATTTTTATGCGATATGTCTATGATCAATATAGCTGAACGCCATAAGTATATACTGGATAAACTGGCCGAAAAAGGATATGTGAATGTTGTTGACCTCTGCAAAGAACTGGATGTATCGGGAGTGACTATACGAAAAGACCTGAAGTTGCTGGAAGATAAAGCACTACTATTCCGTTCTCATGGAGGTGCCACCATCAATAATCCTTACACCAACGATAAGCCGGTCAATGAAAAAGAGAAACTGCGCAGTGAGGAAAAAAACAAAATAGGACAGGCAGCAGCGGCACTCATTGCACCCAATGATGCCATCATCATCGCCTCCGGTACCTCCGTGCTTTCTCTGGCTAAAAACATCCATCCCAAAGGACACCTGACCATCATCACCGGTGCCCTCAACGTAGCCCTGGAACTCATCCGCATCCCCGATGTGGAAGTAATACAGCTCGGCGGCCATCTCCGCACCAGCTCTTCCTCCGTTACAGGACCTTACGCAGAAAAAATACTGGAAGACTTCTCCTGTAGCAAACTTTTCCTCGGCGTAGACGGTATCGATCTCGAATTCGGTCTCACCACTTCCAACATCATGGAAGCCCACCTGAACCAGAAAATGATTGCCACCGTTCAGAAAATCATCGTACTCGCAGACTCCACCAAATTCGGTAAAAGAGGATTTGGTCGTATCTGCGGCCTGGAAGATGTAGATGAAGTCATCACCGATACCGCCATCTCCCCGCATGTGGTTAAAGCCATGGAAGATATGGGCATCAAAGTGACCATCGTATAAAAGTCTGCGTTTTCTGAATATCTTTGCTTTTTTAGCTCACATGATACTCGACACATTAACAAACGCCCATCGCTACCACTGCCTGGGCCCCAGGTTTGTAAAGGCTTTTGAATACCTCGCACAAACCGACTTCAGCACACTGGAAAAAGGGAAATATGAAATCGACGGCACTAACATTTTCGCCATCGTTAATGAATATGATACCGTAGATCCTTCCGGTGAACAAATGGAAGCACATAAAAAATATATCGATATCCAGTATATCGTGAAAGGTGCAGAACTGATAGGACACGACTTCCTCCGGGAACAAACTCCTTCAAAACCTTACAGTGAAACAGAAGACTATATGTTGTTTGCAGAAAAACCGGCCTTCTTCACCCGGCTCGATCAGCACAACTTCGCCATCTTTTTCCCAACCGACCTCCATATGCCTAATCTCCTTATTGATCAGCCAGCAGCGGTTAAAAAGGTGGTCATAAAAATAGGCGTCAATTAATTGAAGTGGATATAGGATGATGTCTGCATCATCCTATATCCACTTCATTAGTTCCGGAAATAATTGATCTGCTCCAGCAAAAAGGCCAGCGCCGCGGCCATCAGCGTTCCTACCGCATAACATACACAATCACTCCACAAAAAGCCATGCCCCAGCAAAATACCCAACGGGGTATTACGCAGTCTCACGGCCCATTCTGCCTGATATAGCTGCTGCACTTCAATGGCAATACATACCAGAAAACTGATCAGCGCTACTTTGGGAACAGACTTTAACGGATACAAAAAACGAATACCGAAAAAGATACAGGTAGCTGAAAATACATCACCGCCATATACGCGAATAATAGTGGGGAAATACTGTGGTGCCCATCTGGTGGCTAATCCCAGGGGTATGTTCAACAGAATAAGGATAAAATAGAGCCAACGTCTTTTAACTTTCATTCGCTAAAAATACGCCAAGCATAAGTGAAGGAAAAAATTTATCATTACAAAAAATAAAAAATGGCCAACTTAAAACGAATGGGATTAATGTGCATATTGCCGCTGCTGGCTTTAAGTGCCGGTTGTCAGCAACGTACGCCTGTAGCGCTGAAAGCCCCTATGGTAAAGCCGGGAGATGTGATCTTTCAGGAGTCTATGTCAGACCTCAGTACCGCTATCAAATTTGCTACCCATTCCAAATACAGCCACTGTGGCATCATCTTTTCCGTTAATGGTGAACTGTATGTTTATGAAGCCCTGCAGCCTGTTCGTTACACGCCCTTGTCGGCCTGGGTGGCCCGCGGACGCAACGGACATTATGTTATCAAGCGCCTGAAAAATGCTGACAGCGTACTCACCACGGCTACACTGGATAAGATGATGGAGGCCGGCAAAAAGTACAACGGAAAAAATTACGATTTTTATTTCGGCTGGTCAGACGAACGGATCTATTGTTCTGAACTGGTCTGGAAGATATATAAGGAGGCAACCGGCCTGGAACTGGGCAAACTGCAGCAGCTAAAAGATTTTGACCTGAATAGCCCTGCAGTAAAAAAACAGATGCAACAAATTTACGGGGATAAGATCCCGCTCTCAGAGCAGATCATATCCCCGGTAAGTATGTTTAATTCTCCGCTGCTAACAACAGTCGCAGAACAATAATGTATCCAGTAAATATCTCCTGGTACTTCAACTAATATAGCCCAGGACTTTAGTCCTGGGACTTGTTTAATATTTTCGCTTTTTCGGCTTGTTCTTTTTTCTCACGTTTGGCCTGTTTTCTGAAGTAACCTCTCAGCAGGAAGTTATGCTTCAGCGCTTCCATGTTCTGGTCCAGTTTGGAGGTGCTGGATTCCAGGTTGGTAATGATTTTCTTCAGGCTTTCTGCAGATTCCTGATCATGCAGCAGTACACCGGCGGGAGACTGATCATTGGTGATATTTTCGCTGACAGTGCTGCTGGCTTTTTTGAGATCAGCCACTACACTGTTTGCCTTTTGGGCAGCGTCATCCATCTGGGCCATAGTAGCACGCAGGTGGCTGAACACCACGGTGTCGGTGATCAGATTGTTGGTCAGGGAGCCTTTACGCTGTAGTTTGGCGGCATAATCGGCCAGATGATCTGTCAGGCGTTGGGTATTGGCAGCAGTGGTTTTCAGGTTGTTGAGCGTAGCCTGTACATTGTTGTAGACAGAATCGTCCTTCAGCAGTTTACCAACAGTGCCTTGTCCTTCTGCAATGTGTTTCATGATCTCCTTGAGATTACCGGTGATAGATACCAGGTTTTCATTGTTGACCTGCAGCGTAGCCATAATGTTGTCAGGGCTCAACACCGTTTCCGCCACAATCACATCGTTGTTTTCAATAGGAGGAAGGTTTTCTGTACCGCCGAAAAGTACCACGATTTTGTTACCAACCAGTCCATCTGATCCTACTTTGGCTTTTACGTCCTTATGGATAAACTGCCTTGAGCTTTTTTCGATGTTCATGATCACTTCTATCACATCATGTTTGATAAAAGTGATTTTTTTGACCGTACCTACTTTAACCCCGGAATACCACACATTGTTGCCAGCGGTAAGTCCGTTGATATCATGGAACATTGCCTTTACACGTACGGAAGGGGTAAAGGTTTTGCGTTGCCCGCCCAGAAACAGGATGGCTACAGTAAAAATGATCAGTCCAACAAAAATGAAGATGCCTACTATTACTGTGCGCTTGTTGCTTTCTTTAATCATGGTTTACTGTATGAAATTATATTGATAAAAACTTTTAATCAGGTCGTTCTCTTTCTCAAACACTTCGTCGAAAGAGCCTTGGGCCACAAATTTTCCCTCCTGCATCACAGCAATGCTATCGCCTGTTTCCTTGGCGCAGGTGAGGTCATGGGTAATGATGATGGAGCTGGTATTGAACCGGCGTTGTACTTCGTTGATCAGATTATTGATTTCGATGCAGGTGATAGGGTCCAGTCCGGCAGTAGGTTCATCATACAACATGATCTGTGGCTTCAGAATGAGGGTGCGGGCAATGCCTATACGTTTGCGCTGACCGCCGGAAAGTTCTGCTGGTAGCTGGTTGATAGTCTGTGACAGTCCTACGGCGTCCAGTACAATATCCACCATACGGCGTACCTGGTCATTGCTGATCCTTTTATTGTTGCGCCGTAATGGGAAAGCCAGGTTTTCCCCTACGGTCATACTATCGTACAATGCGGAGCTTTGAAAGGAGAAGCCTACCTGCATGCGCAGCTCGCGCAGATCTGCTTCTGTGAGGGTGTTCACATCCCTGCCCAGTACGTTTACGGTGCCCGCATCGGGATAAAGCAGGCCTACAATTATTTTGATTAATACGGATTTACCGGTACCGGAACGTCCCAGTACCACTACGTTCTCGCCTTTATGCAGGTCCAGATCTACACCACGGAGTACACGATTGGAACCAAAGGACTTATAAAGGTCTCTGATCGAAATCACTACTTCGTTCTTGTCTATATCTGCGTTGCGTTGTTTCATACTACCTGATCGAATTTACTACCTGAACAATGATTACTTCCTCAATAAAAATCAGGAACATGGAGATTACCACGGAGGTGTTGGCTGCTTTACCCACGCCCTGTGTGCCCTGTGAGGCATTATATCCCTGGTAGCAGCTCACAATGCCGATGGTAAAGCCGAACACCATGGATTTAAAGGTGGAGGAGAACAGGTCCAGAAAGGTAATGTCCTTGAATGCTTTCAGAAAGAAAGCGGTGATGCTGGTCTGTTCATTGATATGTACATCCAGATAGGAGCCCATCAATCCCACCAGGCCTGTATAGGCCATCAGTATCGGGATAACCATGGTGGTGGCCAGTACCCTGGTCACTACCAGGTATTTAAAGGGATTAATGGCCGATACCTCCATCGCATCTATCTGTTCTGTCACCTTCATAGAGCCCAGTTCCGCGCCTATGCTGGAGCCTACCTTGCCGGCACAGATCAGGGCCGTTACCAGTGGTGCCAGTGCCCTGATCACTGCAATCGCTATCAGAGAAGGAAGCCAGGAGGTGGCGCCAAACTCAGACAGAGACGGCCGTGATTGTTTGGTAAAAACAAGTCCGGTGATAAATCCAGTTAAGCTAATGAGTGCCAATGATTTATAACCTACCATGTAACACTGCCGGATAAATTCCCGTGTTTCAAAGGGGAACCGGAATAGTTCCCGGAAAAAACGGGCCACAAAAAGGAAGGTGGTGTGTACGCCAATGAAAAAGTTGTCAACCCCAGGTGAAATGAGTGGTTTTTCAGGTTGTCCGTTGCTGGAATCCATTTGCCGATTTTTAACTACTTAAACTAAATCTGAGCCCAATAATATTACAAAAAACGTTCTCTTTTGTTATTCAGGCCAGAACTTAATCCACATATTTTTATGCTGACAATGGCGGAAACGGAGCATGAATGGGGTGGAAGCTTGTAGCAGTGCAGGATGGGAATTAACGGGCAACATTATACGACGGGGGATAATTTTTTCCCCTTTCCGGAGTTAAAAAATAAGCCGGAAACAGCAATGGCCCTGTTCCCGGCTTGCTGGTCAGCAATGCAAATGATAAAATACGTCGTCTGCCGCCATCCTTGGGAAAGCCGCCGGAAGGTTGTCTGCCGCTATCTCGTCAAATCCTTTTTTCTCGTAAAAGCGTCTGGCAGCATGGAGGAAGTTAACCGTACCCAGGTATATATCCCTGATACCCTTAGAGGTTGCGTGTTCCAGCAAAGTATCGAGCAGGGCGTTAGCAATACCAAGCTCCTTGCCCCGGTATTCCCGGCGTACAAACATTTTACGTAAAGCCCCGGCATCCGCTGAATACGTTATCAACGCAATGGTGCCTACCAGCTTGTCACCGTCAAACGCTCCCCAGAAACCACCGCCCGACTGCTGATAGTGCTTTTCTATGGCCAGCAGGTCCTTTTGTGCCTCCAGATTGATGTTTACATTAAACTCCTGCTGTTGTATCGGTAAAATCAGATTGATTACCTCTTCGGAATATGCATCGCCTATTGGTTTGTATGTAATAATCATGATATGAACGTTTATACAAAGATATGTAGTTGACTACATAAATTAAAAAAAAATCTGCGGAAAATACTACTGGCGAGCAAATGGCAAAAATGCTGATCAGGTTGGTTGATCTGTATATTCAGTGATTAGCACCACGCCGGCGTTAATGCGCACAAAGATAAAAGATAGCGGTGGATGCACTGGTGTTACGGGAGACTTCTATTGGGTTCTAAAACGGGGGATGTTTTATAACTGTTGACTGCCTTGTTCTTGACGTATTTCTTCCGCTCTTTCAAAGAAGCTCTTTTCCTTGAAACGGGCTTCTACTTCATTCACAGCCCTCATGATGTTGTTGGTGCTATTGGTAAGGTCGGTTAATGCTGCAGTAATGATATCCCACACCGGTTTCATCTGTACTACCAGCTGCTGTCCTTTTTCAGTCAGGCTGATCATACGTTTGCGGGTATCTGTTTTGTCTTTCCGGGAACGGACCAGCTTTTTGGCTTCCAGTTCTTTGAGAAGGCTAATGGTGGAAGGATGCGTATAGCCAATTTCATTGGCAATCTCCACAACGCTCAGTGACTCATTGGCATGGAGACTGTATATCACAGGAAACCATTTAGGCTCAAAGTCAATGCCATGGGCTTTATAGATCTGTTGTCCGTCTTTACGTAACAGTTCGCCCAGCCGTTGCAGCCGGGTAGAGATGGCCAGTATACCGGATTGATCTATCGCATTTATCATGCGGCGAAAATAAGGACTGCCCTGTTAAAAACGGGAAGAATCTTTTGTTGCGTGAAAAACCGCTTCCTGCGAACTACAGGAGTTCGTTGTGAATACCACCTGCAAAGGCTGCCCTGGAACTGCCAGCGTACTATCATTGCTTTCAAAGAGGAGTTCCCCGATCCGGTACCAGCTCAGCTTCCCATTGGAAAATTTTTCCGTCACGATACCACTCACAGTGGTTTGATGGATAGCCTTTTTCAGGCTGCTGCGGTACTTTTTCATCATCATGATCAAACCAATACCTGCTATGGCCAGTGGAGGAGCCCAGCCCATCAGTATAACGGAAGTGTTGAAACTGCCGGTGTAGCCTGTAATCAGCAACGCACATAACACCACAGCAAATACCAGGGCCACCAGGCCGGTTTCTTTCCGCAACCTGGACAGGTTGGCTGTGAGTATTGTCTGGTGCTGCAACTGCGCAGGGTAGTTGTTGTAGCGGGCCTCTACCAACAAATCAGGTTTATGGGAATGGGTGATGATTTCAAGTACAACGGGTTGATAGGAAAGTCCTTCTGCTATCAGAGATTGTGATGACTCTTCCTGCACCAGCTGTGGCGGAAGTAATGGACATACTACTACAGCCTGGCCATCATCAAAGAGATAACGTAGTAGCTGATCTGTGGTTAACTCCATCCTTATCAGATAGCCGCTACAGATCATTTTCCGGTAAGTGTTTTCATGACTGTTCACTGCCTGTGGGTCCAGGGTGTCCAGTTGCTGCAGCAGCTGCGTATCGGCTGTCGTCAGCGGGACATTTTTCTGTTGCATCTAAAGAGCTGAGGCGTTAGGTGGATAATAGATTACGCATTGTATTAACACCAAAATAAGTGAAATTATTATGAGTATTCCCCTGTAATAGCGGACTACTGCAGTTTCTAGAGAGATGGATCATCAGCTTTTAAACCTGCTTTGAGCCGGTTCAGCAGGGGAGTAGCCTGTGTTTTTATTTACTGTGTTTCTGTTGCGGTAATACCCGGACTGTCGGCCATCCGGAAAACAATCACTATATCAGGATAGTATTTCAATGAGAATCCTTGCTACTTCTTCAGAGGAAGCCGGGTTCTGTCCGGTGATCAGCAACCCATCTCTGATGGCATACGGGTGCCAGTCTTTTTCTTTACTGTAAATGCCTCCGTTCTGTTTTAAAACATCTTCAACCAGAAAAGGTACTACCTTCGTGAGTTGCACCGCTTCTTCCTCTGTGTTGCTGAAACCGGTGACTTCCTTGCCTTTCACAATAGATGTACCATTGGGAGCCTTTACTTTTTTTAAGACGCCAGGTGCATGGCAAACAAAAGCTACCGGTTTGTTTTGCCGGTAAAATTCTTCTATCAATGCGATAGAGTTCGGGTCATCAGCGAGGTCCCATAGCGGGCCATGTCCGCCGGGGTAAAAAACAGCGTCATAGTCATCCGCCACGACTTCATTTAATTTGGCAGTATGTGCCAGTTTATGCTTTAATGTTTCATCGTCATTGAATCGTTTGGTGGCGGGCGTCTGGAAATCAGGCAGCTCGCTCTTGGGGTCTATCGGAGGCTGGCCTCCCTTCGGAGAAGCAATGGTAACCTCCGCTCCCGCATCGGCCAGGGCGTAATAAGGCGCCGCAAATTCTTCTATCCAGAAACCGGTCTTGTGGCCGGTATTGCCCAGCGTGTCATGGGAAGTAAGCACAATTAATACTCTCATAAATATGTTTTTAGAACAAGGCAGGCATGTCCGCTTTACAGATAACCCACAACTACCCGCATTGTTCTTTTATGTGCCAACTTGCACCGGAAGGTAGGGTGCGTTGTCTCAGCTGTTGCCCAGACAAACCACTGCTTTTTGTAGTGTCTGATCATAAAACAAACAGATATTCTCCGGTGCATGATGCTGGAAATCATATCCGTCCAGATTGCCAATAAAAGTAAAAGGGGTGCCCGCTTCATCCACAGGGGCTGTCACGTCCCCCTCGTCCGGAAAGAGGTCGGGGTATATATTGTCAAAAAGACGACTTTTCTTATGTTGCTGCCTTTCGACCAGATAGTTGTCTATCGGGTCCCGATTCAGATCATCAGGGCTCAGCGCTCTCAGTCTTTCCAGTCTTCTGATGTCATCTACCATTAACCCGGGCCGGTTAAAGTCTCCCTGATACAACTTCCTGAATTGCTGATAGTAGGCCTTTTTCAGCGCATACATCGATTCATTCATGTTATAGGCTATTTCATGGTCGGAGTAATTTCCCTGGTAAGCTTCCGGTTCAATATGCTGGAGATCATCAAAAAAGCGCCAGTCTGCATCAAATTTATACTTGCCGTCTATCACATCAAAGGCAAAAGTGTCGGGCTGGCTGTACCGGGTGTGATAAGCATGGGATTGTTCTCCAACTCTTCCATCGTATAATTCCTTCACAGAAACAAAGTGCAGCCACTGGCCTTCTGCGATGCCCGCCAATGGAAACATTACAGAACACAAAGGCAGGAAATGTTTCTGATGCATTTCCAGTTCATCATAAAAAACATCTTCATAAGCGGGAAACAGTTTGATAGCAATAGTTGAAATATCCATAGACCAATACTTGAAAATTTACGGCAGCAATAATAAGCTTTGTAGTAAATATCCTGAAAACCACTGAAGAGAAACGCCATTTCCGCTTGCGTTGGCAAAAAATGTTGTTTGTTAAAATAAAAATGTTTTACTTTGCGTCAGATTGACGTAAACAAAAATTAACACCTCATCAGCATAGGAAGCAATAACCCCTTCTGCGCTTTCAATTACCTGATGAGCTAAATGAAGACCGTATGAAAAAACAGGAAAGGGCTGGAATAGCCTGGGAAACAGTGGATATCCTCAACAATGGTTCCTATACTAACCCCGGAGGAAAAGAAGTAGTGATAAAAGACTCACTGCAATATGCCGCAGACCACTCCATACTATACAGGCCGGAAGACTTTGAGCAGGTGTTCCTGGAGCGGGACAGGATAGCTCCTCGTTATGATTGTACCATAGAGGTGACCCGTGAAAGTACCTTTGGTGCTGCTTACAGACTGGTGGTAAAAGAAAAACTGAACAATGTATGTTGCCTGAACTTCGCTTCTGCCAAAAATCCTGGTGGGGGATTTCTGAGCGGTGCACATGCGCAGGAAGAATCGTTGGCAAGAGCCAGTGGCCTGTATCGCTGTCTGGAGCCACAACGTGTAATGTACCAGACCAACCGGAGCTGTGGCACCTGCCTCTATACAGACCATATGATATACTCTCCGCTGGTACCCGTTTTCCGTAACGACAGGGATGAACTGCTGGACGATTATTATACCGTTTCTGTTATCACTGCCCCCGCCGTTAATGCCGGAGCCGTAAAGGATAATGAACCGCAGAATATCGGCAGGATTAAGCAGGTGATGTTGTCCAGGATAGAAAAGTTGTTGTCTGTGACCATAGCGCATCAACAGACGACACTCATACTCGGTGCCTGGGGATGTGGTGTTTTCCGTAACAACACAGAAGACGTGGCAGCCTGGTTTGCTTCCTTCCTGCAGGCAGATGACAGATTCCGTCACGCATTTTCAAAAGTGGTTTTTGCTGTGTATGATAACACTGAAAAACAGGAAACCATTAATACATTCAAAAAGAATATAACGTCCTATGCTATACGATAATCAATGGCTGATCAAAAAATATAAAGCAAACGAAAAAATAAAATACCTTTTTTTCTGGGGACATAAGGTTTCGCCGGATGGCCGTGTCACACAAAGCTGCCTGAGTCAGTGGTGGACAGCGCCTTTCGAAGAAAACGGCATCGTGTATCCCACCGCCGAACACTGGATGATGGCCGGGAAAGCCCGTTTATTTAAAGACGAGGCTGTACTGGAGAAAATATTGAAAGCCGGTTCTCCCGCCGCCGCCAAAAAGCTCGGCAGGCAGGTGCACCGTTTCGACCCTGTGATATGGGATCAGCAAAAATCAGTTATTGTAGCTGCTGGTAACCTGCTGAAGTTTTCCCAACATGCCGACCTGAAAACATTTTTATTGAACACGAAAGACCGTGTACTGGTAGAAGCCAGCCCTGTAGATGCTATCTGGGGCATAGGCATGAAAGCCGATCACGAACATATCGAAAATCCCTTGCGATGGAGAGGACAAAACCTGTTGGGTTATGCGTTGATGGAAGTAAGGGACAAATTATCATAACATGAACCCGAATAGAATCAAAAATATCAGCAAATTTCTTAGTCTCATACTCCGGCATAGCCCGGAAATCATTGGTCTTAAGCTCGATGCCAACGGATGGGCCGATGTACAGGAACTGATGGCCAAAGCTGGCCGAAAAGGACAACAATTTACACTGGAAGAATTATCCATTGTAGTGGCAGAAAATGACAAACAACGGTTTGCCTTCAACGAAGATAAAACCCGTATCCGGGCCAACCAGGGACATTCTATCAACGTGTCACTGGACCTGGAAGCTGCTGAGCCACCGGAATATCTTTACCATGGCACTGTCGGTAAATTTATGTCATCTATCAGGACGGAAGGGCTGTTGAAGATGAGCCGTCATCATGTACACCTGTCTGAATTAAAGGCAACAGCCCAGGCTGTAGGCTCCCGGCGCGGCCTGCCGGTAATATTAACCGTACGCAGTGGCAGCATGCACCGCGACGGCGTGAAGTTCTACAAGTCAGCAAACAATGTTTGGTTAACAGATCACGTACCAGCAAAGTACATTGATTTCTGAAGATAGATAGCTTCACTCAATTTGATGTTTTGCAGGGGTTTCCCTACCTTTAACTACACCAAAACCAGTGGATATGTCTATTACATCAGAATCGGATTTACAGGGAATGAAAAGAGTGAGCGAGGCAGTAGCCACTACTTTAAAGGAAATGAGGTACTATGCGAGGCCGGGAATGTCTGCAAGAGAAGTGGATGAGTATGGTGGTGAAATATTAAAAAAGCTGGGCGCAAAGTCAGCTCCCAGGCTCACATACGGTTTTCCGGGCTGGACCTGTATCAGTGTAAATAATGAGATCGCACATGGTATCCCTTCTGCAACAAAGATCCTGCAGGAAGGAGACCTGGTAAATATCGACGTGTCTGCAGAGTTGGATGGTTATTGGTCAGATAACGGTGGCTCCTTTGTACTGGGACAGGACCTGCATCAGCATCAGCCACTGGTGGATGCTTCCCGTACTATCCTTTACAAAGCCCTTCACAGCATAAAAGGCGGCGTGAAGATCGCTGACATCGGCAAACTGATCGAAAACGAAGCCGGACGCGCCGGCTTTACCGTGATCCGTAATCTCGCAGGGCATGGTGTAGGAAGAAGCCTGCACGAAGCACCCGAAGATATCCTGAACTGCTACGAACGCCGTAATAAGGAGCGTTTCCGCAAAAACAGCGTGGTGGCTGTAGAAACATTTATTTCTACCCGCTCCAACTATGCCAACCAGGCTCAGGACGGCTGGACACTGATCGGTAATAGAGGCGGTTTTGTGGCCCAGCATGAACATACCATCGTCATTACAGATGGTGACCCCGTTATTCTCACAGCTGCCAATGAAATTTAGGGATTTAGGGATTTACGATTTAGTGATTTGAAGTAAATACTACCGTCCTAAATCGTAAATCCCTAAATCGTAAATCCGTACATTTGCCGGATGACGTCTTTATACACGAAGAAAGCTCTGGTAACCATCACCTGCCATAAGTGGCTGGCGCCTTACCTGGAGCAGGAAGTAAACGAACTGGGTTTTAAGGTTGAAGAAACTTTTGTAACGGGTGTGCGCCTGTTTGCCTCTATCAATGAATGTATCCGGCTTAATCTGAACCTGCGCTGTGCCAGCCAGGTTTTATACAGCCTCCGGAAATTTGACGCCCGGGATGCCGACGAAATCTATGCGCGGGTCAATGCAATTCCCTGGGAAACACTTCTGCATCCGGATGGTTATTTCTCCATTACCAGCAACGTACAGAACGATACCATTAAAAACAGCATGTTCGCCAACCTGCGTGTGAAAGATGCGGTAATAGACCGTATGCGCGATAAAACCGGCTCAAGACCGTCTACTGGTGCTGAGCTGAGCGGTGCTGTCATTCATCTTTTCTGGAAAAATGAAGAGGCAGAAATATTTATAGATACCTCCGGCGATTCTCTGGGCCGTCATGGCTACCGTAAAATACCCGGACGGGCGCCCATGCTGGAAGCCCTGGCTGCCTCCACCATCCTGGCCACCCGCTGGGACCGCAAAGCGCCTTTTATTAACCCGATGTGTGGCTCCGGTACCGTGGCCATTGAAGCAGCCCTGATTGCCACCAACAGCCGTCCTGGTCTTTTCCGCACCAATTACGCTTTTATGCACCTGCAAGGCTACGATGAAAACGTTTACCACGAGGAGAGGGGCCGGTTGGAAAAACAAATAGTGGAAGTGCCCGACCTGCGCATCATTGCTACAGACCTGAGCCCTCAGGCCGTAGAGAATGCCCGTAAAAATGCCAGAGCTGCCGGAGTAGCCGATATGATCACTTTCTCCGTCTGCGATTTTGCCGCCACTCCTGTACCACCGGATGCCGGTGGCGTGGTATTCATGAACCCCGAATATGGTCTGCGCCTCGGAGAAATCACCGAGCTGGAAGAAACGTATAGCCGTATTGGTGACTTCATGAAACAAAAATGCGGAGGCTACCACGGTTACATTTTTACCGGTAACCTCGACCTGGCAAAGAAAATAGGCCTTAAAGCCAAACGCAGGATTGAATTCTACAATAGTACCCTCGATTGCCGTCTCCTTGAATACGAACTGTATGCCGGTACCCGCGATACCCGCAAACTGGGCACCAGTTAAAAGAATATAAAAAGCAAAGCGGCCATTGACACAATGTCGATGGCCGCTTTGCTTTTTTATGCTAATACAAAGTCTTTAAAGCACCTCGCTGACGTTGATCGGCCGGGAGAAGCTTTCTTCCAGGGAAATAATGGTTTCAGTACGTTCTATCCCTTTGATATGCTGCAGATCATCCTGCAGGATCTTACGCAGTTCTGCGCTGTCTTTACAGATGATTTCTGCAAACATACTGTAGGCGCCGGTGGTATAGTTTAACCGTACTACCTGCGGTATCTTCAGTAACTGTTTGGCTACACTTTCATACAGCGAACTTTTCTCGAGGTAAATGCCAATGAAAGCCAGTACGTCGTAACCAATTGCCCGAAGATTCACCTGCAGGCGGGTACCTTTGATAACGCCCATTTCATGCAGCTTTTTGATACGTACATGGATAGTACCCCCGGAAACAAATAGTTTTTTCCCCAGCTCTGCATAGGAGATGCCGGCATCAGTTGACATTTCCGAAATGATTTGCAAATCTAATTTGTCAATATTTAAAGAGTGGCTCATTTTCGCGGTGCGATTTAGAATATTTTCTAAAAATATGGATATTTTTGCAATAATCGCAAAAAAATATGAAACCACCGCAGGGAACGCCGGTTTTTTTGTACTGTGTGTCACGGGACCGCACAAGGATGACCATTTCCGGACATTTTTAACCAGGTGTGTAATGGTTAAATTATTGAAAATCATTGTTTTGTTATTTAGGCATGTTTTTACACTCCTCGTTAGCAAAACACTTTACAATGAAAGCACTACTCGTTATGCTGCTGACTGTCCTCCTGTTCTGCGGCCATACACAAGGACAACGTATCCAGCGTATCAACAATACTACCATCTCCGCAGACTCCCTTACCACCCGAATCCGGCAGCTCATAGACACCGCGCAGGTGACCGGCATGACTGTATCCGTCTTTAATAAAAACAAACCGGTATATGTCAGGGCCTTTGGTTTTGCAGATAAAACCAAAGGCATCCCAATGGATACCAGCACCATATTCTGGGCCTGTTCCTATAGCAAGGCTGTATTTGCCTATTGCGTGATGAAACTCGCTGAACGGCATGTCATTGATCTGGATACACCACTGGTGAGATATCTTCCTAAACCTTTACCTGATTATGTCTTCACCAAAAAAACAAGAGGATATCAGGATATCCGCAATGATAAAAGATACGAGTGTATCACTGCCCGCATGTGTCTCGATCATACTACCGGCTTTCCCAATTACCGCGGTTTTGAACTGGATGGAAAACTGCACATCAAATCAGATCCCGGCACCCTCTATGGTTATTCCGGTGAAGGGCTCTATCTGCTGCAGTTTGTACTGGAACAGCTCACAGGCAAAAACTATGAGACCATCGCACAGGAGGAAGTATTTAAGCCATTGGGAATGGACCGCAGCAGTTATATCTGGCAGGAGGCCTTTAATGACAGGCATTGCCAGGGACACGACAGTCTGCAACATCCATACGAGTTTGATCAGCGGACCAGCCCGCACGCTGCAGGCTCCCTGTATACCAGCATCACCGACTGGGACCGCTTTATTACTGCTATGCTCACCGGCGAAGGCCTGAGCAGCAAAAGCATAACGGAAATGCGCCGGCCGCAGATAGCAGTACTATCCAAAAAACAATTTGGCAACGACGCCTGGGTATATGATAAAACACCTGCTACTACCACCATCTTTTACGGCCTTGGCATCGGCTTGCTCAAAACGCCATATGGGACCGCATTCTTTAAGGAAGGCCATAGCGAAGGATGGGGGCATTATACCATCGCTTTTCCGGATAAACAGATCGCTATCGCCATCATGACCAATAGCGACAACGGGGAAAGTATTTTCAGGGAGCTGCTGGCCACCGCTATCGGTGACGTGTATACGCCATGGGAATGGGAGAACTATATACCCTATGATCACATCTCCCTGAAATAACGTTGTGAAAATTGGGCCTGATTGTGTAAATTGTCTTTCTCCCAAAAAAGACACAACACTATGAAAGCTACCGCCACGAGTAAAACAGCCCAGTATATGGCGTTATTCCGTGCAATGGAAACAACCCGTTCCAAAACCAGCAGATTATTCACTGATAAATATGCGCATCTTTTTCTGCCTGCAGGATTAAGGATAGCAGCCAGATTAAGCCACCTGCGGGCTTTTCGCAGTATGGCTGAAAATATTATTCATAAAAGAATTCCCGGCGCCTATACTTCCGGTATCGCCCGTACCCGGCTTATCGACGAACTGCTGGAAGAAGCTGTCCGCAAAGGAGCAAAGCAGGTAATGATACTGGGAGCAGGATTCGATACCCGTGGCCTGCGACTACCTTTTCTACACAATATTCCGGTAATAGAGATTGATCATCCCAATACGGCAAAATATAAGCTGTCGAGATTGAGCCAGCTGCATATACCCAAACATATCCGGTATTACCAGATTGACTTCAACCGCCAGAGCCTCGACCAGCTGAGTGCACAACATCATTTCGACTTTTCATTGCCTACTGCGGTAATTTGGGAAGGGGTGACCAACTATCTCACCGCTGAAGCCATCAACAGCACGTTTGCCTTTCTGCAACGTTTTGCGGTTGGCTCCTATGTGATATTTACCTACGTCCACCTGGATGTGCTGGAAAACCCAACCTCCTTTATAGGGGCGGAAAAACTATTGAATGATGTGGCCAACCTGGAAGAGAAATGGACTTTTGGTTTTGAGCCGGAAGCGCTCAGTGCTTATTTAAAACAGTATGGCTTTACATTGATGAAAGACCTGGGAGCAGATGAATACCGGGCACTTTATCTGGATGGAAGAGAAAAGGAGGAAGGATATGAATTCTATCGGGTGGCCTTTGCCTGCCGGCAGGAGGCCTAGTCTTGCTGAAACGGGGTCGTCGTTGCTCCCCTGGTTAACACTACCTGTAAAAGTTTACACAGCTCATTAAAACGAGCGGGTTTAATGATATAATCTACCGCGCCCATAGAGCGGGCGGTCAACATCTCGCGGGGTTCATCGCTGGTGCTGTAAATGATCACCGGGATATCTTTCAGGTGTTCTATGTCTTTGATTCTTTCCAGAAACACAATACCATTCATCAATGGCATGTTCAGGTCCAGGAAAATCAGGTCCGGGCGGTAAGCACGGGTACATAGCTGGTCCAGTGCTTCCTGGCCATTGCCTGCTGTAAAACAGTGTATCGGATGATTCAGTTCTGCCAGTGCCAACTTAAACAGCTCCTGGTCATCCTGATCATCGTCTACCAACAACAGTGTTTTCAGTTCTCCATTATTCTTATACATATTTTATAGCGGTCACTAGGTTATAAATGTACGTTTTATTCTGTGATAAAATGGTGAGCAATTACGCATAATTAATTCACGTTCATGGCTATATGTCCCATTTTGACCTAAACATTTTGAGTTTGTGGGTGTTACCTATATAGATAATAAGCCTTTTTGCCAGTTATTGTTAAAAAAAAGTTTATGCGTACACAAATTGCAACTTTAAGCCGCGGCCTGCAGAGATGTTGGATGCTGCTGGGTTTGCTGCTGTTGGCAGCTTGCGGAACAAGCGTACACATGACTGGTAGCTGGAAGGATCCTTCTGCCCAGTCTGGTGGTTATCATAATATCCTGGTAGCGGGCCTGAGTTCCAACGTTTCCGCCCGTGGAATTGTGGAAAGCAAACTGGCTGCCCAGCTGCAGGCTCACGGGGTGGCAGCCGGTAAAAGCACAGACCTGTTTCCTCCTAACTTCGACCCTAAAAAAGAAGAGTCCATAAAAACAGCTTCAGGTAAAATTGAAGCGGCTGGTTTTAATGCGGTGCTGACTGTATCCCTCATTAATAAAGAATCTGAAACCCGGTATGTACCGGGCTCAGTGATGTATGCGCCTTATCCGGCATACGGCTGGTACGGCAATTTCTGGGGATACTACGGTTATATGTACAATTCAGTATATTCTCCGGGATACTATACCACCGACAAAATCTACTTCCTCGAAAGCAATCTGTACGACCTGAACCAGAACGGGAAACTGGTATGGTCTGGCCAGTCAGAAACCTACAACCCTAACAGCCTGGAATCCTTTGCTGCTGCGTATGCCAAAAAGGTGGCAGATGCGCTGCAGAACGGAGGTTTGTTGAAACGTTGATAGTCGTTTATTACAGGTCGTAGTAGTTATGGTCACTGATGATCTTGCTATGCTCTATGGTAAAAGCTACAATTTCATAGCAGGATTTATTTTATAACAGTATAAAAATATTAGGCATAAAGAAGAATGGTAAATACGGGTGATAGTTTTATCTTGCCCTATTTTAAGTGATTGTTTATGGAGATGACACAACCCAACCCGGAGATATTGCAACAGCTGGTGACCATGAAGATGCCCTTTGGGAAGTATAAAGATGTGGTTTTGTGCGATCTGCCGGTCAGCTATCTGGAATGGTTTCAGCGTAACGGTTTTCCTAAGGGGAAGCTGGGTATGATGCTGGAAACAATGCTGGTCATAAAAATGAATGGCCTCATGCACCTGCTGACGCCATTGAAAAAATAAAAGGATTATGTATTTATAAAAGAGGCTGCCTGGAATTTCCGGGCAGCCTCTTTAAATAACGTTATTGTCTATACGTTGTTTAGTCAGGACAAGTTAGAACCAACTGGTGGTCTGTTCTTCTTCTTCTTGATTGGCTGCGGGTGCAGCAGGAGCGGGGATTGCTTCGCCTACCACCTGATGGTGATGGTCTGCAACAGGAGGTGTTTCCGTCTTAGGTACTGGCTGCACATTTTTACGGATGGCGCCTTCTACTACGGCGCCTTCTTCCAGTTCAAGAACGATGGCATTCACATCTCCCTTTACAAAAGCCTGATTACTGATGTGAGCTTTGTTACTGATATACACGTCTCCATACACTTTTCCATGTACAACGAGGTCGGAAGCATAAATATGCCCGCGTATACTGGCGGTTTCGCTTACTACCAGCTTACCGGTAGTTTTTACGTTGCCTTTAACGTTTCCATCTATCCGCCCCGAAATGGTAGCGTCAATGCTGCCGTTTACGGATACTTCTTTAGGGATACGAAATGCTCCCGGTACAATGATGTTTCGGAAAAAATGTCTCACACTTCTCACACAAACAAATTAGAGGGTGATGGGAATGGGATTGTTTACAATTGGTTGATGTTCGTCATCGAAAGTGGAAATGATAGAGCTGGAGTTACCAAGGTCTAATCCTACACTCCGTTGAGGTTTGTTGTCCGAAATCCGAAGACTATTGTAAAGATAACCAATACTCATGAGTTTTTCAGGTTCAGGTGCTACTTCCACCGGAACAAAATCCCTGAATTCTTCCTGGAAGGCATCGGTCAGTTCTTTATAGTAAGCACCGCCACCCATCAGGTAGATTTTTTCGCAGGATTCAAAATCCAGATCGGTAAAGTAACTGCGCATCAGCGGAGAAACTACTTCTTTGTAGTACTGTGTCAGTACACCTTTACGCATCTCACGCAGGTCGATCCGCTTACGGTTGGTGAAAATAGACCCTTTCATAAACGCATCATCCACCTGGTGTTCGTTTTTCATCTCCAGGTAATGTTTCTGGTTCAGCTCACGGGTCAGGTTATTGACAGCATAACGGATACCGTGAGAGCTGAAGCAGGTACGGTGTACCAGGCCATCGCCAGTAGCCATGCCTCCTTCTATCGTACCAAAGCCAATACTGATCGCGATGAAATTGTCCAATTGTGGTTCATTGATCGTCTTTTTCAGCCCGATGATACCCCCTACAATTTCAGGGATGATCTCATACTTCTCAATATCAAACATGGCTTTTTTAAAGGAGCCTTTGGTATTGAAAGTCTGTGTATCATAGTCGATCAGGAAATGTCTTTTGCTTAAAAACTGCTCTGCTGCTGTTTTGTAAACATTGTAGGTAGAGAAAGGGAATCCCATAGTGAGTGCAATAGGCTGTTGCACTTTATCCGCTGTATTGAGCAAGGCCGCTTTGAACAGGATTTCATAGTCTTCTTCGGTAGGGGCTGCATTGGTAATCCTTCCCGGATTGATTCCACCTCTCTTGGCCAGATTGCCCACCAGATACCAGGTTTCGTCTTTTTTAATCTTCAAGCCGTTGAGTAGGTCCTTGCTTGAATTTTCAGTGTTCCCAAATGCCGTTTCAAAAACGCTCGGGAAGCAGGTGGTAGATACTTTCATAGTGTTTTGTTGATAATAACTTTTTCTCAATTTAGTCTGGATGAGGGATTCATCGGGAAACTAAATAGGGCTTAAATATATAAAATATTAGTAAACAAGGGAATGACAATCAATTAATATCAGTTAAATTTAATACACCTTCGTCTAATTACAAAATGCTACTTGTCTTTTTAGCATAATAAACAGATTGGAATCCCGTTTTCTAAAAAAGTCCCCAATGTCCCCCTACCTATAGTCACCTCCTTTATCCGTTTTTGCATGAGACACAGCTGGTTGCTTTTAGTGTTGCTATGGGCTTGCAACAACTCCCGGAAGATTTATTCGGCTCCTGCCATGGGAGCAGAAGCTCAGTTCGACAATGGACTGCGCCCGGAAAAACATCCTCAGTATCTTTTCGATAAAAAAACAATGAAAGACATGGAACGGAAAGGGGTGGTTACCAATTACACCGGCAAACGGCACAGTGTGGCCCCGAATGTAGTGGTCGTTAAAAACACCAGTGGAGCTTACTATATGGGGCAGGACTCTGCCGCCCACCACCCGGACAGCGCGGCAATAAAGGCCCGGGCAGACAGCGCTAAAACCGGACACTGATCTTTAATCGTTGAATGACTCCTGCTGAAAAATATTTTTCCGCGCCTAAATACCTACTTTTGAAGCATGACCCGCTTCCTGTCAACAGGAGCATTTATGATTGATTTTATGAAGACAAAGCGCATTCTTTTATTATTGTTGCTCGGTGGTTGGCAACAACTGGTCGCACAATCTCTGTTTATGCCGCGAAACATCCGGCAGGCGTATGACAAAAACACCCGCAGTGAAAGCGGTGCCCCAGGCCCAAAATACTGGCAGAATAAGGCCAGCTACGATATTCAGGTAAAATTTGAACCTGCTACCAACCAGGTGTCCGGTTCGGAAACCATCGTTTATACCAACAACAGCCCGGATACCTTGCGGATGTTGAACTTTAAGTTGTTTTCCAATCTCTTCCAGCATGGCGCTGTCCGTAATATGGTGGTGACAGCAGAGGACCTTCACAAAGGAGTAGCCATCACTAATTTCAAAGTCAAAGGTGTGCAGAAAACAGTTCCATCTGTTGTAGGTACCAACATGCCGGTATCCATTAATGAACTGGCTCCCGGTGAACAGACCTCCATCTCCCTTGACTTCTCCTATATATTGAATGAGAACACACATATCCGTACCGGCTCTGTAGACACAGGCGCTTACTTCATCGCCTATTTCTTCCCGCGTATAGCCGTATACGATGATATCTGTGGCTGGGATATGATACCCTACACCGGTATTACTGAGTTTTACAATGACTTCAGTGACTTTCGGGTAGCCATTACCGTACCGGGCAGTTACCAGGTATGGGCTACCGGTGATCTGAAAAACGGACAGGAAGTATATAATGATACTTACCTGGAACGCATTGCCCGCGCAGAGAAGGGTAATGATATAGTGGATATCATCGATAAGGAAGATCTCCGCAGAGGAAAGATTTCAAAAAACAATGCAGTCAATACCTGGCGCTTTGAAGCCGCCAATGTGCCGGACTTTGCCTTCGCCACCAGCAACCACTACCTGTGGAAGGCTGCCAGCGTGGAAGTAGACCACAATACCAAACGCCGTAGCAGGGTAGATGTGGCGTTTAATCCCAGTCACCTGGACTATTTTGAAGTCATCGACTTTGCACGGACTACCGTGGATAAAATGAGTCACCAGTTTCCTAAATGGCCCTTCCCGTATTCACATATCAGTGTGTTCGACGGCCTGGACCAGATGGAGTATCCCATGATGGTAAATGATAACCCGCTGGCAAATAAAGCCCAGGCAGTAGAGCTGACAGACCATGAGATCTTTCATACGATGTTCCCTTTTTACATGGGTACCAATGAAACGCTCTACGCCTGGATGGACGAAGGTTGGGCCACTATCGGGGAATGGATCATCTCACCCATGGTAGACTCTACTATCGTGGATAATTATGGTATGTCCAACTATAACAGTATCGCCGGCAAACTGCAGGACCTGCCTATCATGACTCCGTCCAACCAGTTGACAGACGCCTACATGACAAACTCTTATCCCAAACCAGGCCTCGGTTATCTGTATGTAAAGGACATGTTAGGTGACAGCTTGTTCCTGAAAGCACTGCACCATTATATCAGCCTGTGGAATGGCAAACATCCGCAGCCATATGATTTCTTTAATTGTATAAACACGGGATCCGGTAAAAACCTGAACTGGTTCTGGCAAAGCTGGTTCTTTGATAACGGCTATCCTGATCTGGCGATCGAAAAGGTTACCCATAAGGGACAGAACTGGGACATCAGTATTCTCTCCAAAGGAACCAAACCCGTACCGGTAGATGTAACGGTTTACTTCGATGATAATACAACACTTAAACTGCACAAAAGCATAGCAGTCTGGGAAAAAGGAAATAAAACAGTAGGCCTGTCGTTCACATCTCCCAAAAAGATTAAAAAGGTAACTCTGGGAAGCACCTGGGTACCCGACGTGAACCCTGATGATAATGTTACTGTACCGTAACGTTGTAGCAGTATAGTAATACGCTCGTCTACTGATTTTTTTGATGCTCCTCATGAACGAAGATCGAAGCAGAATGGAAATGTATTGTTATCCTTCCGCTTCGATCTTCGCTTGTCAGATGTGATTTAATCTTCCCTCATCAGGAGCATCAGAAAAAATACCATCAATGTTGGCTCTGCTGTAATTCCTTTACAAGGGCAACATAATCCTGCATCGCCGACTCCTGGGTTTTGCCTTTCAGGGCATCCCAGGCTTCATGTTTGGCTTTAGCCACAAAATCGAAGGGGTTGGAAGGCGGTTCTGTATTGTTATCTCCTACGCTACCTTGTTTGTAAAGGGCGTATAATTGCAGTAGGATGTCGTTGGACGGTTTTTCAGAGAGGGTTTTACTGTCTGTCACGGCTTGTTCAAATTGGGCTTTCAGGTCCATACTATTGTTTTTAGGTGAATAAAATAAACCCCGGGAAGGGATTTATACTAATATATGAAAAATTGACAATCCGCATGTAGCATGTTTATCAAAACATAATCGCTTTAAACCGCTGACTAATAAACTAATTTTAATACCTTTGCGCCCTGTAAAAGGTTTAAAGGGGACAATTAACCGCCAATAGACCAGTAAATCAACATATGAAGAATATTCGCAATTTTTGTATCATTGCCCATATTGACCACGGTAAAAGTACCCTGGCCGACCGATTATTGGAATTTACCAAAACCATCTCTGACCGTGACATGCAAGCGCAGGTGCTGGATGATATGGACCTGGAACGTGAGAAAGGGATCACCATCAAGAGTCACGCTATCCAAATGGACTATACCGCCAAAAACGGTGAAAAATATACATTCAACCTGATCGATACCCCTGGCCACGTAGACTTCTCCTATGAAGTATCCCGTGCACTGGCTGCTTGTGAAGGTGCGCTGCTGCTGGTAGACGCCGCTCAGGGTATTCAGGCACAAACGATCTCCAACCTCTACCTCGCTCTGGAAAATGACCTGGAAATCATCCCTGTTATCAATAAAATTGATATGCCAGGTGCCATGATTGAAGAGGTGAAAGACCAGATCATCGAACTGATCGGTGTGAAGGATGAAGATATCCTGCTGGCCTCTGGTAAAACCGGTATCGGTATTGAAGAGATTCTGGAAGGCATCGTAAACCGTATCCCTGCCCCTAAAGGCAGCCTGGACGCTCCGCTGCAGGCATTGATCTTCGATAGCGTGTTCAACTCTTTCCGTGGTATCATCGCGTACTTCCGCATATACAACGGCTCCATCAAAAAAGGCGATAAAATCAAATTCGTTAATACCGGCGAAGAATATGAAGCGGATGAAGTGGGTATCCTCAAACTGGGGCTGGAACCCAGAAAAGAGGTACATGCCGGCGACGTGGGATATATCATCACTGGTATCAAAAGCGCTAAGGAAGTAAAAGTGGGTGATACCATCACCCTGGCTGCCAATCCTTGCGAAGAAGGTATCAAAGGATTCCAGGAAGTAAAACCAATGGTATTTGCCGGTATCTTCCCGGTAGTGACCGAAGACTTCGAAGAGCTGAGGGAATGTATGGACAAACTCCAGCTGAACGACGCTTCCCTCACCTATGAGCTGGAAACCTCTCAGGCGCTGGGCTTTGGTTTCCGTTGCGGATTCCTTGGAATGCTGCACATGGAAATTATCCAGGAACGCCTCGAAAGAGAGTTTAACCAAACGGTAATCACCACCGTTCCAAACGTAGGCTTCATTGCGCATACTACCAATGAAGGTGTTGTGATTGTGAATAACCCGAGCGAAATGCCCGATCCTACCCGTATGGAGAGAATCGAAGAGCCATTCATCCGTGCTCAGATCATCACCAAACCGGAATATATCGGTAACATTATGACCCTCTGTCTGGGTAAACGTGGTATTCTCCTTAACCAGAGCTATCTCACCACCACCCGTGTAGAGCTCATGTTTGAATTACCGCTTACAGAGATCGTATTCGACTTCTATGATAAACTGAAGAGCCAGACCCGTGGTTATGCCTCTTTCGACTATACACCGATCGGTTTCCGCGACAGCGATATCGTGAAAATGGATATCCTCCTCAACGGTGATAAAGTGGACGCCTTAAGCGCCCTGATCCACCGCAGCAGAGCGCAGGACTTCGGCCGCAAGCTGTGCGAGAAACTGAAAGACCTGCTGCCCCGTCAGCAGTTCCTCATCGCGATCCAGGCAGCTATCGGTGCCAAGATCGTTGCCCGTGAAAACATCAGTGCTATGCGTAAAGACGTTACCGCCAAATGTTACGGTGGTGACATCTCCCGTAAACGTAAACTGCTCGAGAAACAGAAAGAAGGTAAAAAACGTATGCGTCAGATCGGAAACGTGGAAGTGCCACAGGAAGCGTTTCTCGCAGTACTCAAACTGGACGATTAACGACAGGATTTTTCAATTGAGAATGTTTTATATAAACAGCGAAGAGATATCTCTTCGCTGTTTTTTTATGTGCAATAGTGTAAGCGCTCAGTTCCGACACGCCATAAATCAGAAAAATTTCGTAAACTGTTTAAGTATTTGACTGTTATAGCATTAAAACTTCCACTACATGCGTAAATGGCTAAAGGTCGTGTTGATTACAGCGGGAAGCCTCATTGCACTGGTCATTGTTTTGTTACTCGGACTGGCCTGGTATATGAAAGCCAACAAAACTGCCTTCCTCCGGCAGATTACAGATCAGCTGAATGAGAACATCAACGGAGAGTTTTCTATTGGAGATATGCAACCCTCCTTCTTCAGAAGCTTTCCCAACGTATCTATAGCACTTAAAAGAGTAGAACTACATGATAGCCTATGGCAACAGCATCATCATGCGCTGATCGATCTGGATTATATTTTCGTACAGGTGAATACGTTATCACTGTTACGCAAGCACGTAGATGTAAAAGAGGTTGCTCTCGAAAAAGGTATCATCTATTTGTACACCGACAGTACAGGATACAGCAATACTTCTGTATTGACAGGTAATGCCGGTAAGAAGAAAGGTAGCTCACAGGATGCCAATATCCGTCGCTTCTCCATGGCACACATTACTTTCACGATAGATAATCAGCAGAAGTTTAAGCTTTTCCAGCTCGATATCCAGGAGATGTATGGCCGGCTCAACAGTACCGATTCTGGCCTGCATCTGGACATGCGCTCCCGGATGGAAGCGAGGGACTTTGCCTTTAATACTAACAAAGGCAGTTACCTGAGAAATAAAACCCTCGCACTTAATCTCTCACTGTTTTATAAAAGAGCTACCAAGCAGCTGATTGTACCTCAACAAGAGATTAAGATAGATGCGACCCCAGTACAGATTGCAGGAACCTTTGATTTTTCTGAGAAGCCACCACCATTCTTCCTCAGGATCAACGCCAATCAGGTGTTACTGAAGGATGCGGCCTCCTGGCTGTCTCCCAATATCTCCGGCAAACTCGCCAACATTCAGCTGACAGCACCACTGGATGCTGAAGCTACCCTGCAGGGACATATGAAATACCTGGATACCCCGCATGTGGTCGTGACCTGGAAAACATCCCGCAATACGCTGGTCACTGATATGGGAGAATGGGAGAACTGTAGTTTTACAGGGCGGTTCAACAATGAGATGCTGCCCGGCGCGGGACATAGTGATGAAAACTCAGCAGTTACCATATTCCAGCTGCAGGCGTCATTGGGGAGAATACCGCTGAAGGCAGATACTATCCGCGTACTGAATCTTAAACAACCGCTGTTACATGGGCATTTCGAATCTGCATTTCCGTTGTCACATCTTAATACGGCGGCAGGAGATGTGCCGCTTGAGTTCAGAGAAGGTACAGCCACGGCGGACCTTAACTATACCGGGCCTGTACTGAAAAATGATAATACCCCTTCTTCACTGCAGGGCGTGGTTAAAATACAGAACGGTGGTTTTACCTATCTGCCGCGTGACCTCACGTTCCATGACTGTAGTGCCACGCTACAGTTCACAGGTCAGGATCTGCTGGTGCAAAATGTACGGTTACGATCACAGAAAAGCGCCCTGCAAATGGAAGGAACAGTCCGCAATTTACTCAACCTATACTTTGCGGACCCGGAGAAAATAGAACTGGACTGGAAAATCCGAAGTGCTTTGGTAGACCTGAACGAGTTTACGAGTTTTCTTGGTGCCCGTAAGAAAGGAAAGGCCCCGGATCCTCATAAAAAAGCCCGGCAGCTCAGTCGTGTAGGTAAACAGCTGGACAAAGTGCTGGCAGCCAGTAATGTGAGGATGGACGTGCTGTTGGATAAAGTGGTGTTTCAGCATTTTACCGCCCAGCGCGTGTCGGCTGCCTTGTCATTGACGGCATCAGATCTGCTGTTGCATAAAATGGCCTTCCAGCATGCAGGAGGTACCGCCCAGGTATCCGGTAGCGTGCATCAGCAGGGCGTGAATAATACTTTCAAGGTAAACGCTAATATCGCCAACGTTCGCATTGCACAGCTGTTTTATGCTTTTGACAACTTTGGCCAGTCTGCCCTGAAGTCGGAGAATCTCAGAGGCGTTGTGTCTGCCAAAGCAGACATCAAAGGGAATGTGCTCGACAATGGAAATCTGGTTAAACATTCACTGTTCGGTACGGTCAACTTCAACCTGAAAAACGGTGCCCTGCTTAATTTCGGACCACTGGAAGATATCGGTAATTTTCTGTTCCGCCGCCGTCGCCTCGACAGCATTACATTTGAAAACCTCAGCAATACCCTGCAATTGCAGGGCACTAAAATCAATATCCCTCCCATGCGTATCGCCTCCAGTGCCGTCAATATAGACCTCAACGGCGTTTATGGTTTTACAGGAGGTACTAATATCAATATGGAAATTCCTTTGCGTAACCCGGCAAAGGATTCAGGCATTACAGACAAAGAAGAAAAACGGCGCAGAAGCCGGCGGGGAATCATTATCCGCCTTCATGCAGTGTCGGGTAGTGATGGAAAAGTAAAGATCAAACTGGGGAAAGGAGATTAACAATACTTACAAAAATAGTCCAGGGCTTTAGCCCTGGACCCAATCAATGTTACGCACTAAATGCTTCTTTAATATCTTCTTTAATATCTTCTATATGTTCCACTCCAAGGGAAATCCTGAGCAGACCAGGTTCTACGCCGGCTGCTTTTTGTTCCTGTTCACTGAGCTGTGAGTGGGTAGTGGTAGCCGGGTGAATGATGAGTGTTTTACTGTCGCCTACGTTAGCCAGGTGATAGATTAACTGTAATGACTGCACGAATTTATCAGCGGCTTCTTTTCCTCCTTTTATCTTGAAGCTCAGCACGCCACCAAAGCCATTCTGCAGGTATTTTTTAGCCAGATGGTGATATTTGTTATCTGGCAGGCCAGGATAGTTTACATATTCAACCTGTGGTTGCTCTTGCAGCCACTGGGCCAGGTGCAGGGCATTGTCTACCGTCCGCTGTACGCGCAGGGAGAGGCTTTCCAGGCCTTGCAGGAAGA